>JAQGHV010000308.1 GCA_028288785.1 Rhodospirillales bacterium | reverse complement strand
GCACGCTGCCGCTGACAGGACAGCGCGTGGTGGACATGGTGATCACCGACCTCGGGGTCTTCCGCATCGCGCGCAAGGGCGCGCCGCGGCTCGCCTTGATCCAGCTGGCGACGGGTGTCACGGAAGCGGAGATGCGGGAGAAGACGGAGGCGGAGTACGAGGTGGCGCTGGAGCCGTGAGGAGAGTGTCGTATCAGGCGATCCGACTGGCCTTGTACTTCGAAACGCGTCGGAGCGTTACTGTTCTACCGTCGCAGGCATGATGCGGTAGAGGCGCGCGAAGCCTCGATCAGCCACCAGTGCGACGCCCGGAACAGGCATGTCGGTACCATCCGCATTCAACAGCAGGATGTACCCAAAACGCTCCCGCCAATCGGCCAGATATACAAAGTACTGATTTATCATCGGGTGAGTCGGTATCAGGAGAAAGTGCGGCTCCGGCAGGCCGCCCTCCGGAACAGAGATACTGGCCCAGGGTCGCAGTACGCGAAGCGGTTGCTTCCCCGCAGCGCTGAACAACGTGGGCACGAAGGCCTGCCTAAGTGGAACGGCGCGTGTCGGAAAATGTAGTGCGGGTGACCAGGCACCGTATATTCTAAGTCCGGCTGACTGCGGACCATAAGCCGTCTGCAGAGACAGCAATGAGGTGCCACGTGGTAAGAAGGCAAGGACCTCCTCGACTGCTGCGATATCTCTCGAACCTTCCCGCCAGAAATAAGTGATGTAGCCGGTCCGGGCAAAAATAAGAATCGACAGAAATGCCAACACTGGCGCACCTGCGAGACCCGCGGCCGATCCTGGTAACAAAGCAAGAGCAGCCAACGTCAACGCTAGCGCCCCCAGTCGCATTTCTACTTGACTGGCATCACCTATATTGGATGGAAGTGCGACGACAAGCGTGATGCATCCCAAGATGCCCGCCAGCAATCCAGCGTGCAAACGCAGGCGGGATCTCCGTACCGCAAGGAACACAAGCCACCCAAGGATCAAGGCCAAGCCAAATTCCATGGCCGGGTCGTAGCTGACGACACCGGCGAGTAGTCCGACGAGCTTGTGGCCCCACGAATACACCCACGCGACCGCCGTTGTGCGTGGATCGCCGCCAGGAAGATGAGGCGCTGCCGCTGCCAGCGCGAGGCCGCCGATGAAAGCGGGGCTCCCGGCCATGATCGCCCTGCTCACAGCGTGAACGAAGGCGGCACGAATCGGACGTTCTTGACCCATCGCCAGGGAGGCAAGAATCGTGGCCAGCGCGAATGCGCCAAACGGATGCACGATGGAGATCAACGCACCCGCGATCGCGCGCGGGACAAATTTCGCCATGGCACCGGCGCGCCAAGCCGTATCGCCGGCGGCGAAAAGCAAGGCCAACCCAACGGCGATCTGGTGATTGAGGAAGCCGAGGGCGAGAAGGCTGTTCATCGTGAGGACGGGGCCCAACAGCAGCAGAGGATGCCATTGTTTCGCCATCACTCGCCCAAGCAGGACGAAGCCAAGCGCGGGCAGCAGCATCGCCAGGGCTATGCAGATTCGGCCAACTGCGTCAGCGCCGAGGACTGGACCAAGTACCAGCGCTACAAGGTCGATGCCGATGTTGACCCATGCGAGCGACCAGTCGACGGCATAGACATGTTCGAGCGGCGTCCCAGTTGCGCCGCCGGCAATCAGCCAAAGCCGCGCCAGATGGTTCGGGTAATCGAGCAATGGTGGCAGCGGTACGAGCGCAACTGGTACCAGTGGGATCAGGCATGCCGCAAAGATAAGCGTCGGCAGACCCAGCCGATGCCAGCGACTGCTCAACGCAACGCCAAGACTGCCAGCATCACCACACCGAGCACAATTCGATACCACCCGAACGGTGTGAATCCGATCCTCCCGATCACGGCCAGCACCAGCCGCACCGTCACCAGCGCCACGACGAAGGCAGCGACGAACCCGACCGCGATCTGCCCGATCCCATCGATCTCCAGCTCGTTCCGCGCCTTGAACAGGCTGAACACCGTCGCGCCGATCATCGTCGGGATCGCCAGGATGAAGCTGAACTCGGCCGCCGTCTTGCGCTCCACGCCAATCGCCAGCGCGGTGATGATGGTCGCGCCCGAGCGCGATGTGCCGGGGATCATCGCGAGCACCTGCCCGCACCCGATCAGCAGCGCCGCAAGCGGCCCGATTTCCGGGACGGAATGGATGCGCCCCACCGGCTTCAGGCGCTCGATCACGATGATGGCGATCCCGCCGGCGATCAGCGCGCAGCACACCACCCAAGGGTTGAACAGCAAGCCTGTGATGGTGCTGTGGAACGTGGCGCCAATCACCAGTGCCGGCGCAAAGGCGAGTGCGAGATTGATCAGGTAGAAGCGTTCTAGCCCATTGCGCCGCAGCCCGTTCACCAGGCGCAGCAGGAGGTCCCGGTACACCACGATGACCGCGAGGACCGCGCCAAGCTGGATCGCGATTTCGAAGACCTTACCCGGTGGGCCGCGAAAGCCGATGAGTTCGCCCAGAAGGATCAAATGGCCGGTCGAGGAGATGGGCAGGAATTCGGTGATGCCCTCGACGATGCCCATGAGCAGCGCGGAAGCGAGTGCCGCGAAATTCATCCTGAATTGCTTTCGTTATCAGTCTCGGGGGATGCTCAATAGCCTCGTCCAGACGATAGGGCCAGGAGGCGCGTACTGGCACGCGCGTTGCTTCGCCAAGTGCCTAAGGCTCCACGCCCGGAGCTGCAAGCATGAGAGGTGCCGTCATGGACATCGGCGTATTCATCCCGATCAACAACAATGGCTGTCTGATCTCAGCGACCTCTCCGCAATACATGCCGAGCTTCGCGCTGAACAAGCAGGTCGTGCAGACCGCGGAAAACTCGGCTTCTATTTTGCGCTGTCGATGATCAAGCTGCACGGTTTTGGCGGCAAGACCGAGTTCTGGGACCATGGCCTGCACAGTTTCACGCTCATGGCCGGGCTCGCCTCGGTCACCACCAAGATCAGGCTCTATGCGTTGACCGCGGTGCTGACGATCCCGCCCGCGATCGTCGCGCGCATGGCGAGCACCATCGACAGCATTTCCGGCGGCCGCTTCGGCGTGAACATCGTCTCGGGCTGGCACAAGGTCGAATACACGTAGATGGGCCTGTGCCGGGCGAGGCGCATTTCGCCAAGCGCTACGATTACAGCACGGAACACGTGCACATCATGAAGGAGCTTTGGGAGACGGGGACATCCGACTTCAAGGGTGAATTCTTCCAGATGGACCAGTGCCAGCTCAGTCCGCCGCCGAGCGTGCCCATCAAGCTGGTCTCTGCCGGCCAGAGCGATCGCGGCATGGAGTTCGGCGCGAAATACTGCAACTTCAACTTCGCGCTCGACGAGGGCGTGAACGAGCCGACCAAGGCCGCCGGCGTGCCCGCGCATGCTGGAACACGCCAAGAAGACCGGCCGCGACGTCGGCAGCTACATGCTTTACATGATCGTCGCGGACGAAACCGACGCGGCCGCGCTCGCGAAATGGGATCTCTACAACAGGGGCGCCGACCGCGAGGCGCTGGCCCATTTGCTGGGCCACGCGGCGGCGGACGTGAACACGGAATCGATCTCGATGGCCGCCGCCATTCAGCGCTCCGCCTCGCCGATCAACTTCAACATGGGGACGCTGGTGGGCTCCTACGCCAGCGTGGCGCGGATGCTGGACGAGGCAGCGGCGATGCCCGGCGTGAAGGGCATAATGCTCACCTTCGATGAGTTCATCCTGGGCCTGGACGCCTCCGGTAATCGCATCCAGCGGCTGATGGCCTGCCGCCAGCACGTGATGTCGGCAGCGTGACTTCGAACCCTGCGGGAGCGAAGTTCCCTCAGGGGTCGGCGTTCAGCGCGCCGCGGCGGCCGGGAACGCGAAGTTGTCGAACGAGTTTTCGGCGACCCGGAACCACTGGTACTCCTCGTCGCGGTAGGCCTTGTAGGCGGTCCAGATTCGCTTGAAGCGCTCATTGCGCCCGCCGATTTCCTCATACATGGCGTGCGTCTCGCGCCACGCCGCCTGCAGGATTTCACGCGGCCAGAACCGGAGCTGGGTGCCGGCGGCAACCAGCCGGCGAAGGGCCTGCGGATTGAGGTGGTCGTAGCGCGCGGTCATGTCCGCGTTCTGTTCACCGCAGGCAACCTCGATCGCCGCCTTGTAGCTGTCGGGCAGGGCCGCCCACGCCGTCTTGTTCGCCATGAAGTGCAGCCGCGCGCCTGCTTCCCAGAAGCCCGGCGCGTAGTAATTGCGCGCCACTCGGTGGAAGCCGAGCTTTTCGTCGTCATAGGGCCCGACGAACTCGACGGCGTCGAGCGTGCCGCGCTCCAGCGAGGGGTAGATGTCGCTCGCCGCCACCTGGGTCGGCACGGCGCCGAGGCGTGCGAAGACCTGGCCGGCCAAGCCAGCCACGCGGAACTTCAGGCCATTCAGATCGGCGAGGCTGCGCACCTCGTTGCGGAACCAGCCGCCCATCTGCGCGCCGGTGTCGCCGGCCGGCAGGGCATGGATGTTGTAGGTATCGAACAGCTCGGTCGCGAGTTCGCGTCCACCGCCATACGTCATCCAGGCGGTGTTCATCCGCGCATTCAGGCCGAACGGAACCGCCGTGAAGAAGGCGAAGCTCGGATCCTTGCCGATGTAGTAGTAGGGGGCGGTGTGGCCGCACTCCAGCGTTCCGGCCTGCACCGCGTCGAGCACGGCCAGCGCCGGCACGATTTCGCCGGCCGGGAAGACCTGGATGCGGAAGCGATTGTCGGTCAGCGCGGCGACGCGTGCCGCCATCTTCTCGGCTGCGCCGAACAGCACATCGAGGTTGCGCGGAAAGGATGAGGCAAGGCGCCAGCGGATCTCCGGCAGGCTCTGCGCGAGGGCAGGCGTCGCGAGCGCAATCGGCGCCGCGGCGGCGGCACCCATGATGGAGCGGCGGTTCATGGGCGTTTTCATCCTCATTGGTTGATCCTTGCGCATCTAGGACACGCCGCCGCGCGATGCCAAGGGGCTAGCTGTCCTCGACCCGCCAGGCATCAGGCCGCGCCATGATCGCTTCGACCAGAGCGAGGTTCAGCCCATGCCCCGTCCGGTGCGCCGTGACCTGGGCCAGCAGCGGCATGCCGAGCAGGGAAAGGTCGCCCAGGAGGTCGAGCGCGCGGTGACGGACCGGTTCCCCCGAAAGGCGCGCCCCGAAGAGGATGCCATTGCGGAACAGCGGCGCCGTGTTGGTGAACCAGGCGCCGCGCAGGACCGGTTCGGCGCGGCTGCCCTTCAGCCGCTGCGCGAGCCCATTCCCAAGCCGGAGGAAGCTGCGCGCCGGCGCAATCTCGGCAGTGTATGTGGTGCCAAGCGGCCTTCCGGACCAGCGCAGCATGCCCCAATGCGCCAAGTCGAGCGTAATGTCGAAGCGAAGCGTGTCCGCGGGTTCTACGCGCAGAAGGCGATCATCCGCGGTCGCGACTTCGATAGTTTCGAGGATGCGCATCCGCGGGCGGGGCGCATCGGTCGCGACCAATCCCGCCGCTTCGATCGCGCGGCAATAGGGCGCGGCCGAACCATCCAGGATGGGCAGCTCCTCGCCGTCAACTTCGGCAAGCGCGTCGTCGAGGCCGAGCGCCATGCAGGCGGAAAGCAGGTGCTCGACCGTGCGGATGCGCTGGCCGCCAGGCAATGCGAGTGCGGTGGAAAGGATCGCGCGGCGTGCGTGTTCGGGACCAACCATGACCTCGGTGCCCAGATCGCTGCGGCGGAACCGGATGCCGGTCCCGGCCGGCGCCGGATTCAGGGTCAGCCTGGCCCGGCGACCAGAATGCAGCGCCCGGCCGCTGAGCACGAAGGCATTTCGCAGGGTGTGGCGAGTCACAGCGACGCGGTGCTGCCCTCACGGCCAGCACCTTTCAGAAAGCGGTCCCGGGGGCGGTTCATGGCCCCCGGTTCACTTCAATAGCGATACTGTTCGGCCTTGAACGGACCCTGCTCGGGCACGCCGATGTAGCCGGCCTGCTGCGGCGTCAGCTTCGTCAGCGTCGCGCCGACCTTCGCGAGATGCAGCGCCGCGACCTTCTCATCGAGGTGCTTCGGCAGCGTGTAGACCTTCTTCTCGTACTTGCCCGGGTTGGTCCAAAGCTCGATCTGCGCGAGCGTCTGGTTGGTGAAGCTCGCCGACATCACGAAGCTCGGGTGACCCGTCGCGTTGCCGAGGTTCACCAGGCGGCCTTCGGAGAGCAGGATGATGCGCTTGCCGGTGGGGAACTCGATCTCGTCGACCTGCGGCTTGATGTTGTCCCACTTGAAGTTGCGCAGGCCGGCGACCTGGATCTCACTGTCGAAGTGACCGATGTTGCACACGATGGCGCGGTGCTTCATCGCGCGCATGTGGTCGACGGTGATGACGTCGACATTGCCCGTCGCGGTCACGAAGATGTCGGCGCGGGGTGCGGCGTCTTCCATGGTGACGACCTCATAGCCTTCCATCGACGCCTGCAGCGCGCAGATCGGATCGACTTCGCTGACCATCACGCGGCAGCCGGCATTGCGCAGCGAGGCGGCCGAGCCCTTGCCCACGTCGCCGAAGCCCGCAACCATCGCGACCTTGCCGGCCATCATCACGTCGGTGCCACGGCGAATGGCGTCGACCAGTGACTCGCGGCAGCCGTAGAGGTTGTCGAACTTCGACTTGGTGACGCTGTCGTTCACGTTGATCGCGGGGAAGAGCAGGCGGCCTTCCTTGGCCATCACATACAGGCGGTGCACGCCCGTGGTGGTCTCCTCGGAGACGCCCTTGATGTTGGCGGCGAGCTGGGCGAACCAGCCCGGCTTCTCCACCAGGCACTTCTTGATCAGCGCGAAGAAGACTTCCTCTTCCTCGTTGGTGTGCTTGTCGAGGAAGGCGACGTCGCCCTGCTCGGCGCGCAGGCCGTAATGCACCAGCAGGGTCATGTCGCCGCCATCGTCGAGCAGGACGTTCGGCGTGCCGCCATCGGCCCATTCGAGGGTCTTGCGCACGTAATCCCAGTATTCCGGCAGCGACTCGCCCTTCACGGCAAACACAGGAGTGCCGGTCACGGCGATCGCCGCGGCAGCGTGGTCCTGGGTCGAGAAGATGTTGCAGGACGACCAGCGGACATCGGCACCGAGATGCTTCAGCGTCTCGATCAGCACGGCGGTCTGGATGGTCATGTGCAGGCAGCCCGCGATGCGCGCGCCCTTGAGCGGCTGGCTCGCGCCGTATTCGCTCCGCGTCGACATCAGGCCGGGCATCTCATCCTCGGCCATCGCGATCTCCTTGCGGCCCCAGCCGGCGAGGGAGATGTCCTTGATGATGTATTCAGCGTCGGCCATGGCGAGGATTTCCTGCGTGCGTTTCTGGGCGTGGCGCTAGCACGCTCGCCGGCCGGAGGGTAGGGTCGTAGTGAGACATAAGGATATATTTATGTGAGGCGGTCGGAGGGCCGATCTACTTCAACCCACCCGACAGGAACTGCCGCAGCTCCGGCGTCCGGGGCGCCCCGAAGACCTCCTCGGACGGCCCTTCCTCATGCAACAACCCCTGGTGCATGAAGATGGTTCGGTCAGCGACCCGTCTGGCAAAGGCCATCTCATGGGTCACCAGCAGCATCGTCATCCCGTCGCGCGCGAGCGTTTCCAGCACCGCCAGCACCTCGCCGGTAAGCTCGGGGTCGAGCGCGCTGGTGACCTCGTCGAACAGCATGACCTTGGGCTGCATCGCCAGGCTGCGCGCGATCGCGACCCGCTGCTGCTGCCCACCGGAGAGGTTGTCCGGCCACGCCTCGATCTTCTCGGCGAGCCCCACCTGGGCCAGCGTCGCCTCCGCGCGCGCACGTGCCTCGCGCTTGGACAGGCCCAGTGCCACGCGCGGAGCGAGCATGATGTTTTCGGCGACGCGGAGATGCGGGAACAGATTGTAGCTCTGGAAGACGATGCCGACATCCTTGCGCAGCGCGCGGAGCCCACGCCCGCTGGCGTCGAGCACATGCCCCGCCACCTCGATGCGACCGGACTGGATCGGCTCCAGCCCATTGAGGCAGCGCAGCAGCGTGGACTTGCCCGAGCCGCTGCGCCCGATGATGGCGACGACTTCGCCGCGTTCCACCGCCATGCTGACGCCCTTCAGGACCTCAAGCGCGCCGTAGCGCTTGTGGACATCGTCAACCCGGACGACCGGCATGCACCCCCCTTTCGAGCCGTCGCGCCAGCAGCGAGATCGGCCAGCAGATGCAGAAGTAGATCAGCGCCACCACGGCAAAAACCTTGAACGGCTGGAAGGTGGCGTTGTTGATGAGGTGCCCCGCGCGCGCGAGCTCCACGACGCCGATGATCGACACGATCGCCGTGTTCTTCACCAGCTGGACCACGAATCCCACCGTCGGCGGCACCGCGATGCGGACCGCCTGGGGGAGGATCACGTAGCGGTATTGCTGCGTGCGCGTCAGTGCCAGCGCCGCCGAGGCTTCCCACTGCGGATGCGGCACCGACTGGATGGCGCCGCGCCAGATCTCGCCGAGGAACCCACCCGCGTAGAGAGACAGCGAGATGCCGGCCGCGATCATCGGCGGCAGGTCGAGACCCGCGATCGCCAGCCCAAAATAGGACAGGAACAGCAGCATCAGCACGGGCACGCCCTGCACGATCCCGATCCAGGCACCGGCGAGCATGCGCAGTGGCGCGAAGCGCGAAACGCGGGCAAGCGCGATGATGAATCCAAAGACGCTACCCAGCGCGAGGGCGATGAACGTTAGCACCAAGGTCCACTTGGCGGAGCCCAGGATGAAGATGAATTCATCGACGCCGAATTGCCGGATCATCGGTTGCCGGCCGCCTGCCGCAGCCGCCCGAGCCCCGACCCCGCGGGGAACAGCACCGCACCTAAACCCATGAGAATGAGGCGCAGGCCCATCGCCAGCCCGAGATAGACCGCGGTGACGACGATGTAGGTCTCGAAGCTTTTGAAGGTGTCTTGCTCGACATTGCTCGCCGCGCCGGAAAGCTCCTGCACGGAGATGAAGGAGAATATCGAGGACGAGAGCAGCATCAGCACGAACTGGCTCGACAGCGACGGCCACACGCGGGCCAGTGCAGGTGCGAGCACGACGTGGCGCAGCACCTGCCAGCGGCTCAGCGCGAGCGACAGCCCGGCCTCGATCTGGCTGGGATGCACGCTATCAAGCCCTGCGCGCACGATCTCGGTCGTATAGGCGCCGAGATTTAGCGTCATGGTGATCACCGCCGCCTGCTCGGGCGTCAGGCGGATGCCGATCTGCGGCAGGCCGAGATAGACGATGAAAAGCTGGATCAGGAACGGCGTGTTGCGGACGATTTCGACATAGGCGCCGATCACGAGGCGTAGGCCCGGCACCAGGCGGCGCAGCAGCGCGAGCAAGGTACCGAGCAACCCACCCAGGACGATGCCGGCGCCAGCAAGTTCGAGCGTCAGCAGCAACCCGTCGAGCAGGACATCGGCCTGCGCGAACACCGGCTCGAACTGGAACTGGAAATTCATGCGATCAGAAGTGCAGGCTGGGGAGATTCGTCCCCCAGCCCCCGATGTCTCGCCCTGGTCGCGCCATCAGAAAACCGGCAGGTCCGTCGGCAGCGGGTTCTGCGTCCATTTCTGGCAGATGTCGTCCAGCTCGCCGCTCGTCTTGGCGAAGTAGATCGCGTTCTGCAGCCAGGCTCGCATCTCGAACTGGTCCTTGCGCACCGTCATGCAGTTAGGCTGGTTGAACATGAGGAATTTGGCCTCTAGCGCAGCCTCGGGCCGGGTGCGTGCGATCTCGCCGCCGATCGTGTCGGGAATGCCGATGGCGTCGATCTGCCCGACGATCAGGGCCTGGGCCGAGGTCGCGTCATCCTCGAAGCGTACGATGCGCGTGCCGCGGGGCGCGCGACGGACCAGCGCCTGTTCCTGCGGCGTGCCGCGGGGTACCCCGACCTGCTTCCCCGCGAGATCTGCCCAGTCGCGGATGGGGCTGTCGCGCTTGGCCATCAGCACCATACGGAAGGCGCTGTAGGGCATGGTGAACATGACAGCGCGGGCGCGCTCCGGCGTGGCACCGAGCGTCGCACAGAGGAAATCGACGCGGCCGGATTCAAGCGCCGGAATGCGCGAGGGCGGGGTAAGCGAGGTGATCTCCGCCGGCACGCCGAGGTAACGCGCGAGCAGCGCAGCCATGTCGAGGTCGTAGCCGACCGCATTGCCCTGCTGGTCCACCATCCCGAACGGCGGCGCGCCGGTGACCACGCCGATGCGCACGCGCCCGCGGCGGATGATGTCGGCGGTGGTGATGGGTCCCGTTGCCGTCTGCGCCTGGGCGCTCGACGTGAACAACCCGGCCCCGGTCAAAAGGCCGGCCCCGCGCAGCAGGCTGATCCTGGACAGCATGGCTCATCTCCTCGTCCGGCGTGCTCTGGCGGCCGCCGCGTTCGTGGTCAGCCTCACCCCGATTGCGGGGCCATGCAAGCGAGTCATGTTATTCGCGACGTACAGACCTGCGGTCCGCGCTGCCGGCTGAGCTCCCGAACGGGCGCCGCCGCCAAGTCCGGCGAGCCCAGCCGCTGGCGGCGGCAACCGTTAACGGCAACGGGCGTACCTGCGGCTCGCACCGCGGGCCGAGCGTCCGAACGGGCGCCGCCGGTAGTCCGGCGAGCCCAGCCGCCGGAGGCGGTGACCGGCGCTTGAGGTCACAATACTACTGAGGTCATTCTTCATGACCGCTGACTTCAGCCCTTGTCGACATTCCAGAACACCGGCACCGCCCCCTTCAGCAATCCGGTGATGTTGCGGCGATAGGCCGTCGGCGGCAGGTATTGGCCGAGCGGGATGAAGGGCACCGTCTCGAAGCTCCGCGCCTGAATGGAGCGGTCGAGCCGCTGCTGCTCGGCCTCGTCGGTGGTGTCCATCCAGCGGGCGCGCATCGCCTCGACCTCGGCATCCTCGGGCCAGCCGAACCAGGCCGAGCTGCCGGTCTGGTGCAGGTTGGTCGCGAAGACCGGGTCGCGATATTCGGCGGCCGGAAAGCCTGCGGGGAACAGCGACCAGCCGCCGCGCTCCAGCGGTTCGCGGTTGGTGCGACGCTGCACGATCGTGCCCCAGTCCATCGACTGCTCGTCGAGGTTGAAGCCGGCTTCGCGCAGGTTCGCCGCGACCACGCTGGTCATCGCGTGATAGAAGCTCTGGTCGGTGGGATGCATCAGCACGATGCGCTCGTTGGCGTAGCCCGTAGCCGCGAGCATGCGCTTCACCTCGGTCATGCTGGGGCGGTTCAGCACGGCCGCCATGCCCGCATCATTCGCCGAGGGCGTGCCGGGCAGGAAATAACCGACAGGGGCGCGGAACAGCGACGGATCGGTGCCCATCGCCGCCGTCATGCAGGCCACCTGGTCGACCGCGGCCAACATCACCCGGCGGATCGCTGCATTGCCGGTTGCTCCATGCAGGCAGTTCGGCCTGATAGCGCCGAAGGTGCCGAAACTGTCGAGCACTTCGACATTGACGCCACGCGCGCGGCGCAGCAGGGGCAGCAGGTCCGGCAGCGGCTGGTCGATCCAATCGACCTCGCCGTTGATGAGCGCGTTGGCGGCCGTCGCGGGGTCGGGAATGAAGCGCCATTCGACGCGATCGACCTTCACGCGGTAGCCGCCGGCGCAGAAGCTGACCGGCTCGTCGCGGGGGCGGTAGCGCTCGTTCTTTGCAAAGACGGCGCGGCTGTTGTGGACATATTCATCTGCCACCCAGCGGAACGGCCCACTGCCGATGAACTCCGGCACCTGGCGATGCGGGTCGGTTAGCGCGAGGCGTTCGGGCATGATGACGGGCGTCGGCTGCGTCTTCGCGAGCGCATAGGGCAGGGAGGAGAACGGGGCCTTGAGGCGGAAGACCAGTGTGCGATCGTCCGGTGCTTCCAGCGCATCCAGCCGCGCCTCAATGGTCTGGCCGACGAGGTCGCGCTTCATCCACCGCCGAATGGACGCCACGCAGTCGCGCGATCGGACCGGCTCGCCATCATGGAAGAACATGCCCTCGCGCAGGCGCATCGTCCAGCGCTTGCCGCCATCCTCGACATTGTGGCCCTCGATCATCTGCGGCCGCGCGTTGAGGCGCTCGTCGCGGCCATAGAGGGTGTCCCACAGCATCGCGCCGGCGTTGCGGGTGACGACGGCGGTGGTCCAGAC
>JAQGHV010000297.1 GCA_028288785.1 Rhodospirillales bacterium | reverse complement strand
GCGGTGCAAGAAGGATTTTGACGTTCGGCGGCGGTCGGGTGCGTTCATGTATTCGGCCTGTTTGTGCGGCCTACATGACCGCTGGCCCTGATGGAGTCCGCGGATCGGCGCCAAATCAACGGGGCGGGCTTTGCGCTCCGAAAGCTCTGCTGGCTCTGCTGGCTCTGCTGGCTCTGCCGATCTCCGGCCCTGCCGGTTCGCCATCACGTCGTCATCGCCCTCGCACGTCTTGGGCGCGGCCAGGCTTCAGCTCATCTCACGCTGCTGCCTCGCGCGCCGATCGATAGACTTCCCCGCTCGTCATCATGGCCCAAGCGATGCGCGCCATTTTGTTCGCCAGTGCCACAGCGGCGAGTGTCTTTGAGCGCCGCGCCACGAGCGCGTCGATCCAGGCGGCACCCGCGACGGCTCTGGCCTTTGGGTAGCGGATCACATTGCGTGCGCCGATGAACAGCAGATGCCGGAGGCAGGTGTCCCCGCGCTTGGTGATGCTGCCGAGCTTGTCCTTGCCGCCGCTGGAGTTCTGGCGCGGGGTCAGGCCAAGCCAGGCCGCAAAATCTCTTCCGGACCGAAATGCTGAGGCATCCGCAACCGTGGCCGCAATGGCCGTTGCCGTGATCGGACCGATGCCTGGTATGGTGGCCATCAGGCGGCTGACCGGGTTGGCCCGGTGCAAGGCGTCGATCCGAGCTTCGATCTGCGCGATCCGCTCCCCGAGTGTTGTGAGCTCAGACGCGAGCTGAGCGAGGATATCGCGCTGAGCGAGGATATCGCGCACCTCGTCCGGCAGCCTCCCCGCCTCCTCCTCACCGAGGCGCTCCAGGAGAGGCTCGACGCGCCCGATGCCCTGACCCGTGATGAACCCGAACTCAGCCAGGTGCGAGCGAATAGCACAGGCCGTCATGGTCCTCTGCCGAACCAGGAGCCGACGCGCGCGATGCAGCATCAGGGTGCCCTGCTGCTCTGGCGTCTTGATCGCGACGAAGCGCATGTTGGGCCGCGTCACCGCCTCGCAGCGCGTCACCGCCTCGCAGATGGCCTCGGCATCAGCCGCGTCGTTCTTGCCGCGTTTGACATAGGGCTTCACGTAAGCCGGCGGCATGAGCCGGACCGTGTGCCCGAAGCGGGCGATCTCCCGGGCCCAGTGGTGAGACGAGGCGCAGGCCTCCATGCCGACCAAGCACGGCTCGATGCCGCCGAAGAAGGCGAGTACCTCAGAGCGCTTCAAGCGCTTGCGAAGGATGGCGGCTCCTGCGGCATCAACGCCGTGGGCCTGGAACCAGTGCTTGGCGAGATCCAGCCCAATGGTGACAACTTGCATCTGGACAGCTCCCTGCAGTGGGGGTGGACAAGAACGGCCACCCTACAACAAGCGGTGTCAGGAGCGGGGGCCGTCCACCCCATCAACGGCAAGCTGGGCGACGAGCTGCTCAACGCCGAGGTGTTCCACACGCTGGCGGAAGCCAAAGTCCTGATCGAGCAGTGGCGGCGCCACGACAACACGCTCCGGCCGCACTCGGCTGGGCTACCGCGCGCCAGCACCCGAGGTGTTCCTGCCAATGCCGTGGCTACCCACCAGCCCAGGCTCCACAGGCTCCAGCCAAGGCGGCAGGATCATGGCCCCCCAACATTTCGCCCGGACCACTCAATGGGGGCTGGTCAGGTAGCAGCGGACTTGCAGGTTGCGCGCCGAAGGGCTTCGTCGCCGCCGTCTTCGACCTGTGATGACGCGGTAATTTTGGCTTTCTCGACCCGCTGCTTGTTCGATTGATCCCTCAATCCTAGAGTTGGCCCATGATAACGTCGAACCCTGACCATCGCCCTGTTGCCGAAGTCACCGCGCGCCAGGAGCGACTTCGCCGCCCCGTCCGGGTCGCTTTTGTCATCGGCGGTTATCCCGAAACAGAGTTCCGACGCCGTGAGTCTGCGGCACTTTCCTACGCGACGCCTGGGATCCAAATCGGCATCGTGCGCGCCGCGGCATCACCCTTTGTCCAGGGCCTCACGCCGGCAGAGGTTCAACTCGCTGCACCAAGCTTCATCGCCGCCTATCGCGAAGCCGAGCGAGAGGGCTACGACGCCGTCGTTCCGCTGGGGACGCTTGATCTTGGCGTGGATGGCGGCCGCTCGGTTGTCGATATCCCCGTCATCGCTCCCACCGAAGCCATGCTGCACGTTGGCTGCCTCCTTGGCGATCGACTGGGCGCGGTTGTCTATCACGACGACCTCATCCCCATGTTGCGCGCGATTGTCCGTCGCTACGGGATGGAGGAGAAGGTCGTTGGCTGGCGCTCGACGGGTTTCGATCTGCCGGACATAAGCGCCAATGCGACGGCGATGAGCGAGGCCTTCGTGCAAGCTGCACGCAGGCTTGTGCGCGAGGATGGCTGCGACGTGATCCTCGCCATGGGAGTGACGCAATGCCCGGTGCTGCTCGATCCCGCCTGGGTGGAAAGTGAAGTTGGTGTGCCCGTGGTGGAGGGGATCGGCGCGCCGCTTCACCTCGCGGGCATGCTGGCGTCACTCAGTCTGCGCCATAGCCGATCACGGTGGCGCCGCTCCAGTGCTTTCGCGTACCGCATCGAGGAAGCAGCGGGCAGGCGCAACCTCCATGCAGTGAAAGTTTAGCCTCGCTACCCGCAAGTCCAAGAGAACAGAATATCCACGGGAATGATGAGTATGACGACGAGGCGTAGGGCATTGCTGGCGGTAGCCACGACCCTCACGACAAGTGCGCGCGCGCAGGAACGCAGCTACCCGGATCGCTCGGTAACGATCGTCGTGCCCGCCGCGGCGGGAGGTGGGGGCGACTTCGCGGCTCGTATTCTCGGTGACCGATTAACTCGAGACCTGGGCCAGACATTTATCGTCGATAATCGCGTGGGAGGGGGCGGGACCGTGGCCGCCATGACGGTCGCTCGAGCGTCACCTGATGGGTATACCGTGCTGCTCGCCTATTCCGGCACCCACGTCACGTTGCCTTCGCTCTTTCCGAATCTGCCATGGGATCCTGAACGTAGCTTTACCCCGGTCGCACTGATTTTGAGGGCTCCGCATGTCATCGTCGTGCGGAGGGATCTCGCCGCTGCAACCTTGGCTGAATTGGCCGATCTGGCCCGGCGCAACCCGGGCCGGTTGACCTATGCATCCTCGGGTGCCGGCACGATCCAACATATCGGCGGTGAATGGCTCGCTGGGATTTTCGGTGCACCCATGCTGCACGTTCCCTATCGGGGGGCAGGCCCAGCGATGAATGACCTCGTCGCCGGCACCATCGATATGATGATCACCACGCCGCCGGCTGTCGTCGGCCTGTTGCGGGACGGTTCGATAAGAGCGCTCGCCATCGCTTCTTCGACACGCCACGAAATGTTGCCGGAGGTACCGACTACCAACGAGGCAGGCTTCACGGAGTTCGAGCTTGAAGCTTGGTTTGCTATCTACGCCCCCGCTGGTACGCCCCGACCGGTGATTGACCGTCTGTCGAACGCAGTTGGCCGCGCCGTTGCTGAGCCTGTATTCCAGCGCCGCTCGATCGAGGCTGGGACGATTCCAGCCTTCATGGGCCCCGAGGAGCTTGCCACTTTCACGCATTCCGAGTTGGGGCGCTGGTCGGAAATCATCCGACGCCTCGGCATACGTTCCGAGTGATACGACCGCCAGTCTGGTGGCCGCCATCTCATCGCTCAAGACCCGAGGGATCAGGGCCCGCTCTGTGACAGTCGCAATTAAGGCCCGTTAGCGCTTGAGCCAGTCGAGCGCGGCGGCGAGGCAGAGCACGCCGAGTGACCAGCCCCCATGGAGTGGTCCGGGCAAAATGTTAGTGGGCCATGATCATGCCGCCTTGGCTGAAGCCTGTGGAGCCTGAGCCGGTGGGCAGCCAGGGCATTGGCAGGAGCCACCTCGGGCGCCGGCGGGCGATAGCCCAGCGCGGAGTGCGGCCGGAGCGTGTTGTCGTGCCCTCGCCATTGCTCGATGAGGATCTTGGCCTCGGCCAGGGTGTGGAACACCTCGGCG
>JAQGHV010000266.1 GCA_028288785.1 Rhodospirillales bacterium | reverse complement strand
GCGCAGGCTTCACCGGCGCCGGCTTCACCTCCAACGGCAGCGGCACCATCACGGTCGCCGGCGGCAACCTCACCATCGCCAATATCGGCGCCGTGACCGTCGGCGGCGCGATCAGCGACACGACCGGCAGTGTGGCCATCACCGGCGGCACGGCGTTGACCAACACCGCCAGCATCGGCGGCCAGACCGGGCTCAACCTGAGCGCCGGCAGCCTGCTGATCGGCGGCGCGCTTTCAGTTGCGGGGACGGGCAATGCGTCGCTCACCGCGACCGCCAGCACCATCACGCTGAACGCCGGGCTGACCGTCGCCAGTGGCAGCGGAACCTTCGCGTCCGCCACCGCCACCACGGTGAATGGCGCAGTCAACATCACCGGCGGCGCACTCGGCTTCACCGGCGTGGGCTTCACCTCGGCTGCCGCGGGAACGCTCAGCGTCGGCGGCGGCAACTTCACCATCGCCAACACCGGCACGGTCACCGTCCGCGGCACCGTGAGCAACACGACCGGCAGCGCCTCTGTCACCGGCGCGACCACCCTCACCACCACCGCTGGTATCACCGGCCAGACCGGCGTCACGCTGTCCGCGGACACCGTTACCATCGGCGGCACCGTGACCGCCACGACGGGCACCGCCGCGCTCACCACCACAGCCGGCGCCCTCACGCTGAACGCCGGCGTCACCACCCTGGCCGGCGGCGCGACCTTCGCCTCCGGCACGGGGGGCAGCTTCGTGAACGGCCCGGTTTCCGTCACCGGCGGCGATGCCACCTTCACCGGCGGCGGACTCACTTCCACGGCACCTGGCACCATCACGGTGGCCGGCGGCGATCTCACCATCGCGAATAGCGGCACGGTGGCGATCGGTGGCGCGCTGCACACGACCACCGGGAGTATCGGCATCACCGGGGCCACCATCCTGAACGTCAACGCCACCATCACTGCCGCCAGCGGCCTGACGCTCGCCGCCGGCACCCTGGCCATCAACAGCGCCGTCATCCTGAACAATGGCGCGCTCGGCTTCAGCACGACGGTCGGCGACCTCGCCATCAACGCCTCGGTCACCACGCTGAATGGCGCCGCGACGCTCAGCTCGGCCGGCGCCACGCTGGTCAACGCGCCGATCAGCGTCACCGGCGGCGCGCTCGCGATCCGCGGCGTGGGCTTCACCTCGACGGCGCCCGGCACGCTCACCGTCCTCACGGCGCATGCGCTGACCATCGCCAACACCGGCACGGTCGAGATTAGCGGTGCCATCAACGACGCGCTCGGCGCGGTCGCCATCACCGGCGCAACCACGCTCGCAACGACGGCCACCATCACCGGCGGCACCGGCGTCACCATCTCGGCGGGCGGCATCACGCTCGGCGCCGGGGTGACGGCCAGCGCCGGCAGTGTTGGTATCGTCGGCACGGCGGGCGACATCGCCTCCAATGCCGCGGTCACTGCCACCACGGGCGACGTCACCTTGGACGCCCGCGGCGCCATCGTGCTGAACGGGGCCATCACCTCGATCGCGGGCGGCACCATCACGCTGAACGCCGGGACCACCGCCGGCACCGCCGCCGACAGAATCACCCAGACGGCGGCGGGCATCCTCGGCGGCACCGGCGGCGGCACGACGAACCTGGTCGTCGCGGGCCGCAGCCTCGATGCGAGCGCGACGCTCACCCAGGGCAACCGCCTCGTGACGGTCGATGCGCTGACGGGTGGCACCCTCGCCGTCACCAGCACGGGTGCGCTGAGCGTGGCGCGCGCGAATTCCGCCGGCAGCGGCGGTGCGACGAGCAGCGTCAGCCTCACCGCTGCGAGCCTCAGCCTCGCCGGCACGGTGAATGCGACCACGCTTGGCAGTGTCACGCTCAACACGCTGGCGGGGAGCATCACGCAGCGCGTCACCGGCATCATCACCGCCGCCACGCTGTCGGGCAGCGCCACGGGCGTGGTCGCGCTCGCCACGGCGAACAATTTGGTCGCCAGCACCGGCGCGTTCACGCTGGGCGGCGACTTCTCGCTGCTCAGCACGTTGGGCCTCACGGTCGCGAGCCCCCTCAGGACGCCGGGCAACGCGATCCTGCTGACGGCGAACAGCCTCGCCATCCAGGGTGCGCTGACCGCCGGCACCGTCACGCTCGCCGCGACGGCCGGCGCCATCTCGCAGGCCAACGCCGGCATCATCACGACGCCGAGCCTCACCGCAACCGCGACGGCCGGGGTCAACCTCAATGCCGGCGACGCCGCGGCCTCCCAGACCACGGCCTGGAACCAGGTGACGACGCTGGTTTCGGGCACCGGCGGGACGGGCGGCTTCACGCTGCGCAACAGCCGCGACCTCAACGTCTCCGGCACCGTCACGGCAGGCACCGGCCAGGTGCTGCGGCTCGATGCCACGGGGACGCCCGTGCTCGGTGCGACCAGCGCGCTCAGCGCGCCATCCGGCACCATCGTAATCGCGGCGAGCGGCCCGGTCGAACTTCGCGGTGCCCTGACCGCCGGCCTCACCACGATCACGAGTGCCACCGGTCCGGTCACCCAGACCACCGGCACCATCACGGGCCGCCTAGCGGTGCGCGCCATCGGCGCGGTCGACATCCAGAACCCCGGCAACGCCATCACCAACCTCTCGGCCAATGCCGTGGGCGGCCGGGTGGATGTGGTTTCCGCGACGGCGATGACGGTGGTGACCGCAACCAATGTCGCCCTGCATGGTGGCACGACCACGACCATCGCCGGCGTCACCGGCACGACGGTCTTCCTGACCGGTCCCGGGCTGACCCTGAATGCCGCGACAACGGCCACCACCGGCGACGTGCAGCTCCGCGCCGACACCATGGCGATCGCCGGCGGCGTCAACGCCACGGCCGGCGAAGTCCGGATCGAGCAGCTCACGCTCGGGGCCACGCCGCGCGGGATCTCGCTCGGCGCCGAGGTCGCGGGTTCGCTCTCGCTCACCACCTCCGAGCTCGCGGCGATCAACACGCCGACCCTCATCATCGGGCGCAGCACCGGCGTGGGCGCGGCGGCGATCGCCGGTCAGATCACCCTGTCGGGCGCCATCTCGGTGCCTGGCAGCGTCACCGACACCCTCCGCCTGCTCGGCAGCGGCATCGCGATCAACGGCTCGCTGAACGCCACCGGCACGGCGGTGACGGAGCTTCGCGCGCTGACGCAGAGCATCACCTCGGCATCAGGCGGCGTCTCCGGCCAGACCCTCATCGCGACGTCGCCGTTCGGCAGCGTGACGATGAGCGCGCTGAACGACTTCGCGAACGTCACCGGCAGCAGCAGCGTGGGCGGCACCTTCGCCTACCACGACGCGAACGGCTTCCAGATCATCGCGCCGGGCATCACCGGAGCCGCGGTCAGCCTCATCGCCGAGACCGGCAACATCACCCAGGCCGCCGGCGCGCCGATCGTGACGGGCAGCCTCTTCGCCCTCGCCCGCAACGGGTCCGCATTGCTCGATGGCGGCGGCGTGGACCTCAATCAGATCGGCAGCCTCGCTGGTGGCGGCGCCGGCGTGGCGGGCGTGTTCCGCCTGAGCAATGCCAGCGGCTTCACCATCAGCGGCACGCTCGACAATGGCGCAGGCGGCGCGCTCGGCACGGCGCAGCTGTTCACGCCCAACGGCAGCATCATCCAGACCGGCGGCATCATCCGCGCCAACCGGCTGGAGATCACCCTGCCCGCCGGCAGCGCGAGCTTCGGGTCCGGCAATGCCATCGCCACCCTCGGCACCACCTCCATCGCGGGCGACCTGACCCTCGTGAATGCCGGCAGCCTCACCCTGGCCGGTCCGGTCGATGTCGGCACCGCCGCCGGCGGGGCCGCCTCGACCACCAGTCTCACGCTGCTCTCCGGAAGCCTGACGCAGGGCGCCGGCGCGCGCCTGCGGGCCGATATCTTGGCCATCTCGGCACTCGGCGGCGATGTGCTGCTGACCGCCGGTGGATCCAACAGCGCCAACGACCTTGCCCACGTCGGCACCCTCGCGGGTGTTTCGGCCGGCGGCGCGGTGAACCTCCGCTTCGGGACGCCGATCTTCGTGGCCGGGCTGCTGAGCGCGGGCAGCGGCGCCGGTGCGCTCACGCTCGAGGCACCGGGCATCACCATCGGCGCGCCTGGCCAGGGCGGCACGCTGATCCGCGGCGGCAGCGTCGTGCTTCGCGCGCAAGCGGGCTTCGATGGCCCGGGCGGCTTCCCGACCGGCAGCATCATCCAGCAGGGCGGCGCGATCGAGGCCATCAACCTCGCCGCCTCCGCGCCGGGCGGCAACATCATGCTGGACTTGGTGGCGAACCGCTTTACGGCCCTGGCCGGCGGTGTTTCGGCGGATGGCAGCGGCAGCAGCCAGAGCCTCGTGGCCGGCGGCACCATCGACGTCACCGAAGGCGGCGCCGGGTTCACCGTGCAGGCCGGCATCGCCAGCGGCGGCCTCACCCGCCTCACCGCGAGCAACGCGCTGACCTTCAACGTCGCGACCACGCTGTCCGGCCCCATCGCGCTCACCGCCGGCGGGCTGCTTACCATCCCGTCGGGCGGGCAGCTGAATTCGGGCAGCACGGTCTCGCTGTCCGGCGGAAACGGCATCCTGGTCCAGGGCAGCGTGTCCGGTGGGATCGTGAATGCCACGACCGGCGGGGTGTTCAATCTCTCCGGCGGGTCGGCCTCGGCCGCGATGGGCGCGCCGGGCGCCATCAACGTGACGGCGGGCGCGCTGCAGACCAGCGGCGGCAGCTTCTCGGCGCACACCATCCTGCTCGCTGCGAACAGCGGCGGCGCTGATATCAACGGCACCACCTTCAACGCGACCGGTCTCGTCAGCGTCACCGCGACCGGGAACATCAACGTCAACGGCCCTGTGGTGAACGCCAACGCGGCGCAATTCCGCACGTCGAGCTTCCTCGCACTCAGCGGCGGCAACTACACGCTCGGCCGCGTCGTGGTCTTCGCGGGCGCGGCTGGCATCACGACGTCGAGCCCGACGACAGTACGCCCCCGCAACGCCGGCACCTTCCCCGGCATCGTCGTCGACACCCGACAGAGCCTGGTCGGCTTCGACCCGCTGACCATCGTTCAGGCCGATATCGTCGGCGTGCCGGTGAACGACCAACCGACCCAGGTGCGCACGCCCAACGCCGATCTTCCGGGCGCTTTTGGACCGTCGAGCAACGCGCCCGCCGGCACCGCGCAGATCCGCCTCGATGCGCTGCAAAGCCCGGTCTTCCTGCTGCTGGATGGCGGCAGCTTCTCCGGCGTCTTCAACACCTCCGGCCGCGTCGGCGTGCATGGCCGTGGTGGTGGCAGCCAGGCCTCGGGCGTGCTGGTCGATCCGTTCGGGCGGCGTCTGGAGGGCCAGGCCACGGCCAGCCTCGCCGATGCGACGCGCCCCGCGACCGGTGGTGAGATCGCGCGCTTCCGGGTGAATGATTGCGTCATCTCCTCGTTCAACTGCGTCGCACCCACGCAGGTGATCGTGATCCCCGTCACGGTGCCCTCGATCCCGCCGCTGGTCTTCGGCGTCGGCGGCCGCGACCCCGATGCGGTGAGCCCGAACGTCGCCGAAGAGTGGAGCGTGCGGGAAGATGATGAATAAGGGCTGGATCGCGGCTGGGCTTCTCACCTTCCTCGGCTCCTGCAGCGCCCCGCCACCGGAAGCCTATGTCGGCCGTGGTGGCACCCAGGCGGGTGCTCCGGCAGGCAATGATTCGCGCGGCGATGCCTGCACCGTCCAGGTCGGACGCCAGCCACCGGCTGATCGACCGGTGCAGCGCGCGCAGGAAGTCTATTGCGGCGGCTGGAGCCAGGCGGCGGCGCGCATCATCCAGCTTTCCGGCTCCACCTCGGCCGGTGACCTCGATCAGCTCGCGGCCGGTGGGTTGTGGCGCTCCTGGCTCGACCAGCGGGTCACCTGCGGCCCGCCGACCAGCACCACGGTGGGCTCCGGCGCCGCAGCGCGACTGCTGACCTGCACGCGCCGCGCCGGCGGCTGGCCCCATATCGGGCTCGTCATCGCGGGACCCGACGGCCCGGTGGTCGCGGACGGCGTCGCCACCGCCACGCCCGTGATCGAACGCATCGCGCTGGGCCAGCAGCCCTCCGGCGCCGATGGCGGCTCACGCTCCGCGGCGATGCAGCTCGCGGTGACGCGCCTCGCGGCTGACGCCTTCCGCACCGGCGATGTCGGCCGCTACGAGGAGCTGATGCGCCTCGGCGCCGAGCTGAACCAGACCGAAAACTTCAACGGCGCCGAGGAAGCCTACCGCGCCGCGCTGGCCGTGCAGGAGCGCGTGCTGGGCCGCGACAATCCGAACATCGTGGGCGCGCTGCTCGGCCTTGCCGTCAACATCTCGAACCAGCAGCGCGCGCGCGAGGCGCAGATCCTGCTCGATCGTGCCGGCGAGCTGGCGCCGCGTGCCGCCGACCGCATCGCGACGGCGCGGCACCTGCACTATTCCGGGCTGGTCACCCTCAACCGCGGCGACGCCGCCCAGGCGATCCCCGTCTTCGAGGCGGCCGAGCAGGCCTATACGCGGGAGTTGCCGGCCGAGGCGCTGGCCGAAGGCGCCGGCGCCGGCATCGTCGCCGACCCCATCGTACAATCCGCAATCCTCGGGCTCGCCGAGGCCAAGCGGAACCGCGCGCTCGCCATGGTTCGCGCAGGGCGCTCCACCGAGGCCGGCGCGCTGATCGCGCAGTCACGCGGCATCCTGCGCAATGCCGGACTGGAGGCTTCTGTCACGATCGGGCGGTCGCTGCGTACCCAGGCCGATGCGGAGGCCCGCAGCGGACGCGCGGAATCCGCCGCACGCCTGCTCGAACAGGCCGCGAACCGCTTCGCCGTCGCCGTCCCCGGCGAGCGGCCCGAAGCGATCACGCTGTTCCTTGCCGGGCGCCAGCGCTTCATTAATGGCCGCCGCGCCGAGGCGCTCTCCGCCTTCCGTGCCGGCTCGGCCATCGTGCGCGCTCGGCAGGTGGCCCTGCCGGTCGAGGCGGTGATCCCCTACCTCGATGCGCTGGACGCCGAAGCCACCAACAATCCCGGCCAGGACCAGGCGTTGCGCGCCGAGATGTTCGCCGCCGCCCAGCTCGCCCAGCGCGGCACCACCGCGCGCTACGTGCAGCAGGCGAGCGCCCGCGTGGGTGCGGCCGGTGGCGATTCCCGCGTGGCCGAGGCCGTGCGCGGATTGCAGGAAGCGGACCGCGCGCTCCGCACCCTCTTCACCGAACGGGACTCCGCCAGCACCAGCAATGCGGATCTAGACAGTCGCATCAACGCCGCGCAGACCCGGCGCAACGAGGCCGAGAGCGAGGTCGCCGCCGCCGCACCAGGCTATCGCCAGCTGCTGCTGAGCGCTGTCGATGCGCCGGCGGTCGCCCGCGTGCTTGCGGCCGATGAGGCGCTGGTGACCATGCTGCTCGGGCCCCGCCACGGCTACGTCATGGCAATCCGTGGGGGCCGCGTCTTCGCCGCGCGCACGGCGCTGGGCGAGATCGAGGCGGAGCAGCGCGTGCAGCGGCTGCGCGCCTCGATCGAGCTGAACCAGCAGGGCCAGGTGCCGGAGTTCAGCATCGCAGAATCCCGCGCCCTCTATGATGGCCTGATCGCCCCGGTCGCCGCCGCCACCGAGGGTGCGGCCACGCTGATCATCGCGCCCGACGGGCCTCTGCTGTCGGTGCCCTTCGGCCTGCTGCTGGCCGGTCCCGCCGAGCGCGATGCGCTCAACACCGCCCCCTTCCTGATCCGGCGCCACGCGATCGTGCACGTGCCGAGCCCGCAGACGCTCGCCACCCTGCGCAGTGCGACGGGCGGCTCGGCGGCGCCGCTGCCCTATATCGGCTTCGGCAATTTCTCCCCGCCTTCGCAGGCTCAGCTGGCGCGCAGCTTCCCCGCCGATCGCTGCGGCCAGGATGCGCGCAATGCCTCTGGCCTCGCGCGCCTGCCGGGCACGCGGGCGGAGGTTCTCGCAGCGCGCCAGCTCACCGGCGCGAGCCCGGACTCCGTGATCATGGGGGCGGATTTCACCCAGGCGCGCTTCCGCGCCGCCAATCTCGGACAGTACCGCATCGTCCACCTCGCGACCCACGCGCTGCTCGCCGGCGAGATCAACTGCCTGCCGGAACCGACCATCGTGCTGACGGCGCCGGCCAATGCACCCGACGCCAACGCGTCGTTCATGCGCGCGTCGGAAGTGATGAACATCCGCATGGATGCGGACCTCGTCATCCTCTCCGCGTGCAACACGGGCGGTGCCGCCGGTGCCGGTGGCGAGGCGCTGTCCGGCCTGGCTCGGTCCTTCTTCTACGCCGGCGCGCGCGGCCTCCTGATCACCCACTGGGCGGTCGATGACGGTGCCGCCTCGCTGATCGTGGCGGACAGCATCCGGCGCCAGGGTCTGGAGGGCGGCACGTCGGCCGCGGCGTTGCGCGGCGCGCAGAACCTGTTGCTCGATGAGGCCGGACGCCGGCTGCCAGCGAGTTTCGCGCATCCCTACTACTGGGCCGCGTTCGCGCTCATCGGCGATGGCAAGCGGGTTTCCTCGACCGTGCCACTGCGACGCGCGTCAATCGACAGTCTGGCCGGGCGCATTCTGTGAATGCAGCGAGAAGAAGCCGTTCCTTTGGCGACATCGAAAGGAATTCGCGTCTATAACGACCCCTTGAAGATAACGCGCAGCGGGGTTCGATGCTTCCGGCCGAACTAGCCCAGAAATACGAAGTCCGCGGGACCCTTGGCGCTGGCGCCATGGGCACCGTCCTCGACGCCGTGGACCGCATCATCGAACGCCGCGTGGCCATCAAGGTCGTGAAGGTTCCGGCTGCCAACGACCCCGAGGGTGCCGAGGCGCATGCCCGCTTCCGCCGCGAGGCGCAGGCCGCCGGCCGCCTGAGCCATCCCAACATCGTGGGTGTGTACGACTACGGCGAAAATTCCGAGACCGCCTGGATCGTGATGGAGCTCGTCGAAGGCGGCAGCCTGAAGGACCGGCTCGACAAGCACCAGCGCTTCACCGTGCAGGAAGTGGGCCGGCTGATGGCCCAGGTCTGCGCGGCGCTGTCCTATTCGCACGCCCGCGGCGTCGTCCATCGCGACATCAAGCCGGGCAACATCATGATGACGTCGCTCGGTGCCGACGCGCAGGTGAAGATCGCCGATTTCGGCATCGCGCGGCTCGAGAATTCCTCGATGACGCAGGTCGGCACGCTGATCGGCACGCCGTCCTACATGGCGCCCGAGCAGTTCCGCGGCGAACCTGTGGACGCGCGCGCGGATATCTGGGCCGCCGGCGTCATGCTCTACCAGTTCCTCACCGGCGAGAAACCCTTCGAAGGCGGCTTCTCCGCCGTCATGCACAAGGCGCTGCATACCGAGCCGCCGCCGCCCTCGCAGCTCTCCGGCATCGTGCCGCGCAGCTTCGACGCGGTGATCAGCCGCGCGCTCGCGAAGCGTCCGGAGGATCGCTACGCCTCGGCGGAGGCCTTCGCGGCTGGTATCGCCGACGCCATAATCAACACGAGCGCGTCCTCGGCTGCCCTGCCCTTGCCTGGCCACGATGCCGACGCGACCATGCTGGCGACGGCCGCCCCCCGCCCCACGAGCAGCTCCCTTCCGGGCCTGCCCGGCCTCGATGGCAGCGGCGCTGATAATGCCGCCATGTTGGCCACCGCCAACACCAACGCCGCCGCGAAGGCTGCCGCCCAGGCTGCGACGAAGAAGAAGTCTCCGCTGCCATTGATCCTGGGCAGCGGCGCTGGTTTGGCGGCGGTGGCCGTCGCGGGCTGGTTCTTCCTCCTCCAGCCGAATGCCGGCCCCTCTCCCGAAGACATCGCCCGGCAGGCGGAATCCGTGCGGCAGGCAGAGCAATCCCGCCAGGAGGCGCAACGCCAGGCAGAGACCCTCGCCGCCGCTGCGCGGGACGAGGCCGCGAGGTTCGAAACCGTGCGCCTCGAAATCGAGCGCAATGCGGAGGCCGCACGCCTCGCGGAGGCGGCTCGCCAGGAGGCTGCGCGCGGTGAGGCCGGGCGCCAGGCAGAGGCGCAGCGCCTTGAGGCGGCACGGCAGGCGGAACTCACGCGCCTCGCGGATACGCAACGCCAGCACCGCCTGACCCAGCAGGAACAGGCACGCCAACAGGCCCTGCTACGTGAGCAGGAGGCCGCGCGCCAAGCCGAGGCCCAGCGTCAGGCCGAGTTCGCCCGGCTGGCCGAAGTGGCGCGGCAGGCGGAACTCGCGCGCCAGGCCGATGCGGCTCGCCAGGAGGAGCTCACGCTGATGCAGCAACAGGCGGCCGCGGCGCAGCAGGAAGCGGCCCGGCAGGCGGAAATTGCTCGCCAGCAGCAGGGCACGCTGGCGCAGCAGCAGGAAGCGGCGCGACAGGCCGAGATTGCTCGCCGGGCGGAGGCGGCACGCCAAGCTGAAGCCCAGCGGCAGGCGGACATCCAGCGCCAACAGCGGGATCTGGCGGCACAGCAGGAAGCGGCACGGCAGGCCGAGATCGCCCGGCAGCAACAACTGGCGCTGGTTCGGCCCGATTTTCGGGCCTCCGCCCTCGCCGCCGTTCAGGCTTCGACCTGCGGCTTGCTCAGTTGGACCGCGAGCGATCAGTCGCTGACCATCGGCGGTGTCGTCCGCCGCGGTGACGATGCGCTGGTCCGGCAGGAACTGAGCGCGCGCAACATTCCCGAAGGTTCGGCCCGGCTCGCGCTGCAGGTCTTCGAGGGCCCCTATTGCCAGGCGCTCGATCTGTTCAGGCCGGTGCTGGTGCAGGGCGAGCAGGCGCCGCGCGTCGCGCTTGTCGGGTCGCCACCACTGGTCAAGGGCCAGCTGATGCGACTGGATGTCCAGATGCCCGATTACCCGGCGCACCTCTACGTCGCCTACTTCATGAAATCCGGCGAGGTGGCTCACCTGCTTCCATCGCAATTGCAGCCAGCTGGTGCACGGATCCGTCTCGGCGAGCCGCGTGGGAATTTTACCGGGTGGGAGGTCGATGAGCCGTTCGGCACCGACCTTGCGATCATCATCGCCTCCGACCGGCCACTCTTCGGCGCGACGCGCCCCGTGGTGGAGCGGCAGGAGGACTACCTGAACGCCCTGGCTGGCGCCCTGCGCAACGCACGTGCTGCCGGCAATCGCGTGCTGGTTCGCCCCATCGTCATCGAGACGGTGCTTCGCCGCTAAGGCTTTGCCTGACGCTTGCGCGTGTGCTGGCTGCAATCTCGTCCTGGTGCGCCCCATCGTCATTGAGACTGTGCTTCGCCGCTGAGGCTTTGCGGCGGTCTTGGGAACAGCGTTGGCGGTTGAGGGTGGAGTGTTTCGCGACGGCAGCGGCATGGCTGAGGCGCCGTTCACTCCCAGCCATTGACGGAATCGGTCTGGCCCGAACTCCGGCAGCCGTTCCTGTCCGCGCTCGCTCGGCAACCGGGTGCGGCCGAAACATTCGCCTTTGGATGTGGAGGTTGCCCAACGCAAGCAACGCCGACCGATCGGCAGTTCGCTCAGAAGGCGGAGAGGAAGGCCGCCCGCAGCACGTTCAGCCGCGCTTCCTCCAGGCCCACCATTCCGGCATTGAAGAAGCGGCGGTCCGGAGTGAAGGCGGTGAACGCCATGGTCTCGTTGATCATCACCTCTTCCAGCTGGGCGTCGTAGCCCTCGCTGGACAGGAAGCGGCGGAACGCCACGCGCTCCGCCTCGGTGAACACCTCGCGCCAGACACGATTCACATGGGCGGCGTAGCTTGGCCGCGTGAAGAAGTGCCCGTGCCCGATTTCGTGGTGCAGGATAGCCGCGCGCATCGAGGCATCGACCCGGCGCTCGACCGCCGGCACGGACAGCATCGCGAAATCGACGTCACCAATCAGCTCCCGCGCGGTCGCGTGCTGCACCCGCAACCACTCCTCGCCCGGCGTCAGCGCGACACGGTCGCGCCAAGCCAGGGCAAAGAAGCGATCGATGTCGCCGGCCCGGTAGTTGTGCCCGTAATAATAGGTGGCCGGAGTATCGCCGGCCTCGCTGATCGCGCGTGCCAAGGACGCATCGTCCAGCAACCGGTCGCGAGGCTGACCCGCCTTTTCGACTAGCGCTGCAAGACGGTTCATCGCCGCGCCCTGCTCATCGAGGCTCGGGAAATCCAGGATGAACACGCGCGGGTTCTCGCGCAGGCGGAACATGCGTGGAACCGGCGCCGCATGCGCCAGAAGCGATGTCGCGTCGAGAACGGGGACGATGACGCGGCTGGAGAGCGAACGCTGGATCGGATCGGTGGTCAGACCCGCCTGCGTCACCCCGGCAAGCAAAGTCGGTTCAGTCGGCAGAGCGGGCGCCGCAGCGCCCGCCGGCGGGCTCCCGGAACCGGTCGCGGTGGTGGCGGCGACTTCCGGTCTTGGCCCGGAAAACAGAACCCAGCCCGTCACCGACCCGCCGAGCACGACGACCAGAAGCAGTCCCAGCGCCACCAGGACGCCCCGTCTCACGCTTGTCGCACCGATCGGCGCGGCGGGGCTCGTAGCACGGACGACACTCTGCCCCGCCGGCGCTGGCGCCGGGACGATCCTGACGGTGTCGTCCGAACCTTCCGGCACGGCTGCGGTCTTAGCCGCCCACGTTCACGATCTGCACGCGGCGATTCCGCGGCTGGGCAACCTGGTCGCCGGTCGGCACCAGCGGCTGGCTCTCGCCCATGCCGACGGCAGTCAGGCGTGACGCGTCAACATTGTAGCGCGTCATCAGGAAGTTCCGCACCGCGGCGGCGCGGCGCTCGGACAGCGCCTGGTTCGAGGCGGCGTCGCCGACCGTGTCGGTATGGCCTTCGATCCGGAAGCGGAAGGCGGCGAGATCGGCGGAGGCAAGCGCGCGGCCGAGCGGTGCAAGCTGGCGCTCCGCATCCGGCGTCAGCGTCGCGGAGCCGGTGGGAAAGGTCACCGTGATGTTGGCCGCGGCAACGCCATCGGTCGCGGTCGTTTCACGCGCGGCCGGGGCAACCGGGCGCCCGACCGGCGCGCCGGGGCCGGCGACGGCTGCCGAAGGCGGCGTCACCCGCGGCGTGGAATAAATCGGCGCGGGCTGCACCGTCGGCGCCGGGGATGCGCTGTCGGCGGCGCCGGGGACGCGGATGCCGCGGGTTCCGCCGGCTTGCGGGCGCAGACGCTGGATCAGGTCGAGCGCGGCGGGGTCGCTCTGCGCCAGGACGGGTGCGGCGGGAAGGGCGAGGACGAGCGCGGCGGCGCCGGCCAATGCGAGGCGGAAAGTCATCACAAAGGTCTCCTGATCGGTTGAGCAGTGCATACCATCAAAGTTCGCCTACCGGAATGGCTTTCATCGGCGCCAATGGGCATGGCGCGAAAGCGTGACAACATCAGACCGCGCCCAGCGCCTTCCAGGTCGCGTAGTGTCGCGCCAGCAGGCCGGCGGCCCCCTGCTCAACCCGCGTCACCTCCTCTGCCGTCGCCCCCGGCCGGCACAGGCGTTGCGCCAACTCGGTCGGTTCAGGCGGCACGCCCGACTGCAACGCACATGCAACGCCGAGGTCTGAGGCGGAGATGATATGCCCTCCGCCGAGCGCCGGCACCACGAAGCCGAGCGGAGAGGAACTCGCCGCGGACTCTGCACCAAGGCGGCTCAGCAGCACCCGGTTGGTCCGCGCGGCACGGGCGGCATCGCCGGTGCCGGGCGCACGCCACAGCGGCAGCGCCGTGTTGGTGGTGGACAGGATCAGGCCAAGATCGGCAGGCGACAGGCCCGAGCAGGCCGGCAGCGACGCCAGCTGACCGAGGGTCTTGGGTCCCGCCACGAGCGCCTCGATCAACGCGGCATTGGCGGCGGCGGGTAGCTCCGCCCTGCCGGCAATGGTCTGGATCGACAGCTCGATCTTCTCCGGCGCCATGAACAGCGCAAAGGGAAGATGCGCCAGCATACCGCGTCCGCCCGGCCGCTTGCCCTTGATGAACACGTCGCGGCGAAACCGACGCAGCAGGAACAGGTCCATCATGAAGTCCCGATCCATGCCGGGCGGCAGCCCCTCGAGCGCCAGGCGCTGCTCAGGGCGCAGGTTAAGCTCGGGGGCGACCTCGGCAGGGACGGCGCTGCCCACATAGTCGAGCCGCGCCGGCACCATCGCCTTGCGCACGTCGAAGCCAAATTCCGGGCGCCAGAAGCCGGTGCCGTATTCATGCGCGAGGTAGGACGACATACCGTCGCTGTAGCCGGTCAGCCGCTCCAGCATCTTCTCGGCGGGCAGGTAGCGCGCCCCGGCGTCGGCGAGCACCTTGACGATCCCGACCGCAGCACCCGCGCGCTCGGCATCGGAACCGCTCGACGCCGCCATGCCCTGCGCCATGATCCGCTGCAGCACGACGCTGTCGGAAAATCCGGGCAGCGAATTGTACCCGATCAGCAGCATGCCGCCCGGCTTCAGCCGCGAGCCCAGCAGCCGCACGATCCCTTCCCGCACCACGTCCGGCACCCAGGTCCAGACGCCATACAGGATGATGAGGTCGGCTTCCGGCAAGGTGCGCGCGAGCGCCGCCTCATCGAGCGCCGCGATATCGGCTTCATGGAAATGCAGGTTCGAGAGACCCGCTTCTTCCGCGATCTCGCGCGCTTCGGCGATATGGGCCGGCTGCAGGTCCAGTCCATGCACGTCCCAGCCTGGATTGGCCGCCGCCAGCACGGTCGCGGTCACGCCGCGCCCGCAGCCGATATCGATGACGGTCAGACTCTCGTGGTCCGGATTCCAGATCGCATCCTGCAACGCCGCCGCTAGGCGCAGCCGCGCCGGCACCGTCTCCTCCTGGAAGGCGGCGAGGTAGCGGATATCGGCCGCCGCATAGCTTTCCTTCATCCCGCCGCTCATGCGCGTGGCTCCGGACGGGTGCCCGCTGCGCGTACGCCCTGCTGGCTTGTCGTCGTCATGTCACTTCCTGTGGCTCGAAAATCGCATCGCGTGCGTGGCCCGTCCGTGGCTTCGCCGTCGCCGGCCAGGTGGACCAGCCAAGCTGGGCCCCACCGCCAAGCGTCGCCTGCGGGACCTCCTCCGCCTTGAGGACGAGGTTGACCGCGAAGCCGGTATCCAGCCCCACGAACAGCCGCGCTAGGTCGGTCACGCGCTTGAACATCGGCCGGCCCGGCAGCAGCGCCTCGAACTCCTCGCGCGTCAGGGGTCCGATGCGGATGATGAAGCGAGCCTGCGCGTCCCATACCTGCGCGCCGAGCACCGCCGTGGTGCCGAGGCCGCAATGCTGTGGCGGACTGCGGCCGAGCTGCATCCGCGTCTGCTCGGTGGCCGGCAGGCGCATCCAGCCGCCGGCGAATTCCTCGATCTCGACGTCGCGCTCGGTCTCAGCCTCGAGCATGCCGCGCAGGCGCTCGGCGCTGCGGCTGCGCGAGGCGAGATTGCCCGAATGGTAAAGAAGCGCATCGAGCGGCATCGCCATGCGCCCATCGAGCCCCGCAGTCGCCATCCCGATCGTCGCGGCGAGCGCGAGGCGCGCCGGTTCCGGGTTGCGCGTCGGCCGGTACTTGGCGCCGGCCTCGGTGAAGGCGCCGGCCATGCGCCGCGACAGCATATCTATGAAGGCATTGAGCGCACGCGAGCGTTTGCGCACCTCGCTGGCGACGGTTGCGGTGTGATGGCGCGGCATGACGCCGCCCGGCCCGATCAGCCCGAAGGTGCCGAGCGTTATCTGGCCTTCATCCGGCTTCGCCTGAACCACGGCGCCGCCCGGCGCGCCAAGCCGAACGGGCGAGCGGAAATCGAGGTCGCGCGGCTCCTTCTTGACGATGCGCGCGGTGATCGCGGCGGCTTCGTCGGGGTGGAAACGCGTGGGCTCGCGCGCCAGCAGGCCGACCGGCGAGAGAATGCGCAGCGATGGCGACGGCTTGGGCTCGTCCGCCGTCACCGTGTGCCCGGCCAGCATTGCGGTCGGCTTGGATTGTTCGACCGGCCGTTCGGGGCCCTCGAGTGCACCGAAACGCGGCGCCCTCATCGTCATGTCCATCGCCATATCGAGCAGCGAGGGAGCCTTGGTCCCTACCGCCGCTGGATCGTCCCCGGCCGTCTCGTCGCTCACAGCAGCACCCGTGTCCCGCTCCGGGCCGGGAACCGCGCGGCGACGCCAGGCCGTCCGCGCAGCGCCGCGGACGTGCGCGAAAAGGCGTTGATGGACACCTGCACCGAGAGGAAGCGCTCGAGCACCTGCGCCAGCGGGAACAGGCCGGCCGATTGCCAGACCTGCTGATCGAAGGTGAGCGTCACCTCCAGCCCGCGGACGAAGGCGCCGGCGCGGCCGCCCGGAAGGCGCGCCACTCCGGGCTTGGAATCGACCGCGAGCAGGGCACCGAGCGCGGCGCGGCTTTCCGCGGAATCACGCAGGTCATGCAGGCGCAGCAACTCGCGCAGCGCATGCGCGGCCGAGGCGCCGCCGGCGATGCTCAGATGGTTCAGCGCGAGGTGCGAGATCAGCTTCCAGGCGCTGCGTTCCAGCAGGTTCGGCCGCAGCGTGGGCGTCGGCGGCGACAGGCAATCGATCGCCTTGATCGGCGGCCCGCCCTCGACCATGCGCAGATGCGGCTGGCCGCCGCCAAAGGGCAGCATCGATGGCAGGTCGCGGTTGCAGCACAGCGCCTCGACGGTCAGCACGCCATCGGCCGGCATCGTCGGGTCGAACGTGAGGTCGCGCAGCGAGATCATCATCTCGGTGCCGGTCAAGGGCGGGTTCGCCGGGTCACGGCTTGCGATGAAGGTGATCTCGGCGACATGAGCATCCTCGGTGTCGGAGCCGAGGCGGTAGAACGGCATCACCTCGCGGATCGAGCCATCCGAGCGGCTTTCGCGCACCGCCTCCACCGAATAGATCTCGAGTGCGACGGGGCGCCGCGCGTCGGTCACCGCGCGGAACTCGGCGACGGTGCCGTCGAGCGCGACCGGTTCGCAGCGATGCGGGAACAGGTTGATGGCGGGGGTGCAACCGAGCGCGAAGCTCTCGGCGTTGGTGACGCGTTCCAGCTCCGCAGCGGGGCGCGAGAAGTACAGGAACACCTCGAGCCGGTCGCTCTCGTGCACCAGAGTGCGCGCGTCGAGGCCAGTGATGTCCAGGTAATGGAATTTTTCGGGGAAGGCGAAATACTCGGTCAGCAGGCGGTGGCCGGCGAAGGCGCGGCGGGGCCATGGCAGCGCCGCCTCATCCTCCTCATAGGCGCCGACCGAGACGCATTCCGGGCCAAGCAGCGTCGGACTGGCATCGAGCGCGCTGTCGGCGAGGGCCACGCCGATGGTGGCGGTCCCGATCAGCTCCATGAGCAGCGCCGCCTGCGCGCCGACACCGCGCAGATGGAAGCGCAGCTTGTCCACGCCGAGCTGCGCGAAGCTGATATCCGGGGTCTTGGTCTTGAGCGTGAGACGCAGGCAGGCTTGCGCACCTAGCGCGCGCGGGTTCGCCGGCGCCGCGATCGGCTGCCCCGAGAGCCGCGCCGCCTCGATATCGATCGGCCACAGCGTGACGTCGTGGCAGGTGGTGAAGCGCACGGGCTCGCCGCGCACCGGCTCCGTCTCCAGCAGCAGGCCACGCTTGACCAGCACGGGCTCGGGCGCTTCGGGCGGGCCGTGCAGCCGCACCGTCGTCATCGAGGGCACCGGCGCGAGCAGCTGCGGGGAGAGCATCTCCAGCAACGCGTCGGACAGCTCAGGAAGCTCGTCATCCAGCCGCTTGACGACGCGGGCGCCGAGGAAGGCGACACCTTCGAGCAGGCGCTCCACATAGGGGTCGTCCACGGCATCGGGCGTGACGCGCAGGCGGGCCGCGACCTTCGGGTAGGCGTCGGCGAACTCGCCCGCCAGCTTGCGGATCGCGGCCAGCTCGCGGTTGTAATAGGGCAGTAGCGTATCGGACATGGCACCATCCCAAGGTCAAAGTGCAGCCGGGGCGCGAGCGGGCATGATCCTCTCCGCGAAGGCGCGATGTATAGCATGCGGCGACAACCTTCGCAGGCGAAAGCCGGTCGTAGTTTCTCGAGTATGCTGCGCTCGCATCCGCTTACGCACCATGTTTTGGACATCGCCTGATCGCGGAGATGCAGCGTTGCCGGCGATGCCCCCGCAACGCGTCCCGCTCTAGCCTTCGGTCACCTGGATATCGAGGGTGGAGGGCCGGACTACGGTCTCGAAGCTGATCTGCTCCGGCACCGGGTCGGTCCGCAACACAGCCTCGATGCGCAGGCGTAGCACGCGGTCGATAGCCTCGCGCGAAGCCTCGCGGAGCTGCACCTTCACCTGCGTCAGCCGCGGTTCGTAGCGGCGGATCGTCGCCTCGACTTCGCGGGCGACGGAGAGCCGACGCAGTTCTTCGCTGAAGGCACCCGCTGTCGGATCGGGCACGCCGTAGCCTACCGGCGAGATGGCGAGCTCCAGCAGGCCAGGCGGCGGCGGAACGCGGCGGCGCCGCGCGTTGAGCAGGGTTTCCATGTCGCGCCTGACAGCGCCGCGCAGGATCTCGATGGCGTAGCCCTGGGTGAGCGGCGGGTCCGCCGGCGCATCGGGATCGGCATCAAGCAGCCGGTCCAGAAGGGGCAGGCGAACGCGCGACCCCGCATTCTTTTCGTTGCGCCGGCTGTCGCTCATTTGACGCTCAGTCGTCGAACGTAAGGTTGGTGATTTCCGCCATCGGCACGGCATCCTCGCCTACCAGCAGCAGGCGCTGCCCGAGACCGCGCACGGGGCCCTTCTCGGACTCCGTCCAATCCGTGTTGCGGCCGAGGCGCAGCGGCGCGGGCATGTCCTTCGCCGTCCAGGGATAGATGTTGGGCAGGTAGACGACGCCCTCGGTCCCGTCCTTGGTCTCGATCGCGGCGCGGCGCCAATAGAGGTCCCGCGGACGGCGCGGAGCATCGAAGGAGAGGCCGCGGAGGCGCTCGATCGGCACCCACATATAGTCGCCGCCGGTCGTCAGCACTTCGAAGATCGGGGCGAACAGGTCGTCGGCATCGCGGAGATCGTCGAAGGCGACGTCGCCATGCTTGCCGGAGACGCGGCCGCGCTTGGATTCCGCCTCTGCGGCCGAGGCATTGGCGCCTGCGATGTCGCCGGCGCGGAGTTGCACAAGCGCCTGCATCGCGGCCTTCTGCGCCTCGGTGGGATCATCGCCCTGGAACTTCGGCAGCCGGCCTTCGGCGAAGGTTTGGCGACGCCATTCCTCGGCCCGAAGCAGGCAGCGGAATTCCAGAACCGCGGGGGATGGCTCGTCGAGGATCACTGCGTCGAGGGCACGGTCGGCCTTCTCGATTTCGCCCGCGAAGATCTGCATCTCCGCGAGCATCCAGCGTAGGCCGGATTCGCGCGGGGATGCCTTGACTGCGGCGATCGCGGCGGCAACCGCGCCGTCGATGTCGCCACTGGTGAATGCTTCGCCTGTTGTCGTCATGCCGACCTCGCCGCCTGAAGATCCGTCACCAGCCGGAACGAGGCACCGACCTCATCGAGCTGGTAATGGGGTTGAAGATGAATCACGCATCCGAAAACGCCGGGCTTACCCGGCTTCTCGACGACTTCGACCTTGGCTTCCCGCAACGGGTAGCGCGCACCACGATCATTCCCCGCCGACATGTCGGCGAATTTCTGCAGCCAGGCTTGCAGCCGGCGCTGGATCTGGTCCGCGTCCTGGAAGGAGCCGACCATGTCGCGCCCCATCAGCTTCAGGCAATGCGCGAAGCGGCTCATGCAGAGCAGCGCGTTGAACTGCGCCGAAAGGCGCTGGTTCGCGTTGGCGATATCCGTGCCCATGCGCGGCGGCGTGTGGATCGACGGCATCGCGCCGAAGCTCGCCTCGCCAAGACCCTCGAGGCCAACGAGCGGCACCAGCCCGCCTTCGACCGCCTGGCGCTCCTGATCGTCGGTGAGGGCCAGTTCCATCGGCGGGCGCAGCGGCGCGCCGAGCGGGTCCGCAAAATGGCGTTCGTTCGGCAACGTGGCGATGACGCCGCCCTGGGGTTCGACATCGATGGTGGCACCGCGAATATCGGCCGGCCAGTTCGACGTCGCGAAGGAGCGGATCGCCGCGGCCGCCAGGGCGAATCCCGCCGAGGTCCAGACGCGGGCGGAGGAGTCCGGGGCGTATTCCTTGTAGCGAAAACAATCCGCGCGGGTGCCGTCATCGGCCCACGGCGTGCGCCCCGCCATGCGCGGCAGCACGACGCACAGGAAGCGCGTGTCCTCGCGCGTCTGCAGGCTGCGCCAGCGCAGGCGATCGGTGCTGCGGAGCGGCTCCGCGATGTCGGAATGGGCGCCGACCTCGCCCCAGGTGTCGAAGCCCACGAGTGCCGGGTGCGCCGCGATCACGGTCGGCGCGAAGGATGCCGCGGCGACGGCGGACAGGCCGTCGAGGCCGCTCACATCATCGGTCGGGCTGCCGGGGCCAGGCATGTGGCGCACTTCGTAATCGGCCATGAGCATGGAGAATGGCTCACCGCCGGGGGTGCCGAATTCGCCCTCATAGATGGTGCGGAACAGCGCGCTCTGGTCGAAATCGGAGGATTTGTCGAAATCGCGGCAGATCTCGGCCCAGCGCGCGTTGAGCACGCGCACCTTGACCTTGGCGCCGAACGGCACCTGATCGACCAGCCAGTGAAGACCGCGCCAGGAACCTTCCAGGCGACGAAAGCGCTCATGGTGCAGGATGACGTCGAGCTGTGCGCTGATGAGACGGTCGATCGCCGCAATGTCGCGGTCAATGGAGGCTTCGAGACGTTGCATCGCATGGCGCTTGCCACGCTTGGACCCGTCATGCGCCAGCAATCCGGGCAGCCGCGCGCCGCACCAGAGTTCCAACGCCTCGACCGGTGCGGCACCGGAGATGAGATGGGAAAGGTCGGCCCCGGTTTCAGTGAAGCCGGGACCGTAGAAATTACCGGACAGAATTCGCGCACGGAGCGCAGGGCGCGCCGCCACGGCGCCCCCCGTGGATTGGGGGGGCGCGCTTTCCAGGACGGCGGTGCCGTCTGGTCCAGGGCCCATGGAGCCCGCCCCCCTTCAGAAGAGCCGCGTCAGGACTTCTGCGGAATCCGGGCGACCATGCGCATGGAGGT
>JAQGHV010000225.1 GCA_028288785.1 Rhodospirillales bacterium | reverse complement strand
GCGCTCTCGATCGGCGCGGCTGCGGCGGGGGTGGGCTCTACGGCGATGGTGTCGGCCGCGTCAGCGGTCGCTTCGGGACGCTCGGTCAAGTTCGGTCAATTCCCACAAAACCCGCCCGAGGACGTCGCGCCTTCAAAAGCCGGGACGGCGACGCGGGGCAGGGCAGGTCGCCGAGCCCCTTCGCGGGTGAGCCTCACATGCGCTCTCCAACGGGGAATTGCAAGAAACGGACGGACAGGGCAGGAACCTGGAATGGACATGCGCCCCTTGCTGCTGCTCCCCGGCCTGCTCTGCGACGAGCGACTTTGGCGCGACCAGGTCACCGGGCTTGGCGACGTGGCGGATATCGCCATCGCCGATCTTACGCGGGATGACAACATCGCGGGCATGGCGGCGCGGGCCATCGCCATGCTCGATGCCCGCGGCATCGACAACTTCGCCGTCTGCGGCCTGTCGATGGGGGGCTACGTCGCCGCTGAAATCTGGCGCCAGGCGACAGCCCGCGTCACGCATCTGGCCCTGCTCGACACCTCAGCTCGTGCCGACACGGAAGCGCAGACCCAGCGCCGGCGGGGGCTGATGGCGCTGACGCGGAGCGGGCAGTTCAAGGGCGTGACGCCGCGCCTGCTACCCTCCCTGATCCATCCGGACCGGCTCACCACGCCGCTCGCGGATGAGGTGCGCGCCATGGCGGAGCGGGTGGGGCGGGAGGCGTTCCTGCGTCAGCAGCAGGCGATCATGACCCGCGTGGACAGCCGCGCCGACCTGCCGCGCGTGGCCGTGCCCACCCTGGTCGGCGTTGGCGCTCACGATATTCTGACACCGCCCGAACTGGCCGAGGAGATGGCGGCCCTCATCCCCGGCGCGACGCTCGAGCGGTTCGCGGGCTCCGGACACCTGCCGACCATGGAGGTCCCCGAGAACGTCAATGCCGCGCTGCGGGTGTGGCTGGCGCGCTAGGGTCGACGATGATCGCAGCCGGGTTTCCGTAACCAGCGGTCTTGGTTTAAACCGGTGCGGCAATGGTGGAGCATGCGGCATGAGCGGTGCAAATCGGGTCGGTGCGGTTCCCGGCGTGGCGACCCCTGGCGGCGGAATGCCGCCGGCCGGACAGGTGGAAACAGTGGTGCTGGAGGTTCGTGAGAGCCGGCGCTCCTCCGGGCCGCTCTGGCTGGTGCTGGGCTTCTTGATGCTTGGCCTGCCCTTCATCGGGCGGCAGCGGGTTTCGATCAGCAATCAGCGCATCCGGCTCGAGCAGGGCTTCTGGACCCGCGTGCGCGACGATATCGAGATCTTCCGCATCCGCGACGTGGTGGTGAAGCAGAACCTGTGGCACCGCCTGCTTGGCGTTGGCGACATCGTGATCCGCAGTACCGAAGGCCGTACCGAGGAAACCCACGTCCTGCGTGGTCTGCCGGATCCGGACAAGGTCAGCGAGACCTTGCGCTCGATCTGGAACTCGACCTCGCGCCCGCGCGGGCCGGCGACTTCATTGGATTGATGCCTTGCGGCCGCGTTTCAGGCGCGGCTGACGGGCTGCTCCAGCGCAGCGATCGCGAGATCGAACAGCGCCAGGGCAAAGGTCCGCATGTTCGCGACGCGGTCGCCACTGCCGGTCTCGATCGTGGCGGTCCGCGCGACTGCACCGGCGATGGCGAGGCAGCTATGGCCAGCCGCGTCGCCGTACCGGTTGCCCGTGGGCCCGGTGGCGCCGCTCTCGCCCAGGCCCCAATCGGCGCCGAGTTTTTCGCGAACCGTCGTCGCGAGCAGCGCGGCATAGGGTTCGGTCGATGCTCGCATGCCGGGGTGATCAGCGAAGTCGATTCCGAGCAGGCCGGCACGGGCGTATTGCGTATAGATCACGCTCCCGCCGCGCATGTAGGCCGAGGCGCCGGGCACCGCGAGCAGCGCCGCGCTGACCAGCCCGCCGGTCGATGATTCCGCGACAGCGATAGTTTCGCCACGGCGGATGAGGTGCTGCGCGAGGATCGCGGCGCGCGGGATCAAGATGTCGATGGGATCATCTCCTGGCCGCCTGGAGTGTGGATGATGCGCGGCATCCCGCGCTTGAACAAGGCCGATCGAGTGCGGTCAGAGGGTTGGCCGGCGAACGAACCCCGGCTCCTCCGGTGGCTCGGCGAAATCTTCCTCTATGGCGGAGACGCTCGCACCCGGCGGTCCGGCCCGGCAGTCGAGCAGCATCTGGCCAAGCGAGGGTTCGTCGCCGGCCAACAACGCCTCCACGCTGCCGTCGCGACGATTGCGCACCCAGCCCGCGATCCCGAGCTGCCGCGCCCGGCCGACCATCCATTCGCGGAAGCCGACGCCCTGCACCCGGCCGGAGATGCGGATCAGGCGCGCGTGCATCAGCCCTGCTCCAGCAGCGCGAGCAGCCGGCCCGCGAGTGCCACATCCGCGCGGCGGCGGGCGCGCGCGGCGAGCGCCTCGGCATCGGCGCCCCAGACCGCCTCCTGGTCCATCTCATCGAGGGTGGAGAGGGCAAAGGCGCCCTCGGCATCCAGGCGGCCATGGGCCAGGGCTAAGCCCAGAACCAGGCTGCCGAGCACGGGCACCGCGAGGCCAAGTGCGGCCAGGGCCAATGGCGACAGGCAGCTGAGCGCCTGGCGCAGCGCAGCCAAGGATGCACCCGGCTGCGGCACGGGCATGACGCCTTCGGTCACCACCAGCGGCGCGCCAAAGCTGCGCTCGGCCCAGTCGAGCAGCGGCTGCCACGCGGCGGCTTGCCGAAGTGCCAATCGCGAAACGCTGGCGCGGTAGCAGAGCAGGTCGGTCTCCGCGTAGCCGGCGAGACCCTCGACAGTGGGGCCGGGGTCGGGCGCGATACGGGCGACGCCGGTCGCGGCGAGCCGGGTGAGCGGAATATCCTCGGCGCTGAACTCGCCATCGCGGGCACCGCCGGCGGCCTGCCACTCGGCGGCCACCGCCTCGGCGAGAACCCGGCCCGGCACCGCGAACGCCGCCTCGCCAGGCAGGCGCATGGGGCGGCCATCGAGCAGGACGGCGTAGGAGCCATCATCCTGGAGGGCCGGCGCGGCGATGTTCCAGAAGCGCTTCACGCGTGCCTCAGAAATCCAAATCGGCGTAATGCGGCGGCGGGGTCAGCCCACTCACCCGGTCGCCCAGCAATGGGCGGAAGGCGGGGCGCGACTTCACCCGTGCGTACCATTCATGCGCAGCCGCATTCACCGACCAGTCGATGTCGCCGATGTAGTCCAGCACGGAAAGTTGCGCGGCGGCCGCGAGGTCCGCGAGGCTCAGATTGGGGCCGGCGAGCCAGGCACGGCTTTCTGCCAGCCAGCCCAGGTATTCCATGTGCGGCTTGAGGTTCAGATAGCCGGCGCGGATCGCCGCGGCTTCCGGATTGCCACGGCCCATGACCGGCTTCAGATGGCGCTCATAGACCAGCATCCGGGTCACTTCGGCGTTGAATTTCCCATCGAACCAGCAGGTCAGACGGCGGACTTCGGCGCGCTCCGCCAGGGTGCGGCCGATCAGCGTCACCTCGGGGTAGGCCTCGTCGAGGTATTCGCAAATCGCCACGCTGTCGGCGATCGCGAGCCCATTATCCTCGGTCAGTACCGGCACGGTGCAGGCCGGGTTCATCGCTAGGTAGGCCTCGCGCCTCTCCCAAATTCGTTCGCTGCGGAGGTCGAAGGGGATGCGCTTCTCGCCGAGCGCAAGGCGCACCTTGCGGGCATAGGGGGAGAGCGGAAGATGATACAGGATACGCACAGCCGGCTTATGCCACCGGCACGGTAGGGCGGAAAGTCATTGACGCATTGCCTCGCCGGAATGATTCATGGGGTCGTCCTGGCGGGAGAGGATTTTCACGATGGCGCTGACGGCGAGCATGGCTGAGATCGCGGTGTACAACATGCTGCGCGATGCGCAGCATGCCGGGATCGGCCCCGGCGACCTGGCCTTCGCGACGAAATCCGATATCGGCCCGTGGGACGTGGCGGCGCTGCGCACGGGCACGGCGCGGTTCAAGATGCTGCTGATCATGCGCTGCCCGAAGAAGCAATCGGTTGGCTTCCAGGGCGTGTTCGGCCCGAAGCGGATGGAACACGCCTACCAGAAGGGCAGCGATAAGCGGGTCGTCACCGGCGAGGCGGGGCTCGCTGTGCATCCGGACAGTGGCGAGATCTTCGTCTCCGACTACGACCTGATGGGCGTGTGGGAGCGTTCGGCGTACGGGTATTCGCGGATCGATACCGGCAGCAAGCCCAGGGGCGAGAACCCCGTCGTGGACAAGCTCAACACGCTGTTCTTCGACAATCGCCCAGGCGAGAACAAGTCACCCTTCCAGCATGGTGGCCAGGACGACTTCAAGCCGCCCGCGGGCAAGTCGCACCCCAACCTCAAGCTCAGCGAGAGCTGCGCCGCCTTCCGAGAAGGCGAGATGCGGCATCTGGCCGGCATCGACCGCATCCGCGCGTACTACTACGAGCACCAGCTGAATTTTCCGTACGACCACTCCGGCAACTACAACGGGCCGCGCGGAGACTAAGCGGCTGCGGGTGCGCGGGCGCCGCGCGCCCGGCACTCGGGGGTGCAAAACGACGCGCAGCGTCGCAAGGCCGAATGGCCGCCGCCGGTCGTCCGGCGAGCCGGGCGCGCGCCCGGCGCTTGAGGGCACTCGCGGCCGAGTTCACTCGGCCGCGAGTGCCACCTCGGTCATCGGCTGCGGCAGGTACTTGGCGTAGTCCTTCGGCACGATGTGCCAGAAGCTTCGCCGCGCATCGTCCCATTCATTCAGCAGGCGGGCGGCGAAGCGGCTGCTCGTTTCGCTCACGTGCCGCGCAATCAGGTCGCGCAGCGCGCCTTCCCAATAGGCCGAACCCAGGCGCTGCCATAGCAGCGTGTCCGGATTGACCCGCAGCTCGAAGGTGTCGTCGGGGTCGTAGATGAACGCCTGGCCGCCGGTGAAGCCCGCGCCGAAATTGTCGCCCACCGACCCCAGGACCACTACCGTGCCGCCTGTCATGTACTCGCAGCCATTGGCCCCGCACCCTTCGACCACGGTGATGGCGCCGGAATTGCGCACCGCGAAGCGCTCGCCTGCCTGGCCCGCGGCGAACAGCTCGCCGGTGGTCGCGCCATAGAGGCAAGTGTTGCCGATGATCGTGTTCTCGTTCCACACCAGCGTCGAAGACGGCGCCGGACGGACGATGATGGACGCGCCGGACAGCCCCTTGCCGACATAGTCGTTGGCGTCGCCGAACACCTCAAGCTTGAGGCCCCGCACGCCAAAAGCGCCAAGCGACTGGCCCGCGCTGCCGCGCAGCCGCACCGTCAGGTGGCCGGGCTGCAGGCCGGTCATTCCGAACTGCCGCACGATCTTGGAGCTGACCTTGGTGCCGATGGCGCGATGCGTGTTCCGGATGTTGTAGGCGAGCTGCATCTTCTCGCCATGCTCGAACAGCGCGCGGGCGTCGGTGATCATCTCGGCGTCCAGCGTCTCCGGCACCTCGTTGCGGCCTATCAGGGTGCAATACGCCGCGTTGGGGCCGCCATCAGCCTTCACCAGCAGCGGGTTGAGGTCGAGGTCGTCGAGGTCATCGGCGCCGCGGCTGACCTGCTGCAAAAGCTCGGTGCGGCCGATCACGTCGGTGAGCTTGCGGAAGCCCAGCGAGGCCAGGATCTCGCGCACTTCCTCG
>JAQGHV010000221.1 GCA_028288785.1 Rhodospirillales bacterium | reverse complement strand
GGCACGGCGGCCAGGCCATCGAGGGCACCACGCAGCAGCACGACGACCAGCCGCGCGTCCCCGGCGCCCGCGCGAGGGCGAGCCGCGTGGCCCCGAGCGTCGCGGCGGCGCCGAGGCCGAGGAGAAGTGCGCGGCGCGGCAGATGTTCGTTCATCGGCGCTGAAACTCCGGGCTGGTGAACAGCAGCGTGAGGGCGTCCCGCTGGGAGCCGGCGCGGCTCATCTCGCGCAGCGTGGCGGGGCTGGCGAGCGGCCCCAGCACCTGCTCGGCGAGGGCGGCTGGATTGCTGCGCGCGGCGAAGCGCCCGGCGACGGCATGTGCCCATTCGACGCGCCGGAGCATCGCCTCCGGTCCGGTCCAGGAAGGCGCGGTGTCTGGCCAGCCATCGGGGGCGGGCACCTGCCAGAGCGCCTGGCCGAGCCGCCCCATGGTGGCAACGACGCCCTGGCCCTCAGGCGCCGGCGAGCCGACCGCACGAAGCACCGCAACCACGTAGTCCTGCGGCGAGCGCAGTTTTGTCAGCGGCCCATCCCAGGCTTCCGGGATGCCGACCAGCGCGGCGCTCGCGGCACCGAGATCGTCCCGCATGTCGCGCAGCGCGCCCTCGACGCGGCGGATGGCGGCGGGAGGCGGCGTGTCGGCCACGAAATGCCGGACCAGTTTTTCCGCGAGGTTCCGGTGCGTCGCCGGGTGGTTGGCCAGGAAGGCCAGCGCTTCGGGCGCGCTGCGTTCGCCTTCGCCAAAGCTGCGGCCGAGCGCCGTGTGCGCCCCCGGCTCATGGCGGTTGGCGTTGAACCAGACGCCGCCGCCCGGCTGGTTCATCGGGCGCATCTGCCAGCCGGTGAGGATGCGCGCGAAGGCGGTGACATCGGCTTGGCTGTAGCCGGCGGCCGGCGAGACGGTGTGAAGCTCCATCACCTCGCGCGCCAGGTTCTCGTTCAGGCCCTGGTTGCGCCGTCAGCCGATCGGGCTGTTCGGGCCGGTCGACTGGTTGTTGTCGAGGTAGCCGAGCATGACCGGGTGCAGCACCGCGGCTTCGAGCAGCTTCGCGAAGGAACCGGTGACGTTGGGGCGGATCGCCTCGCGCAGGTAGTGCCCGGCATGGGCGGCGATGACGCCGCTGCGCCGGATGTTGAAGGCGAAGTGATTCGCCCAGAAGGTGACCAGCCTTTCCCGGAACGGCGTGGCGGTGGTGAGGAGCACCCCGGTATGGGCGCGCGCCTCGGCCTCGCCGATCAGGCGAAGCTCGCGCGGCACCATCGGCGCGAAGGGCATCGCAGGCGGCGCGGCGATCGACGCGATGCGCGCCTGGTCGTGCTCAGTGCGGTCGCGCAGCAGGGCGTCCGCGATCTCGGCGTAGCCGGGCAGGCCCGGGGGCAGGGTAGGGGCCGGCGCGTCGGGGCGGAGCTGGCTGGCGAGCCAGGCATCCGGGTCCACGGCAAGCGCCTCGTCCGGGCGGCGGCCCAGGCCGAAGTGGATGGCAGCGATGGCGGCGCGCTGCGTCATGGTAGAAGGCTAATCCTAAGGGAGCGCCACGTCGCTGCCCGATACAATCTGTTTGCGTTTCCCAAGCGTTCCCTCGGCTCTGCAACACCTGAACGTCTTGCAAATCGGACCAGTTCGGAGCATCAAGCGCCCGATCAGACGATTCCGTTCGCGGGCGGCGCGGGGCACAGCCCCGGGTCTGCGCCCGTTCATGCCTATGGAGGCCCACCGTGGCGCGCACCCCACTCGACCGCATTCGAAATATCGGCATTACCGCGCATATCGATGCCGGCAAGACCACGACGACGGAGCGCATCCTCTACTACACCGGCAAGTCGCACCGCATCGGCGAAGTCCATGACGGCAACACGACGACCGACTACATGGACCAGGAGCGCGAGCGCGGCATCACCATCACCTCAGCCGCGGTTACGGCCGTGTGGAATGATGTGCGCATCAATGTCATCGACACCCCCGGCCACATCGACTTCAACATCGAGGTGAACCGTTCGCTGCGCGTGCTCGACGGCGCGGTGTTCATCATTGAGGGCGTCGCCGGCGTTCAGCCGCAGTCCGAGACCAACTGGCGCCTCGCGGACCGGTACAACGTCCCGCGTATCATCTTCATCAACAAGCTCGACCGCACGGGTGCCGATTTCTATCGCGCCGCGGCGACGCTGACCGAGAAGCTGGGCATCAACTGGATCGCGCTGCAGCTGCCAATCGGCATTGAGGATACCCTCAAGGGCATCGTCGATCTCGTCACCATGAAGGCGCTCATCTGGGAAGGCGACGAACTCGGCGCGCAGTATCATGAGGAAGAGATCCCCGACGATCTGAAGGAGAAGGCCGCCGAATACCGGCAGCTCCTGCTCGACACCGCGCTGTCGGTCGACAACGCGGCGATGGAAGAATACTTCGACAAGGGCGATGTCTCGATCGAGACGCTGAAGCGCTGCATCAAGCGCGGCACGATCGACGGCACCTTCCGTCCGGTGTTCTGCGGCTCCGCCTTCAAGAACAAGGGCGTGCAGCCGTTGCTCGACGGCGTGGTCGACTACCTGCCGAGCCCGATCGACATCCCCGGCATCCGGGTGGCGCTGGAAGAAGGCGAGGAAGAGGGCCAGAACCCCGATCGCCGCGTGATCCCCGCCAAGGAAGACGCTCCTTTCGCCGGGCTCGCCTTCAAGATCATCAACGACAAGTACGGCAACCTGACCTTCGTGCGCGTCTATGCCGGCGTGCTGAAGTCGGGCGACACGGTCATGAACACGACCAAGGGCCACAAGGAACGCGTCGGCCGCATGTTCCAGATGCACGCCGACAAGCGTGAGGAAATCAAGGAAGTCTCCGCCGGCGACATCGCCGCCTTCGTGGGGCTGAAGGACACCGGCACCGGCGACACGCTGGCCGACCAGTCCGACATGGTCGTGCTCGAGCGCATGGCATTCCCGGTCCCCGTCATCGACATCTCGGTCGAGCCGAAGACCAAGGAGGGCGTCGAGAAGATGACGCTCGGCCTGCAGAAGCTGGCCGGCGAGGATCCCTCGTTGCGCCTTCGCACCGACCAGGAAACCGGCCAGACCATCCTGTCCGGCATGGGCGAGCTGCACCTTGAGATCATCATCGACCGCCTGAAGCGCGAATACGGCGTCGACGCGCACATCGGCGCGCCGCAGGTGGCCTATCGCGAGACGATCACGAAGAGCCACACCGAGATCTACACCCACAAGAAGCAGACCGGTGGTTCCGGCCAGTACGCCGAAGTGAAGATCACCTTTGAGCCGAAGGAGCGCACCACGGGCATCGAGTTCGTCAACGGGACGACCGGTGGTTCGGTGCCGCGCGAATACGTCCCCGCGGTCGAGAAGGGCATCAAGGTGCAGGCTGATACCGGCGTGCTCGCCGGCTTCCCGACGGTCGACTTCAAGTACAGCCTGATCGACGGCAAGTACCACGACGTCGACTCGTCGGCCCTGGCCTTCGAAATCGCCGCCAAGGCCTGCTTCCGCGAAGGCATGAAGAAGGCCGGTCCGGTCATCCTCGAGCCGATCATGGACGTCGAAGTGACCACGCCGCAGGACCACGTCGGCGACGTCGTGGGCGACCTCAACCGCCGCCGCGGCGTGATCCAGAATCAGGAGATGGCCGGCACCTCTGTGCTGGTGCGCGCTCATGTGCCGCTGAAGGAGATGTTCGGCTACATCTCCTCGCTGCGCGGCATGACGAAGGGACGCGCTTCCTTCTCGATGCAGTTCCACCATTATGATCCGGTACCCCGCAACGTGGCGGACGAGATCATGAAGGCGAGCGCGTAATAGCAAGGGCGGGGGAAGGAATTCCCCCGGTATCCCTCTGCGTTTGCGTCTTTCGATTGGCGCTGGCCGTAAGGTTGGCGCCAATGCCATGTCGGGCACCTTGACGGCGCTGTTCCTTTTGCCAAGCCTTTTCTGCCATGCTCCGTTCAACGGATGGTCCATGGAGGAAGCCGCCGATGCGTATGCTGCTGGGCGCTGGATTGCTGGCGCCGAGTGCCGGACCAGCCACTGACCGGATCGAGCTCGAAAGCCGTAACGGGAACCGGCTCCGCATCGCGCCCGGCCCGACATTCAGCCTTCTCTCGGATGCGCAGAACATTGCACAGCGGAGTTCGCTGGAGGCTGGCCGGCCCCGCTCATGCCGGTAAAAAGCCGCCCTCGGGCTCGCCGTGCTGCTGCTCGCGACGCCGCCCGCGGCCGCTGCCTGGACGGTCTATTGCGTCAATGGCCGCACCACCGTCGATTCTCGTTCGCAGGCGGTGTTGCAGGTCGAACGTGGCACCGCCTGTCCGCTCAGCCGCGCCTACTCCTCGCCGGCCGAAGCACAAAGCGATGCGCGGGCGCGGCTCGGTGGCATCGGCGCCTTCTGCTCCTGCCGCTGACACCAGCCACCCTCAGCGCGCGCCGCTAGCCGACCGAGGTCGCGCGAGGTACACGCCTCGTTCCAAATTTCGGTCCCCAGCACCCTGGAGCGGCAATGACTGATCCCCGCAAGACCCGCCCGCCTCCACAACCGCGCCAAGGGGTTCAGCCGAAATCCTACCTCCGCCGCACGTTGCTCTGGGGGGCGGTTGTGCTCGCCGCCGGTCTCGTAACCTTGGGCATCCTCACCGACGACGATGATAGCGACGCCGTCCCCGTCACCCTCGGCCCGCCTCGCTGGGTGCCGCCCTTCCTCCGCTACACGCTTGGCGGCCAGGAACGCTTCATGGTGCTCGTCCGACGCACTGAGACCGAGACCCTGCCCGCTGGTGAATCCCGCGCCCCCGCGCGTGGCGACCGGCTGGAAGTGCGCGGCTATGACGCCGCCACCCTCGGGCCGCTGTTCGTGTCGCCGGTCGCGTCCATCGCCACCAACGCCGCGCCCTCGGCCGGACTGCTCGGCGAGCATGCCGCCACTATCTGGATCTTTGCCGACACCATCGGCGCCGTCTCCGCCGTGGATGGCCAGGTGCTGATCGAACGACAAGGCCTCGTGGCCCTCGCGCCGGAGCTCGCCGTGCTCCTGGCGCAGCCGCGCCTCAACATCAACATGACCGCGGACGGCCTGATGCTGCAGACGACTGCCGCGCCGCTGCGTTTCCACCCCCGCACCCTCCGCGCCGCACAACTCCCCGCCACACCGGAGCCACTGCCAACCCCGCGCACCCCCGCCGCCTTCGACCTGCGAGCGCCATTCGCATTCCGCGTCACCGAAGCCCGGATCGGCGAAACCTGGTTCGGCCTGCCACCCGCCAACACACCGCCCGTCGCCGGCACCCGCCGCCCGACCATCCCCGGCGCGCGCTTCCTCGCCGGCGGCGGTGTGCCCGCCCCCGGAGCACAACGCCTCTGGCGGGCAAGCCTCAGCCCCGCGCCAGCCATCCCGCCCGCGGCCGAGGCAGGCTTCCAATCCAGCGGCGGCGCACGACCCACCGCCGCTGCCGCAGCCCTCACCAACACCGCACTCCGCCTCGACACCCCGACCCCCGTCGCCTTCGAAGCGGCCGGGCAAGGCCAAGCCGGCTTCCTCACGCAAGGCCCGCACCCCGATAGCAACGTGATCCGCCCCCTAGGCGCGCCAGGCCTCCTGATCCTCCACCGCGCCGGCGAAAGCGGCCTCGCCCTCACCCGCATCAACGCACAAGGCGCTCGCGCCTGGACCGCCACACTGCCCCTCGTGCGCATCATCTCCGCCCTCCCCGGCGAAGGGCCACTCCTCCTCGCCGGCCTCGACGCCGCCGGCACCGAGTCGCTCGTCACCATCGCCCTGGACACTGGCGCCGTGGTGAGCCGGGGCCTGGAGTGAGCGGGCGGGCCTAGAAAGCAAGGCCGGGGCTTCGCCCCTGGACCCCACCAGGATCGTGTCGATCCTGGACCTCCATCCGTTGGTGCTTGGTTTTGGGAAGGGCGTTGAGTCTCGCCGGAGGCGGGCCGGGTGGCGGAGGGCGCGTGGGAGGAACCTTGATCGAGCACGGCGCCTGTGACGCGCCCCCTCCCCAACCCGGTCC
>JAQGHV010000145.1 GCA_028288785.1 Rhodospirillales bacterium | reverse complement strand
CCATGCTGGACGACAATCAGTGGGCGCTGCTCGAGCCCTTGGTGGAGGGGTGCCGGCCCAAAGGAAAGACACCACCCGGTGACCTGCGGCGCACGATGGCGGCCATCCTGTGGCGCCATCAAAACGGCGCCAAGTGGCGAGCGATCCCCGAAGAGCTCGGGCCGTGGTGGCGGGCGGCACAGATCTTCATTCGCTGGGCCCGCGCCGGCGTCTGGGAACGCCTGTTGAGCCTCGTGCAAGAGCGCGGGATCCAGCTCGGCATGGTGTTCCTCGATGGCACCAGCGTGCGCGCCCATCAGAAGGCGGCCGGTGCTGCGCCACGGGGGGATCTCGGTCTGAACGAGGCGGTGGTGAAGCGCTTGGCCGGTCTCGTGGCGGATATGGCACCAAGGCTTGCGTGATCGCCGATGGTGCCGGTCGGGCCGTCGCGTTCCGGATTGCGCCCGGGCAGGCGCACGAACTTCCCCACGCGATCCCGCTGCTCGAAGCGCTGCCAGGCGTGCCCGGCTGGGTGGTCGGTGATCGCGGCTACACCAGTCATCGCTTCCGCGAGCACATCTGGAACATGGGAGCACGGCCCGCGATCCCGCCTCAGCGCCACGAGGCGCCCGTGGCCTGCCCCGAGTGGGTCTACAACAACCGAAATCGCGTTGAGCGGCTCTGGGCGCGGCTCAAGGAGTGGCGCGCCGTCGCCACCCGCTACGAGAAAACCGCCACGTCCTTCCTCGGCGTCCTCTGCCTCGCCGCCACCTGCGACTGGCTCAAGCGATGACAGGCCCTAGCAGATTGCACGGACGTGTTGTCCCGCGTGGTGCAGCGCCTTGAGCCTCTTTTAATTAAGGGTCGCGTGGCGGATGCCCAGCCAGTCTGATGCTGCACCGGTGAGCACAATAAGGCAGACCGTCAATCGAGCGTGGTGAAGTTCACAGGCACCATGATCAGAATTTTGCGGCGGGTTCCATCTAGACACCCCCAGGGGGTGCAAAGTGGATGCCGGGGGGTGGGGGCCGCCAACGCGCCGGTGCCGAGGCGAGCGGCACGAGCGCGTTAATGCGGCGAATAGGGTGACGCATGAGGATCCCGTTCTCACTGGACTGAGCACCCGTATAGCGGCGTCGGTGCTCCCCGACGTACGATCAGCGTCGTAGGAAACCCGCCGCCAAATGGACCAAGTCCTCCGCACCCTTCTGCCGCCTACACGTGAGCGCCGCCGCACGCGGGGTCCGACACTGTGTCGCGCCAGGGAGCTCGCGCTCGGCCTCGTCACCGTTCGCTCCGGCATGCTCGAGTTGGCGCGGATATCCGCCGACAGGCAGCGTTCCGGGGCGCTCGCCGCCGATCTCGGGCTTTCGCCCGAGGCGACCTACCGCTCCCTGGCGCGCCTCGAACGCACCGGCCTACTGCAGCGCGAGCGCGGCGACCGCGCGCGGCTCCCGATGTCGGCTGCGGCGTGAGCGCCCGCTCCAGCATCGCGGGCGAGGTCGGCGGCGCCTTCGGTGACCTCGGCACGCTGCTGCCGATCCTCCTCGGCGCCGTAGCGGTCGCGGGCATGTCCGCGGGCGGTGTGCTCGTGGGCTTCGGGGCCTTCCTTCTGGCGACGGGGCTGATCTACCGCCTGCCGCTGCCGGTGCAGCCGATGAAGGCGGTCGGCGCTCTCGTGATCGCGGGCGGCCTCGCGCCCGGTGAGGTGGCTGCGGCGGGCCTTGCGGGCGGGCTGATCCTCCTGGTTCTGACGCTCTCCGGCGCGACGCTCGGCGGTGCTCGGCCTTCAGATCGGTGTTGGTGCGACGATGGCCTGAATCGGCCTCGGGCTCGCTTGCGGCGGGCCACTGGCAGCGGGCGTTGCGCTCGCCCTCCTGCTGGGCCTACCTCGCCTCGCGCGCCGCCTTCCGGCCGTGCCGATCGCCTTACTGGCGGCCGTGCTGGCAGACCTCGCGGTCGGGCGTGTCCTGCCGCCCCTGCTGCCGCCCCTGCCGCCCCTGCCGCCGCCCGCCTTCGCGCTGCCGATCCTCGTCCTGCCCGCGAGCCTCGACGAGGCCTGGCGCGGGCTGGTCGTGGGTGCGCTACCGCAGCTCCCGCTCATCCTTGCCAACGCCGTGCTGCTGCCTGCCCTACTGGCCCGCGAGATGTTCTCGCCGGCCGCTGCGGCCCAGGCGTCGGAGCGGCGCCTCCGCCTCGTGACGGGGGCGGCGAACGACCTGCTCGCCCCATTCGGCGCGTTGCCGGTGTGCCATGGGGCGGGCGGGCTGATGGCGCAGCACCGCTTCGGGGCGCGCACAGGTTGGGCGCCGGCGCTGCTTGGTGCGCTGCTCCTTGCCCTCGGCTTGCTCTTCGCGGACGACGCAGCGCGCCTGCTCGGCACGATCCCGGCCGGCGCGCTCGGCGCGCTGCTGCTGCTCGCCGGCGGCGACCTCGCCCTGTCGCGGAAACTGATCGAGGTCCGGGCGGACTGCCGCCCGGCCATCGCGGCGGCTGCGATCGCTACCTTCGTGCTCAACCCGGCCATCGGGCTCGGCGCCGGGTGGCTTGTGGAAGTGGTGCGCCGCTTGGTCCGCCGGGACGAACGGCCTGCCGAGCGGAGTTGAGCCGGGCGCTAGACCGGGGGCGCATCAGAACACGTCGACCAGGCGCAGCAGCAGCGCGGCCGCGGCCGTGATCCCGAGTATGCGCAGCGCGCCGCGCTTCAGCCGGAACAGAGCGACCGCGGCCACGATGCCCAGCCCTAAAGACGCGACATCGAGGATCGAGGAAGCGGGAGCTCAAAGGCGAAGGGCCCAATCATACTTGGGGGCCGCCACTTCGAACCCCAGCCAGGCGCACTCCCGGCGCACTCGTGTTCCGCACGGCTCCGCTGAGTGCCAAGGGGGTCGAAGGTCCTGATGCGCAGTGTGGGGGCTAGTGTGGGGCCGCCGACTAAACTAAGCAGAAACGCGCAACCTATATGAGGTTTTGGCGTCCCGTACGGGATTCGAACCCGTGCTGCCAACGTGAAAGGCTGGTGTCCTAGGCCTCTAGACGAACGGGACAAGCTCAGACGCGCGGCCGCCACAAATCGCGGGCGCGCCGCTGCATACACAAGCCGGGCGGCAAAGCCTAGCCCCCTGGCGCAATCCAGGACCAAACCGACGATTATCCCACACCTCGGGCGCCCTCGGCCCCCCATCATTCCGCGCGGATGTTGCCGCGCCGGATGACCTCGCCCCATTTCTCCAGTTCAGATCGTAGGAAACGCCTGAAGCTTTCTCGCGTGTCGCCACCGGGAATGGCGCCCTGCTCGTGGAGCAGACGCCCGATCTCGTCGCTGCGCAGCGCATCCGCCGCCGCGCGGTGCAGCGCGACCAGGATCGGCTCCGGCACGCGCGCAGGTGCTACGAGCCCATGCCAATTATTGGCATCCACGCCCGGCAAGCCGAGCTCGGTCATCGTCGGTACATCCGGCAGCCACGGCAGCCGCTGCTCGGTCCCGACGCCCAACGGCCGCAGCACGCCGGCGCGGATGTGGGGCAGCAGGATCGGCAGGTCCGCAAAGCCCAGCTGTACCTCATTCTGCAGCAGCGCCGTGGTCAGCGGCGCCCCGCCCCGATACGAGACGTGGGTGAGGTCAAGACCGGCCGCGCTGCGCAGAAGCTCGCCGGCCAGATGCGGCATCGATCCTGAGCCGGAGGAGCCAAAGTTCAACCCACCCGGTTGCGCACGCGCCGCTGCGATGAGGTCGGCCAGGCTGCGGAACGGGCTCGCCGCCGGCACCACCAGCGGTTCCGGCACCAGCACGGCGAGGGTGATCGGCGCCAGGTCGCGCAACGGGTCATAGCTCGTGCCGCGGTCCAGCCGCGGGGATATCGCCAAACCACCAGCGCTGCCGATCGCGAAGGTGTAGCCATCCGGGGCCGCTCGTGCCGTAACCTCGATGCCGGTGACACCGCCTGCCCCCGGCCGGTTCTCGACGATGATCGGCTGGCCCAGTGTCGCACCCATCCGGGGACCGATCAGCCGCGCCACGATGTCGCTCGGCCCACCGGCGGCAAACGGCACGATGAGGCGGATTGGGCGCGTCGGATACGCCTCCTGCGCCGCGAGGGGAAACGTCAGCAGCACACCCAGCACCGCGCCGATCATGAACCTGACCTTCATCGAATTCCCCCATGGCGGCTTCTACGGGCCACCCGTCGGTGCGAGTATCGCGCGAAATCGAACGAGGGGAAGAACGCCATGCGCATCGTGAAGGTCGAGAGCCACATCCACCGCACGCCCTTCACCTTCGGCGCGAGTGCGGCGGGTGTCGGCGGCAACCTGCACCTGCGCAGCATGGACACGCTGTTGGTGAGGGTCGAGACGGACACCGGCCTGCATGGCTGGGGCGAGGGGTTCGGCTTCACCCTGGTCGACACCACGCGTGACGCGCTCGACCGCCTGGTAATCCCGGCCTGCCTCGGCGAGGATGCGAGCGATATCGCGGGTGTCGGCCGCCGGCTGCAACGGCGGCTGCATAATTTCGGGCGCAACGGCCCGGTGACCTTTGCCATCGCCGCCATCGACATCGCGCTGTGGGACATCGCTGCCAAGGTGGCGGGGAAGCCGCTGCACGCGTTGCTCGGCACCGCCGCGCGCAAGACCGTCCCGGCCTATGCCAGCCTGCTGCGCTATGGCTTGCCCGAGGATGTGGCGCGCAATATTCGCGCCGCCGTCGCCGCCGGCTATCGCCGCATCAAACTGCACGAAGTCGACCTCTCCTGCATCCGCGCCGCGCGCGAAGCGGCGCCGGCCGTGATCCCCCTCATGCTCGACATCAACTGCGCCTGGAACAGCGTGGCCGAGGCACGCGCCTTCTGCTCGGCCGTGGCCGACATGAACATCGCCTGGGTCGAGGAGCCGGTCTGGCCGCCCGAAGACTTCGCCGCCATCGCCGCCGTGCGCGCCGGGAGCCCCTGCCCGATCAGCGCGGGTGAATGCGCCGGCAGCGCCACCGAGCTCGGCGCCATGATCGCGGCCGGCGCCGTCGATGTGGTGCAGCCGAGCGTCAGCAAGCTCGGGCTGTCGGCGATGCTTGAGGTGAGTGCCGCGGCCAAGAGCGCGGGCATCCGCATGGTGCCGCACTCCCCCTATTTCGGGCCTGGCCTGCTCGCGACGCTGCACCTGCTCGCGGCACTGGATGCCGAGGAGCCGATCGAGATCTACGCCGCCGACCTCGCCCGCGCGCCGTACGGTGACGCACTGTCGCCACGCGGTGGTTTCATCGCTGTACCGGAGGGTCCGGGGCTCGGGCTCGAACCGTTCCTTTGATGTCCAACGGCACAACGTGCCGAGGGGCCGTATGCCCGTCTCCGCTCGCACTGCGAGCCCAGCGCGCGGAGTATGCGCCCGGCTTTTGATGGCGACAACGCCCGGTCATTCTTCATGACGGTGGGCGTGATCAGACGATGGGCGGCAGCCGATAGAAGCTCGCCGCGCTCCGCCAGAACAAATCGGCCTTGTCGTCATCACCGGCACCGGCGGCCAAGCGCTTGAAGGCGTTCCACCCGACCGCATACCCGAAGCCGCCCTTGTCCACCGGGAAGTTGCTCTCGAACATGCACCGCGCGGTGCCGAACAGCGCGATGGCTTCCTCCATCCAGGGGCGCCACGCCGCCGCCAGCATCTCGGATGACGGCGCGATCTCGCCTTCCTCCAGCCCGAAGCCCGGCAGGCGCATGCCGAGGCCGCCGAGCTTCACCATAACGTTCGGGCAGGATGCGAGCTCCGCCATGTTGCGCTGCCAAGTCGCGAAATTCTCCTCGCGCCGTCCCGCATAGGGCCCGATGCCAAGGATGCCGCCGCAATGGTCAAGCACGATCGGCGTCCCCGGGAAGGCACGCGCGAGGGCCGTCAGGCGCGGGATCTGCGGGAAGTACAGCCACGCGTCGAAGCTGAGTCCGAGTTCGCCCAAATGCCGGAAGCCGGCGCGAAACGCCTCGCTCCCAAGCATGTCCTCGGCGGGGAGGTAGGCGGGGTTCAACAGCGCAGGATCGGCATCCCAGGTCGCGATGTGGCGAATGCCCCGGAAGCGGTCCCCACCGGCGCGGATATGCGCCTCCAGCACGGGGCGCACCGCGTCCCTCAGCGTGAGATCGGCATAGCCGACGATGCCGGCATTAACCCGCACATTGCCGTACCCGCCGCTCGCGCACATGGCGGCGACGCCGTTGGCGAACTCCGTCTCGCCGACCGGCCGCATCTCTGCCGGCCCCTCAACGCGGTGCATGGAGCGTGCCTGCACGAACACCGTCGCGCGGACATCATGGCCGCTGCGCAGGTCCACGAGGAACTCGTCCAGCAGGTAGCGCCAGCCAGGCCGCTCCCAAAGGTGGTGGTGCGGGTCCACGATGAGCTGTCCCGGGTCCAGGATCTCCTCCTGCCGGGCGGCCAGCCAGGCCTCTCGGACCGGCAGGTAGTGCGGTGTGTCAGTGCTCATGCGGCGCCCGATGCACTCAGGCTCCAGCGCCCACGCTCGACGGTGGAGAAGAAGGATTGCACCGCGGCATTGAAGGCCGCCGGCTCCTCCAGGTTGATCGCGTGGCCGGTGCGCGGGTGCATCCAAAGCCCCGCATTTGGGAGCATGCGCTTGATGAAGATACTCGGCTCGACGCAGGGCTCGTCCTCGTCGCCGACCGCGAGCAGCGTCGGCACCGCCATGGTCCGCAACTGGGCTTCCCAGGCGTAAACAGGATCGCGCGCGCCCTGGTAGTGCTGGGTCGTCAACGCCGAACCAAGCGCCGAGTGCGAGCGCAGATGAGCGATAAACTCATCCCACCCGCGCGGGTCCTTCTGGCGAAGCTGGATGCGGGTGGGTGTGGTGCCGGCCTCGATCGCCAAGTCTTGCCAGCCGAGTTCCTTCAGGCGCGCCGCCTTGCGGACATTGTCGGCACGGAAGGAGGCGAGTGCGTGCGGGTCCGTCACGCTCCCGCTGCCGACGCCGGCCACGACCAGCGCCGTAGCACGATCGGGGTGGCGGATGCCGAATAGCAGCGTCGCAAACGCGCCCATCGACAGGCCTACGACATGCGCCTTCGCGATGCCCAGGTGGTCCATCACCGCCTTGATGTCGACGACCGAATGATCCTGCCCATACAGCGCGCCATCCTCCGGCACATCGGAGGGCGGATACCCGCGCGCGGCGAAGGTGACGCAGCGGTATTCCCGCGAGAAGAACCGCACTTGCGTTTCCCACTCGCGGTGGTCGGCGCCGTATTCATGCACGAAGACGATGGGATGCCCGGTGCCGGTCTCCTCATAATAAAGCTTGGCGCCTTGGGATGGGGCGTAGGGCATGGTCCGTCCTCCTGCGATGTTGCAGGAAGGCTAGCCGACGGCGGCGGCGTCCACCACCTGCAGGCATGCCGAAACATCGCCATTCCAACGCTCGGCGCGAAGGTGCCCGGCCAGGTGCATGGGCACCCTGTCCTTGGCCAGCAGCGCCTCGGCCAGCGGCCCGTCCTTGGCGCGGAAGCAGATGGTCTTGAGCCGCCCGCTGCCCTCACCCTCGATGATGGCGCGGATCGTCGCGCCCTCCTTGCCGATGCGGTCGGCCTTCAGCACGCGCGCTCGCTGGATGGCGAATACTGGCTCCTCATTGCCTGCGCCAAAGGGTGCGAGACGCTCCACCTGCTCGGCAAACCCGACCGTGGCCGCGGCGACGTTGAGCGTTCCCTCGAGTGACAAATCCGCGGCCTGGGGCAGCCCCTTCGCCGCCAGCATCCGGTCCTCGAAGAAGGCGTGCACCTCCGCGAGCCGGCCCTCCTCGAAGGAGAAGCCGGCCGCCATCGCATGGCCGCCGCCGGTGAGCAGCAGTCCCGCTTGGCGCGCGGCGATGACCGTGCTGCCGAGGTCCACACCGGGAACCGAACGTCCCGACCCCTTCGCGATCCCCATGGCGAGCCCCGCAATGCAGGCCGGGCGGTTGAAGCGCTCCTTCACGCGGCCGGCGACGATGCCGACCACGCCCGGATGCCACCCCTCCCCCATCACCATCAGCACCGCGCGCCCGGCATCCGCCTGCGCCTCGGCGGCGGCGAACGCGGCCGCGATGACGTGAGCCTCGACCTCCTGCCGCTTGCGGTTCACGGCATCGAGCTGCTCCGCCATCGCGCGCGCCTCGATAGGGTCTTCCTCAAGCAGCAGTCGCAGCCCGAGATCGGCCGCGCCGATGCGTCCGCCCGCATTGATGCGCGGCCCGAGTGCGAAGCCGAAGGTATGCGCGTTGAACGGATCGCGCGCGCCGGCGACATCGAGCAGCGCCGCGATGCCCGGGCGGGCCCGCTGCGCCAGCACCTTCAGGCCCTGCGTCACCAACGCGCGGTTGATGCCGGTCAGCGGCATCACGTCGCACACCGTCGCCAAGGCCACAACATCCAGCAACCGCCGCAAATCCGGCTCCGCCTGATGGGTAAAATGCCCCGAACGCCGCAACACACGCAACACCGCGACCGCCGCCAAAAACGCGACCGTCGCGGCACAGATGTGGTGCAGCCCGCTCGTGCAATCGAGCCGATTCGGGTTCACCACCGCAACCACGCGCGGCAGCGCCCCCTCCCCCTTGTGGTGGTCGAGCACCACGACATCCGCGCGGCCGTCGGCCGCCGCCAAGGCCTCCGGCGCCGCCACCCCGCAATCGACGCAGATGATCAGCGTCGCGCCACGATTGCACAGCAGCGAAATCGCGTCTGGGTTCGGGCCATATCCCTCACGCAGCCGGTCCGGCACATACGGCGTCACCGCGCAGCCAAGCTCGCGCAGCACCCACGTCATCAGGGCGCCGGCGCAGGCGCCATCCACATCATAATCGCCGAACACAGCGACATGCTCGCCACGGCGCACCGCCGCGGCGATTCGCTCCGCCGCCGCGCCCATGTCGCGCAACACGTCCGGGTCCGGCAGCAAGGCCCGCAAGGTCGGCTCGAAGAAGTCGCCGGCCTCTGCGATTCCGACGCCACGCGCGGCAATCAACCGGCCCACCAACTCCGTAACGCCCAGACGCTGCGCGATCCCGGCGCCAATCCGGGCATCGCCGTCCCGCCACAACCACCGGCGGC
>JAQGHV010000085.1 GCA_028288785.1 Rhodospirillales bacterium | reverse complement strand
GTCGGCCATGAGGATGAGGAGAGCAAGTCGGCCCAGACGAGCGGCGGCTACGCCAAGCAGCTCTCCGCCGATTTCTACGCCAAGCAGGCCGAGGTCGTGGCCGCCCATATCGCCAAGCAGGATGTCGTCGTCACCACCGCACTGGTTCAGGGGCGCAAGGCGCCGATCCTGGTGACCGCCGCGATGGTCGAGAGCATGAAGCCCGGCTCCATCATCGTGGACATCGCTTCCGATGCCGGCGGCAACTGCGCGCTCACCACGCCTGGCGAAGTCACCGTCACGGCGAATGGGGTGAAGATCCTAGGCTACACCAACTGGCCCGGCCGCATCCCGGCCGCCGCCTCCGCCCTGTATGCGCGCAACCTGCTCACCTTCGTCACCACCTTCTGGGACAAGGAGGCGAAGGCGCCAAAACTGTCGCCCGAGGATGACATCATCAAGGGCACGGCGCTGACGCGCGGCGGTGCCGTGGTGCACCCGAACCTCGCCCCCGCGGCCCCCGTGGCCGCGGCCGGTGCGACCGGCGCGGCCGGCGCGGTCTGAAGGAACACTCGCCATGAACCCCACCGAACTCGCCAACCAGGCGACGCTTGCGGCGCACCGTGCATTGGAACTCGCCGAGGCCGCGCGCCAGGCGGCGGCGCACATGGCGCCAATCACCGAGGCGGCGGAGCCGTTCCTGTATCTCCTCACGATTTTCCTGATGGCCTGCTTCGTGGGCTACTACGTGGTGTGGAACGTGACGCCGGCCCTGCATTCGCCGCTGATGGGCGTCACCAACGCCATCTCCTCCGTCATCGTCGTGGGTGCGATCCTGGCGACCGGGCTGTCGGACAGTTTTGCCGCCAAGGCCTTCGGCTTCATCGCCGTGACGCTCGCCTCGGTGAACATCTTCGGCGGCTTCATGGTGACGCGCCGCATGCTCGCCATGTTCAAGAAGAAGGGCTGAGCCGATGGGCGCGACCGTCTCGACGCTGGCCTATCTGGTCTCCTCCGTCCTGTTCATCATGGCGCTGCGCGGGCTGAGCCACCCGGAAACCTCCCGCCGCGGCAATCTGTTCGGCATGGTTGGCATGGGCATCGCGATCTTCGCGACCCTGCTGCGCCCGGGCATGAGCGGGGGCGGCATCGCCATCGTGCTGGCCGGGCTCGCCATCGGCGGCACCATCGGCACGGTGGTCGCGGGCCGCATCCAGATGACGGCGCTGCCGCAGCTGGTGGCCGCCTTCCACTCGCTGGTCGGCATGGCGGCGGTGTTCGTGGCCGCGGCCGCCTTCTACGCGCCGGAAAGCTTTGGGATTGCCAAGCCGGACGGCGGCATCAAAGCGGGCTCGCTGGTCGAGATGGCGCTGGGCCTGGCGATCGGCGCGGTGACCTTCTCCGGCTCGGTGATCGCCTTCGCGAAGCTCGACGGCCGCATGTCCGGCGCGCCGATCCTGTTCCCGAACCAGCACAAGCTGAACCTCGGGTTGGGCATCCTGCTGCTGGTGCTGGTCATCCTGTTCGTCGCGACCGGAAACAGCCTGCTGTTCTGGCTCATCGCGCTGCTGGCCTTCACGCTGGGCTTCCTGCTGATCATCCCAATCGGGGGCGCGGACATGCCGGTCGTCGTGTCCATGCTGAACAGCTATTCCGGCTGGGCGGCCGCGGGCATCGGCTTTACCATCGGCAATATCCTGCTGGTGGTGACCGGGGCGCTGGTCGGTGCCTCCGGTGCGATCCTGTCCTATATCATGTGCAAGGGCATGAACCGCAGCATCATCAACGTGTTGCTCGGTGGCTTCGGCACGACCGGGGGTGGCGAGGCCGGCCCCGGTGCGGGCAATGGCGACCGTCCGCCGGTCAAGGCGGGCAGCGCTGAAGACGCCGCCTACATCATGAAGAACAGCCAGAAGATCATCATCGTGCCCGGCTACGGCATGGCGGTGGCCCAGGCGCAGCAGGTGTTGCGCGAGATGGGCGAGATCCTGAAGAAGGAGGGCGTGGACATCTCCTACGCCATCCACCCCGTCGCCGGCCGCATGCCCGGCCACATGAACGTGCTGCTCGCCGAAGCCAACGTCCCCTATGACGAGGTGAAGGAGCTCGAGGAGATCAACCCGGAATTCGCCGAGGCTGACGTGGCCTTCGTGATCGGGGCGAACGACGTCACCAACCCCGCCGCGAAGACCGACAAGACCAGCGCCATCTACGGTATGCCTATCCTGGATGTGGAGCGTGCGAAGACGGTGTTCTTCATCAAGCGCGGCATGGCCTCCGGCTATGCCGGCGTGGAGAACGAGCTGTTCTTCCGGCCAAACACGATGATGCTGTTCGGCGATGCGAAGAAGGTGACGCAGGAGATCGTGCAGGCCTTGCAGCGCTGATCGGCGCCTTGGGTCGCGCGACGTTTCTCCTGCAGTATCAGCGGAATGGCCCACTCTGCCTGGTCGGTCGCTTACGTTCAGTGACTTGACCGGGCGTCGTGCGTGGCACGACATAGGCCGGCTACGAACCGCTTCCGGAACCCTGCCATGCGCCTGCTCGCCGCGGCCCTTCTAGCAACCCTCCCCGTCGCGGCGCAGGCGCAGCAGCCTGCCATCTTCCCCACGCGGGACGTCACCATCACCTACCGCGCTACCGGCGGTCCGCAGGGACCGATGAACGTCGCGATGGCGTTTTCCGCCGCCACCGGCCTGATGCGCATCGACGTGCCTGGCAGCGGCCCGATGGGCGCCGGATGGGTGCTGTTCGATCATCGTGCCGGCAATGCCCGAATGGTACTCGACCAGCAGCGCATGGTGATGACCATGGATGGCGGCATGGTGCCGGGCGGCGGCGGATTCCGTCCCTCGCCCGAGGCGCGCTTCACGCGCGAGGGCAGTGACCGCATCCTCAACACCGCCTGCACCAACTGGCGCATCGAGGATCGCGGCAATCGCGCGCGCGCCTGCCTCACCGATGATGGCGTGATGCTGCGCGCGCAGCCCGAGAATGCGGGCGCCGGCACGCTCGAGGCCACCGAGATCCGCTACGGTGCGCAGGACCCCGCCCGCTTTACCGTCCCGGCCGGCTACCAGACCATGGACATGCAGCAGCTGATGCAGGGGCTGCAGCGCCAGGGGCAGCGGCCGCCGGCCACGGCGCCGACGCGCTAGCGCCGGACCGCCGGGCGCGCCATATGCACGTCATGCATCGACGCGCGCTCATCGCCCTTTCGCTCGCCCCGGCTTCCGCCCTGGGGCAGACCCCTTCGCGGCGACCTGCGACACCCCCGCCGCCACCGCCACCTCAGCGCGGCTCCGTGATCCTTGCGGGTGCCGAACGCGCGGCGGTGCTGGGCCGTGTCGAGAGTTACCTCGGCGGTATCCGCACGCTGAAGGCGCGCTTCCTGCAGATCGCGCAGAACGGCGCCACCGCGGAGGGCACCGCCTGGATCCAGCGCCCCGGGCGCATGCGCTTCGACTACGACCCGCCAACGCCGATGCTGCTGGTCGCGTCCTTCGGCCAGTTCCTTTTCTATGATCGTGAGTTGCGCAGCCCCAGCGTGGTGCCGACCAGCGCCACCCCACTCGGCATCCTGCTGCAGGAGAATCTGCGGCTGTCCGGCACGGTCACCATCGAGGAGGTCGCGCGCGAAGGCGGCTTCCTCGCGGTCACGCTGTTCCGCACCGACAGCCCCGGCGACGGCCGTCTCACCCTCATCATGGAGGAGGAGCCGATGCAGCTGCGGCAGTGGGTCGTGCTCGATACGCAGAACCGCCAGACCCGCGTCACGCTGTCCCGCATCGAGACCGGGCTCACCTTCAACACGGCGATCTTCGCGTTCAACGACCCGCGCTTCTTCGAGGAAGGCGGCCTTGGCGCGCCGCAGCGGTAGACGGAGCAACCATCTCTGCGGCTTGAACCCCGGTACGAATTGGCGCGGCCGCCAGCAGGGCGACCGGGGCATGCCGCTTGAGTGAACAAAAAGCGGCGGTCTCTATTGGGACCGCCGGCGATTACATCCCCAGCACGTCCTTCATGCCGTACAGGCCCGGTGGCTTGCCCACCACCCAGAGCGCCGCACGCACCGCGCCCGTCGCATAGACGCGCCGATCGAAACTGCGATGCGTGAGCGCGATGTGCTCGGACCCGGCCGCGAACAGCAGAGTGTGCTCGCCTACCACTTGGCCACCGCGTAGCGCCGCGAACCCCACAGTGCCGGTGCCGCGCGGCCCGGTATGGCCGTCGCGCCCGGACTCCATCCGCAACGCCTGACCCCGCCCCGCCGCGACCGCACGTCCAAGGGCGATGGCCGTTCCGGACGGCGCATCCACCTTCTGCCGATGGTGCATCTCGACGATCTCGGCGTCGTAATTCGCCCCCGGCAGGCTCGCCGCCATACGCTCGGCAACCGCAAGCATCAGGTTCACGCCCGGCGAGAAATTCGCGGCATAGACGATCGCGACGCGCGAGGCAGCCTCCCGCACCGCCGCCTCCTCCGCATCGGACAGGCCTGAGGAACCCAGCACCAGCGGCGTGCCGGCCGCAACCGCCGCGGCCGCATGCACGCTCGCGGCATGCGCATGGGTGAAGTCGATCACCACATCGCTCGCCCCGAACAGCACCGCGGGGTCGTCCCCGCGCGACGTGCCGCCCGCAAGCGCCGCGCCGGCCGAGGCGATTTCCTCCACCAGCAGCTTGCCCATGCGGCCACCGATGCCGGTGACGCCGATGCGCGCCATCAGCCGCGCTCGGCCTCGTAGCGCGCCTTGGTCTCGGCATTGGCGGGGTACAGCCCCGGCAGCGCCACACCCTTCTCGACCTCGCGCATGATCCAGGCCTCCAGACGTTCCTGCTCGACGGCGGCTTCGGTGACCGCCTCCAGCAGCGCGATCGGGATCACCACGGCGCCGTCATCATCCGCCACGATGATGTCGCCAGGGACGATCGTGGTGCCGCCGCAGCCGATCGTCTCCTCCCAGCCCACGAAGTTCAGCGCGGCAACCGAAGCAGGGGCAACCGCGCCCTGCGCAAACACCGGCAACCCCGTGCCCAACACGCCGGCACCGTCACGAATCATGCCGTCCGTCACCAGGCCGGCCACGCCCTTCTTCGCCATGCGCGCGCACAGGATGTCGCCAAAGATGCCCGCCGCCTGGCTACCCATCGCGTCGGCCACCGCAACACAGCCCTCAGGCATCGCCTCGATCGCAGCGCGCGTCGAACGCGGTGACGACCAGCTGTCCACGGTCGCGAGATCCTCGCGCGTCGGGGTGAAGCGCAAGGTGAAGGCCGGGCCCGCGATGCGCCGGTTCTTGCCGGGAACCAACGGGCGACTACCCGCGATGTAGCAGAAACGCACGCCCTTCTTGAGCAGCACCGTGGTCAGTGTGGCAGTGGTGACGCCGAGCAGGGAGTCGCGGATCGCGGGGGTGAACGTCATGGGTGATGCTCCAGAAAAAAGCAGGCTGGGGAAAGGAATTTCCCCAGACCCCAGTCTTTTATTTTTGGCTTTTTGGAACAAGCGGCGCAACCATCACCTTCAGAGGAAGGGGTTCCGGGCGCGAGGCGGCGTGGCCGCAGGGCCGAAATGGCGGGCGAGATAATCGACGATTGTCGTCCGCAGGTCGGCGTCCAAGGGGTTCATGCCTTGCTTTTCCACCATCCAATCCATCAGGCCGTCCCACTGAGCGCGTGGCAGGCGGGTGCGGCGGATGATCGCGGTGTTGTGGCACCCTGTGCACAGCGCGAATGTCTCCTCGCGGCCCTCGCCATCGGGGAGGATCGAGACATCCTCCTCCTGCGCGAACACCGGGCCGGCGAGCAGCATCAAGGCGAAGGCAAGCGACCTCATCCGATCAGCACGGCCACGCGGCTGATCGCGTTGGCGCCGTAGCCCTGCGGGTTCCAGTTCGCCGCGGCGTGCGGCTGCATCCGGCCCTTGTCGTCGGTCGCGCGGTACCAGATCTCGTGATAGCCGTCCGAGGCGAAAGCCGCCTTGCCCGTCCAGCGCTGCCAGGCGTGCCGGTTCGCCGGCGCCGCCACCTGCATCGGCCGCCATGTCGCCCCGAAATCCACCGAGGTATGCACGGCTGACACGGTGTCGTCGCCCGCCCACGCCGCACCGCGCAGGTCGATCTCGCGCGTACCAGCCGGCAGCCGCGTACCATGAGCGACATTGGTGAGGATCGAGCGCACTGGCATCGACGTCATGTCCGCGAAGTCGCGGCCATTATTCTCGCTGCCAGGCACGATCGGGCGCACCGGCACCCGGTACGACGTGCCGCCCATGCCCGCGCCATCATGAGGCGTCGTGCGCACCAGGATCCGGGTGAGCCACTTCTGGCTGAGGCTGCCCGGCCAGCCCGGCACTATCATGCGCAGCGGCGCGCCATGCACGTTCGGGATCGCCGCACCATTCATGCGGAAGGCGATCAGTGTCGTTTCGTCCATCGCCTTCGCGATCGGCATGCCCCGGCTGATCGATACCCGACCCTCCTCGCCCGACAAGTGCGGGTCCGCGCCGTAATGGCCGGTGAAGGCGGCACCTGGCTTCAGGCCGGCGGCGTTGAGCACGTCG
>JAQGHV010000050.1 GCA_028288785.1 Rhodospirillales bacterium | reverse complement strand
CTCTGGTCGTCACCTTCGTTTTGGCCGCCCTGCAGGCCTGCGCTGTCCCGCCTCCGGATGCAGCTGGACAGCGCGCCTCCGGCATCGCGCCTGACCAGAGCGCAGCTCACCAACCCTATGGCCAGCTATCGCTTGCGGTGCAGTTCATCAATGTCGGGGGTGTGAGGCTCCGCTATGTCGAGCACGGTACGGGCGAGCCTCCTGTCGTCCTGCTGCACGGCAACGGTTCCATGCTCGAGGACTTCACCACGAGTGGACTGATCGAACGGATCGCTGCGCGCCACCGCGTCATCGCCTTCGATCGACCTGGCTTTGGACAGACGGAGCGGCCGCGGGACCGCAGTTGGACACCACAGGCGCAGGCCGTGCTGTTCGCCGAGGGCTTTACGCGGCTCGGGATCGAGCGGCCGGTCGCCCTGGGTCACTCCTGGGGCACGCTCGTCGCGCTTGCCCTGGCGCTCGACCACCCCGAGACCGTGTCAGGTCTTGTGCTGGTTTCCGGCTACTACTACCCGGTCCCCCGCCCCGTGGCCGACCTTGCGGCCCTCCCCGCCATCCCGGTGCTAGGCGACGCCCTGCGCTATACGGTCTGGCCTCTCTTCAGCGATTTGCTCGGACCCGGCCTGACCGCCGCAGCCTTCAGCCCCGCCCCGGTGCCGCCGCGCTTCATCGCCGGGTTCCCTGCCGCTCGGGCACTGCGCCCCGAACAGATCCGGGCGGCCGCGGAGGACAGCGGCCTCCTGATGCCCTCCGCTGCCGCATTGAAGCACCGCTACGTCGGGCTGCGGCTTCCCGTGGCGATCGTGGCAGGTGCGGAGGACCGGATCGTCAATGTCGAGCGGCAGTCGGCTCGATTGCACCACGACGTGCCGGGGAGTGAATTGTGGGTCGTCCCGGGGCAAGGACACATGGTCCATCACGGTGCCGCTGGCGTCGTGGCAGACGCGGTCGAGGTCGTGGCGGCGGGACCATCCACTTCGCGGCCGCTGCTCCGGTAAGACACGGGGCGCAACCCGAACCTTGGCCCGTGCGTTCCGATCCCGCCTGGCCAGGAAAGGCGCGCAGCATGCCGAAGGACAGTGATGCCGCATTCTGGATGTGGGCGGAAGCCTGCGAGCGGCTAGCGAGCGCGGAGCGCCTCCGTCACCGCATCTTCGAGCCCCAGCGCGCTGGGCCCTCGCGCCTGCCGGTCTGGCAGCCCCCGGCTGATGTCCTGGAAACCGAGCATGAGGTGCTGGTCATCGTCGCCCTGCCAGGGGTGCCCTCCGGCGCCGTCGAGGCCGGCATCGTGGACGGCGCCCTCATTGTTTCCGGACTGCGTGTCCTGCCGCCCGAGCTCCGATCCGCCGCCATCCACCGCCTCGAACTGCCGCAGGGGCGATTCGAGCGCCGCATCCCGCTTCCGCCCGGCCGCTACAGCACACCGGTGCGCCACTCCCTCACCGACGGCTGCCTGACCGTCAGGCTCGCTAAGGCCGACTGAGCCGCAATGGAGCAACAGCATGCGTGACCGTAGCCTCCACGCGCCCGACCTTGGCTCGCCTCCCGGCGGCGGCAGCGATGCCAAGCTGCCTCTGGACACGCTGACCATCCTGCCGGTTCGCGAGACCGTGCTCTTTCCCGGCGCGGTGATGCCACTGACCCTCGGGCGCCCCGGCTCGGTCGCCGCCGTGCAGCATGCCCTGCGGGACGGCCAGCAGATCGGCGTGGTGATGCAGCGCGACCCCGGCGAAGCCAGCCCAGCCCCCGCGGACCTGCACCGGATTGGGACAGTGGCGAACCTGCTTCGCTTCGTGACCGCACCCGACGGCACCCACCAACTCGTCTGCCAGGGCGTCCAGCGCATCCGCGTGCTGGACTGGGTTTCCGGAGATCCCTTCATCGCAGCGGGCGTTTCCCGCATCGAGGAACCGCAAGCGCAAGGCCCGGGGATTGAGGCCCGGATGCTGCACCTCAAGCGCCAGGCCCTGGAGGCGCTGCGCCTCCTGCCGCAAGCACCGGAAGGCTTGATCGCCAATGTCGACGCGATGGACCAGCCCGGGGCGCTGGCTGACCTCGTCGCCGCTTACCTCGACATCTCCGCGACGGAGAAGCAGGAAATCCTTGAAACGCTGGACCTCGCCCCGCGAATCGACCGCGTCTCCCGCGTCCTCGAAGGCCGGCTCGAAGTGCTGCGCCTCACCGCCGAGATCGGCCGCGAAACCCGCGCCAGCCTGGACCAGCGCCAGCGCGAGATGGTGCTGCGCGAGCAGATGGCCGCCATCCAGCGCCAGCTCGGCGAGGGCGACGGCAAGTCCGCTGAAATCGCGGAGCTTGGGGAGATCATCGGCAAGACCGGCATGCCCGCCGAGGTCGAGGCCGCCGCCCGCAAGGAGCTCCGCCGGCTGGAGCGCATGCCCGAAGCCTCGCCCGAGCACGGGATGATCCGAGGCTATCTCGACTGGCTGATTGGTCTCCCCTGGCGCCTGCCCGAGGACAAACCAATCGACATCGCCGCCGCCCGCCGCATCCTCGACGAGGATCATTTCGGGCTGGAGCGGATCAAGCGCCGCATCGTCGAATACCTCGCCGTCCGCAAGCTCGCTCCGGGCGGCAAGGCGCCGATCCTCTGCTTCGTCGGACCGCCAGGCGTCGGCAAGACCTCGCTCGGCCAGAGCATCGCCCGCGCCATGGGGCGGACCTTCGCCCGCGTCTCGCTCGGCGGCGTGCATGACGAGGCGGAGATTCGCGGCCACCGCCGCACCTATATCGGCGCGTTGCCCGGCAACATCATCCAGGCCATCCGCAAGGCCGGCACGCGCGATTGCGTGATGATGCTGGACGAGATCGACAAGATGGGCCGCGGCATCGGGGGCGACCCTTCCGCGGCCATGCTCGAGGTGCTGGACCCCGAGCAGAACGAGGCCTTCCGCGACAACTATCTCGGCGTGCCCTTCGACCTCAGCCGCATCGTGTTTATCGCCACCGCGAACATGCTCGACACCATCCCCAGCCCGCTGCGCGACCGCATGGAGATCATCGACCTCAGCGGCTACACCGAGGGCGAGAAGCTCGAGATCGCGCAGCGCTACCTGCTGCGCCGCCAGCTCGACGCCAACGGCCTGCGAACCGATCAGGCCGTACTCGATGACGACGCCCTGCGCGCCATCATCCGCAACTACACCCGCGAGGCCGGCGTCCGCGGCCTGGAGCGCGAGATCGGCCGCGCGCTCCGCCACGCCGCCGTACGCATCGCTGAGGGAAGTGCAACGCTGGTCCACATCGGGACAGAGGAGCTCGGCGCAATCCTCGGCCCGCCCCGTTTCGAGGACGAGGTGGCGATGCGCACCTCGGTCCCGGGCGTCGCCACTGGCCTCGCATGGACGCCGGTCGGCGGCGACATCCTGTTCATCGAGGCGACGCGGGTGCCCGGCAGCGGCAAGCTGATCCTCACCGGCCAGCTTGGCGACGTGATGCGCGAAAGCGCGCAAGCCGCGCTGAGCCTGGTGAAGAGTCGCGCCTTACAGCTCGGGATCGAGCCCGGCCTCTTCGCCCTGAGCGATATCCACATCCATGTCCCCGCCGGTGCGACTCCCAAGGATGGCCCGAGCGCCGGAGTCGCCATGTTCTCCGCCCTCGTATCACTGTTGACCGACCGCAATGTCCGCAGCGACACGGCCATGACGGGCGAAATCAGCCTGCGGGGGCTGGTGCTACCGGTCGGCGGCATCAAGGAAAAGGCCGTCGCGGCCGCCCGCGCCGGGCTCACCCGCGTGCTGATGCCCGCGCGCAACCGCAGGGACCTTGAGGAAATCCCGCAGGATGCCCGTGACCGGCTGGAATTCATCTGGCTCGAACACGCCGAGGAGGCAATCACCGCGGCGCTCGCGCCCTCCCGTCCAGCGACGCACGTGGCCGCCGATCCGGTTTAGCATCACAGGTGCCGTTCCGCGGTCAAGGAGACATCTTCCCCGGCGATCGTTAGGCACCAGGTGGGGCGAATTACTACCTTCCTGCCTGCGCATCGACCTATGTCCAGTGGAGCGCCTCCTCGGCTTTCGCCGCTGCCGCGTAGCGGCTGCCAGCCGGCTACGAGAGTCCGGTGGGCACATGAAGGGGCATGACACGCAAGCGTCACAAGCCGGAGGAGATCGACGCCAAGTCGCGGCACGTTGAGGCGAAGGACGGAGCTACGCAGGCTGGCCATGGCGTAGGCGCACGGTCGGCGGGCACTAGGGCCCGCCAACCTCGCATCGCGGCGGCGACCGGTCAGTACCGTCAGCCACCGCGCTCAGGCCGCCTGCTGGCCCTCGATCTGCTGCGGCGTTTGGACCCCACGATGGGTCTCGATTTCGATCCGGCGCGGCTGCATCGCCTCTGGCACCTCGCGCTTGAGGTCAATGACCAGCAGACCGTTCTCCAGGCTCGCGCCCACTACTTTGACGGTGGGCGCTAGACTGAAGCGCTGTTCGAAGCTCGCTGCAGGCAAGCCACGATGGAAATACTCGCCGTTCTTGCGCTCCGCCTTCTGGCCGGACACCAAGAGCAGGTTCGGCCGGCTCTCAAGCGAGAGCTCATCCACCGTGAAGCCGGGAACAGCGAGCGTGATGCGAAAGTCGTTCTCGCCAGCCTTCTCGATATCATAAGACGGAAAGCTGTTGTTCGGCTCCAAGCGCGATGCTTGGTCGAGCACATGAAACAGCCGGTCGAAGCCGATGGAAGAACGCGCCAGTGGCGCGAAATCCAACATTGTCATAGCCATATCCTCCGTTGAGCGACATGGGATGGACGCCCGAGCCCCAGGCCCGACGCCCGCCGAACCCAGTTCTGGCATTCGGCAGCGGTCGAATTAGAAAGGTGCTGCGCCCCTTCAAGACCTCATCAGCCAAAAATTTTCATGCCGCCCTGCGCATTCGCCTTGCCACGCGCTGACGGCTAGAGAAGCCACCGACGCGCGAGCTGCTGCGCCGGGTGTGGCGCCGCTGAAGTCGCAGCCCGGCTCTGAGTTTCACTACTCGCTGTCCACCGACGTGCTTGGCTGGGCCGTAGAGCGCGCCTCCGGCAAGTCCCTCGTCGCCTTTGTCGCGGGCGGATCACGCGCCCGCTGCGGCGCGGCTGCGGCCTTCGCCGGCAGCCGCGACGCAGGCAAGAAATGTTCAGTTCAGGGACTTCCGCCCCTTGAACATGCCTGCTCCCGAAATATCTCGACGGCCGCCGAAGCCTTCGGTCCACGGTTATTCTTCAGGGAGATGCCGATGAACGAACGTGAGGAAGTCAGGATCCACGGAGTTGGCAAGTCACTGGGTTTGGCCAACTTGGTCCCGCTCGCCGGACAACCGGCAAGCCGCGAAGCTGAAGCCAGCTACACAGACCCCCTACAGGTGGTGGAGGATCTAGGCCTCACCATTGCTGAAAAGCGCGAAGTCCTTGCGTCTTGGGCCTCCGACAGCCGCGCTCCGCACGGCTCCCCCTCCTCGCGGGTGCTAGACAGCGGCGCCTTGCTTCATGTGCGGGAAATCCTGGAGGCCCTGAAGTCCCTCGACAAGATGGAAGGTTCAACCGACAGCAACGAACACCGCTGGTCACGCCTCCCATGCGCCCGCCGTGTCCGGGGAGCGCGGGATGCATCGCGTCGTCGACACCCAGGCAGAGGGCAGTCCGAGGACGATGATGATCCTCCGCCTTGTCCGGTGCAGTCGCGCCCTCCCGCCCCCCTCCTCCCACCGCTCACAGCCGCTGCCACGGCTCCGAGATACGAGCGACTGCCGGAGGACGCCATCGGCCCATCTATGACCCCTGACACAGAAACTTGGCGGCAGCGAAACACCGTGGCGGTAGCATGCGAAAGCCCCTGAGTTCCGCTTAGCTTCGGGTGACCTGCCCCCCCTAAAGTGAGCCGCCGGCTCTGAGAGCCCGGATGGCAGATGAACGGGGTCTGAGATGACGAGGAAGCAGCACAAGCTGGAGATTGTCGCCAAGCTGCGGCAGGTGGACGTGATGACGGAGCAAGGAAGCCAGTGACGGAGGGCGTCGACGCGTCAGGCAATTGCTCCGAACTCGTGGCTCATGCTGTGCAAGCCTGCAGCACCGGCGTCGGTGCCAAGACGAAAACCTTGCTGGATCAAGTAAGGTTAGGTTTGTGCCGTGGGGATCTGCCTCCTTCAACGCTCGAGCGCTGATCCTGGCTGAACCACTTCCGGAGCTGTCGATGACCGAGGCTTCGAAGTCGCGCCGTGCGCTGCTCCTGGTCAACCAAAGGAGCCGCCAGGGGCAGGATGCGGCCGACGCCGCGGCCGCTGCCCTGGAAAGGGCCGGCATGGAGCTGCTACGGCAGGAATGCCTTACCGCGGGCGATATGAGGGCTGCCATTCGCCGTCTGGCATCGGCCGTGGACATGGTCGTGCTGGGCGGCGGCGATGGAACGATGAATTCGGCGGCTCCTGCCGTGCTCGATGTCGACCTGCCGCTCGGCATCCTGCCCCTGGGTACCGCCAACGACTTAGCACGCACCCTCGGCATCCCGATGGATCTGGACGAGGCGGTGCAGGTCATCCTCGATGGCTATCTTCGCCGCATCGATCTCGGCGAGGTCGATGGGCATCCCTTCTTCAACGTCGCCAGCATCGGGCTGAGCGTACAGGTGGCGCGGGAACTGAGTGGAGACTTAAAGAAGCGCTGGGGAAGGCTTGGCTATGCGTTGGCCACCTGCCGAGCGCTTTGGCGCATACGCCCTTTCTCGGCGGAGGTCCGCTACGACGGCGTGTCGCAGAAGATCCGCACGCTGCAGATCGCTATCGGCAGCGGGCGCTACTATGGAGGCGGCATGGTGATCGAAGAGGACGCCAAGATCGACGATGGCCTCCTCAATTTCTACAGCCTCGAGTTTGAAAGCTTGTGGAAGCTTGCGCTCATCTACCCTGCCTTCCGCTCAGGAAGGCAGGGCATGTGGCGTGAGGTGCGAACGGGCGCGTTCAAGGAGGCGGAGGTGCGGACGCGCCGCCCTCGAACGGTCAATACGGACGGGGAACTCGTCAGCAAGACGCCAGCGCGGTTCCGGGTTGTCCGACAAGCCATTGCCGTCTTCGCGCCACTGATGAGGGCTGACAGGGATCAGGCGTAACCGCACCGAGCCAGCTCGTGGACATAGGTCACCTTGAACAGCATGGCCCTGGAGGAGCGGAACGAGCGTGAGGCGCTTGGTTCTATCGAGATTTCGTTAGCACTGACAGCGCTGGGATCCCCACTTGACGGCTCCGCGCCATCCGCAACTGGCCGGGAGGCGCAAAATTCGCCGGTTCTAAGGCCATCTTGTCTCCGAGTACCATGATCCGAGGCTGCGGCCGGTCACTGCAAAGTCCCTCAAGCCTCAAGCTTGGTGCACGAGCATCCCCAGGGGAGCGTGCACGTTCTCAAGTCTTACGAGCGGCCTCGTCGGCCTCGTTGCGTGGACAAAGGAGGGGCCGCAATGGCCAGACTTGAAACTTTCCTGGTGGCGTCAACGATCCTGATCGGGGTCATGGGGACCCCTGTGCCCGCCGCGGCAGCAGACCGCAATTCCCCAGAAGCGCGGGCACGTCCGGGCGACGACACGTCAGGCCGTGTGCAGCGCGGGCGCGCCTCCTACTACAGTCCGGGGCTTCACGGGCGACGAATGGCCAATGGGGAGCGCTTCGACAGCCGTTCCAACTCCGCTGCCAGCCGAACACTGCCGCTGGGCACGACGGCCCGGGTGAGGAATTTGGAGACTGGGCGCACAGCGGATGTCCAGGTCGAGGATCGCGGTCCCCATGCGCGTGGGCGCATCCTGGATGTCAGTCCTCGCACCGCTGAGCAACTCGGCATGACCCAGGAGGGAACAGCGCCAGTCGAGATCGCTCCCCTCCAGGTACCGCAGAGGGATGGCAGTGTTCGGCGCGGTGCAGGTGCTAGTGAAAGTAGGGACAGGCCCAGCCGGTAGATTGCGCCACGGCGACGGTGTTGAGGTAGACGCGACTCTCCAAGAAGGGGAACTACTCTCGCGCTACGAGCACGTAGCTTGGTGGTTTCGACATCATATCCAGCCGTCCGCATCTCACACGGCCAGCATCGAGCTTATCAGATGGAAGACGCGCGGGCGTGTCGCTTGTCGCGCACGGCAATGCCGTGGCCGACACGTCCTCCATCATTCGCATGTGTCGCGCCGATCCATCGAGCGATGATGCGTCGGAAGCCGAGTAGCATCGGGAATGTTCACCATCGACCAACAGCCGTTGATCGGTGGTGGACCGTGGCGAGTTCGGCGTCGAGCGTACCGGCTTGATGGCGATCAGGTGCCGGACGCCTCTTCGTTACTCACCGCCCAGCGCTGGCGCGAGCCGCTCCAAGGTGAGTTCCGCGGCGCGCCGTCCGATCTCCTCGCCGGCCGCGATGTCGTAGCGGTAATGCAGCCCGGCCGCGATGCGCGCTTCTCCCGATGCTTGTGTCAGCGCGCGGAAGTGCGCCGCGTCTCCGGGGAACAACCCGGCGAGCACGGTCGCCGCTCCGTTTGAGAGGCAGGAATGCGCCGAGGGAAAGCTCGGATGCGGCGGCAATGGCACCAACGTCGTGATTGCGGTGTCCGCCTGTGATGGGCGGATGTACCAGTAGGCGTATTTCGCATCCCAACAGGCGATGTGCGCGTCGTGGAAGGCGATCGCGACGGCAGCGTACGACGCAGCCAGGCGCACCGGGTTCTGTGCCAGGCCGCCTTCAAGCGCGCGGAGCGACAATTCCCGGTGCCACAGCTGGAAAGCGCGGCCGCCGCCATAGGCGTGCCAGTATACCGCCTGGTCCACCGCCTGCGGTGACCGATTGTACACCCGCACCTCGGTCAGCGCCGCCAGGAACACGGGCGATCCGAAGGAGGGCGGTGCCGGCGGGCGGAGCGCATTGTTCGCCGGCAGCACGTAGGCGCGCCAAGTGGCGTTGCCAGGCACAGCCGGCTGCGGCCCTGTCCACATGCCCGCCCCCGTTGGCACAACCCCTGACCAGCGGCGGCTGAACCCGTCATCGCCAGCGCGGGCGAGCGCCGCCACCGCAATGGCCTCACCAATAGCCCGACCGGCGGCCGCGTCGCTTGGGAATTCCAGCGCGGCTTCGCGACGGAGCGCGTCGCCTTCGGCGGCAAGGCGGCGGAAACGCTCAGCCTCGGCCGGGACTAGCTGCGCCAGCACCGTTGCGGCGACCACCCCGAGGGCCGCGGTCCCGGAGGGGTAGGAACGATCCGGGATACGCACGCCGGCGACAGCAAGTGTCGCATCCTGTGCCGCCGGTGGTTGGCGCGCATGGTTCGCCTGTGCAGCCGCGACCACCACGGTGGCGTCATAGAGCGCCGCATGCAGCAGTGCGAGCACGCGCGAGGCCGGCGCATTGCCAATCCCGCGCTCGATCATGGCGTCGATGGCAAGCTGGTTCCACAGATAGATTGGCCCGCCATTCTCCCACCGACGCAGACGGCGCGCGAGGTCGGCGCTGCGGGCCGCGCGGGCCTCGCGAAGCTGAGCGAGCTCCGCGGCCGTGTCGGCTGAAGGCGGCGGCACCGCGATCGCGCTCGCACTGGTGAGTACCAGGGTCGGCATCGCACTCTGGGCGTGCGACGGCGGCACGACCGCAGCGGTTGCCACCAAGCCAAGTGCGGCAAGGGTGTGAAGGGAACGCATTGGCCGCTTCCTCCGTGAATTGTTGGTCGAGCCGCATCGTGGGCATGCGCGAGCGCGCGGTTCTGTCCACTTCGCGACAATCGGTTCTCGACGCGACAGGCTTTTGTGGCGCAGCGTCCGTGCATGGGCACGCTCCAAGACACGGCGCCGGCTTTGCTGCCCGGTGGAACATCGACGCGGTCCGCTTGTGTGCGCCTCGCCCTTGCCGCCGCACGCGAGGCCCTGGCCGTGGACCCAGCCTTCCGCCCAGATCTCGGCTTCATGTCTCGCGCCGCCGGCATCACGCCGCGCACGCTGCAGCGGCACGTGGCGCAGGTTCTCCGCATGACGCCTCGGACGGTTGTTGAGCGTCTGCGGCTCGATGCGGCCCGCCAGACCTTGATCGAAGGCGCCGCCTCTTCCGTGCTCGATGCCGCGGCACGACATGGGTTCGAGCATCCCGGCCGCTTCGCGATCCGCTACGCGCGCGCCTTTGGCGAGGCTCCCTCCGCGACACTGCGCCGTTCCCGCGCTCGCCCCGCGCCGGAGCGGCCCGACGCTGTGATCATCCTGCGCAGTCTGCAGCCGGCGACCTGCGCGGATGCCACGCCGGCGCGTCGCGCAACTGACGATCTCGCCATGGCCCTGGCTCGTGCGCCGGGGTTGGCCATTTATCGAGACCAAGGACCGGGTACGCCGAACGCAGCGCTTGCGGTCGAGGGCCGGGTCGAACACTCGGCTGTGGTACTGCGCATTCTGCACTGCGCCAGCGGCGCGACGCTTGCCACGCATCGGGAGGCGTTCGGTCTGTGCGGCGGCGTGCCCTGGACGGAACGGGCAGCGGGCGCGGTCCGCTGCGCGATCACGGCTGAAGAGGCTGCGCGGGCCCGGCGGATACCGCTACATCGAGCGGATGTGGACACGCTCGTCGCACGCTCACGATCCGCCGCGCTGAGCCAGGAACCTATGGCAACCGCAATGGCGCTCGACCTGCTTGGGGAAGCGCTGCATCGCGATCCTGCTCATCCGCGTGCACTCGCACTGGCCTCATTTGCGATGGCGGTCAGTGGTCACCATTGCTTCGTCGCGGATGTCGACGGCGAGCGCGCGCTCGGGATCGAGTTCGGCCTTAGGGCCGTGGCGCTGGCACCGGATGACCCCGAGGTGCTGACCCCTGTCGCCGGCGCACTATCGCTTACCAAGAGCCTCGACCGCGCCGAGGCGATGGTTCAACGCAGCCTCGCGCTCGATCCCCTTCAACCAGAAGCGTTGCGTCGCCTCGGCTTTCTCCAGAACTTTCGCGGCAACGGGGGACGTGCGGGGGTGGCCTTCAATCGCGCGGTGGCAATCTTTCCGCACGGCGCCGATGGCGCCAGCGCCATCTTTGGGCTTGGCGTCGCGCTGTTCTTGCAGGGCGAGTACGCCCGAGCAGCGCGCGCCCTGAGCCGGGCGCTCGAACTCCAGCCCGCGCGCGCCTGGCCGCACCGCTTTCTCGCCGCCGCGGCGATGCATGCCGGTGCGCGCGACGAGGCGCTGCGTTCCCTGACGTTGTTCCGGCGCGCATTCCCAGACCTGACGCTCGCACGCCTCGCGAAGTCGGACGCGCTGCACCCGGAGGCGCTGTCCCGCGTGCTTGAAGGGCTGGACCGCGCCGGGCTTCCACGCTGAGCCGTCAGCTTCGTCATATGACGGTCGCGTCGGTGCGAACGGCGGTTCAGTCAACTCGAGCCCGCACCCGCGCCACAGTGGTGTGGAACCAGACTGTGCTGCCAAGCGGGGTGGACACGCCACGTGTCGTCAGGGCCCATGCTCGACCGGCACCAGTGGTGATGCCCTCGCTCCGGAGCCGCGCCCGCCAGGGCTGTCCTGGCACTCCGCCGCCAGCCTCCGCCTTGCAGCGCCACCAGTGCCCCTGCACTCCCTGCTGCGCCTCAAAAGGCCAAGGGCCCGCTTGCCCAGGTAGACCTCGTAGGGCGAGTAGCACTTAGTCGATCGGAAAACCCCCGTCGCACTGCCCACGAGGGCACCATCATGCACCCGGCCTCCAACCAGCGATCGATGATGCCCCGGGCTCCAAACCGCTCAGGGCCCACCGGGTCCAGCCAGGGAGGCATGACCATGGCCCACCAACATTTCCCCCGGACCGCTCGATGGGGGCTGATCAAGCGATGCTCGCGATCTCGTTGC
>JAQGHV010000377.1 GCA_028288785.1 Rhodospirillales bacterium | reverse complement strand
TCGCGACTTCGAGCGGCATTGCCGCATCGCTGCCGCGTTCGTCCGGATGGCCATGATCCGCATCATGCTGCGAAGGCTGGCGCCAAGGTGCTCAACGTGAATCCAAACTTTGCGGATCGGCTCTTAGGTCAGTTGGTACGCTACCCGCTATGCTTGAAAGCGGGCGGCCTGACGCTGGTCGACCTTATTAAGCACGCTTCCCATAACCAGCCGCTCGTCGAGACAATTCGCCTCAATGGCGCCGCATACAGCGCACTGCGGTGTCACCCCCCATTCGATCACAACTAAGACGCCATCAAGTTGCGCCTCGAGTGCGGCCACCCCAGGCGAGACTAGTGCAGGGTCGAAGTCCAGCAGCACAACAGCAAACTCCGTCTTAACCTGAGCCACGAGGCGACGGAGCGCAGCCGCATTGGGTGTCCCGGTCCCGCCTGCGGCACTTGTCCCAGCACAGGGGATGACTTCGACATTCGGGAACACGCTCTGCTTGGCACGCACCCAAGCGGCCTCGTCCTCGATCGCGCCCGAGGCGTTGCCAGACAGGTCTGGCGCGAGCATGGTGCCGGCGCCGAGCGTCCGGAAGTTCAGGTCTAGAAGCGCCGTCCGAACTCCCATGCTGCCAAGCATTGCTGCCAAGTTGGTCCCAATCGTCGTCTTGCCCTCCCCCGCCCGAGCCGAAAGAAGGCCGAGCACGAAGCCGCAACTCGCTGCCGCGCGCACCTCGACTGCCGCTGCCAGTCGCTGCACCGCGGCTGCAAAGGCGCTGTCAGGCTCATGGACCGCAAGCCGCAACATGCGCTCGGGCGATTGCGGGGAGCTTCCGCGGTTCACTGGCTCAACCCGCGGGACCATTGCCAAGCATCTGACCTGCAGCAGCGCCTCGGCCGCATCCGCCGTGCGGATGCTGCGGTTGAAACGCTCGCGCAGAAAGGCTGCGACAAGGCCGATGACGCCACCTAACAGAACGGTGCCGGGAACAAGGATTGAGGCCTTCGGCCAGCTCTTCCGCAGTGGCGGCTCGGCTACGGAGATAACTCGCGCATCGGTGACCGGACTCGTCTGCTGCTGCAGCGCTTCCCCGTAGCGCCGTAGGGCCGCTTCGTACATCGACTGATAGGTGCTGCGCGCCGCTTCCACATCCCGCAGGCGGGAGGTGCTGGCGACGTCATTCGCCTGCCGGCGCTGCTCCTGAGCCGCGCGATCGGCCTCCTGCACCCGTGTGCGGAGGTCGTCCACCTGTACCTGCAGCCAGGCGCGGGCACGTTCCGTGGTTTCCCGCCGGGCGGCCAGCGCCTCCTCCATATAGGCTTGGGTCATCACGTTGGCTGTGCGGGCGGCTGTCTCGGGGGTGTCGCCGCGGGCGCTGAGCTCGACGATGTAGCTGAGCCCGACCCGGCGGACGCGGACCTCCTGGCTCAACCGCTCCATTGCAAGTGCAGAACCGGCATTCTGCGCTCTGTCGGTCGGGGCCTCGGCCCAACCGAAGCGCTTTATCATCCAGTCGCGCAGAGCACCAAGCAGGCCGGGCTGTTCGCCGCTTTCCAAATCGAGGTACCCCGGGCCAAGCAGTTCCACGGCGCGCCGCGCAATATTGCTGGACCTGAGAACTTCAACCTGGCTTTCAATTGCGGCGGAGTCGCTGACAGAGTCGCCGCCCGTGGCCTGTCCCTGCAGGTTTCCAGAGCCGCGCACGTCCAGCAGGAGGCTTGTCGTGGCGCTGTAGGTCGGCCTCGCTAGCACGGAGTAGGCCAGCCCAAGCAGCCCAGCGAGAATCGCTAGCAGTGCTATGATGCCCCAACTCCGACGCAAGAAAAAAAGGATCTTCACCCAGCCCTGGGGGCCCTGGCACGACCGTACCTCGCGGATGGAAACCTCGCTGTCATGAGGAGGTTGATGCAACGTCCGTTCTCTCTGCTATTATGCCGTTACGCGCACTCTAGGCGCTATCATACAGCATTCGCCGTCGGGGCGACGACCGACTCCGGGACAACGCCTCGACTACCTGCGCAACGCGACAGGCGCCGTGCAAGGCCGTATGGCCGCCGCTAAGGCGAGAGAGGGGAGGCCATCGGATGCGTCTCTCTCAGCTGGATGAACCAATGCCGTCGCCCTGCATGGCGTACGGAGCGTAGTCCTGGCATGGATCGCCCGATGAGGCAGCGCACAGCGGCCATTGCTGATGTTCCCCACTGGTTCGTCCTGCTGGTCGTGACCGGCATCTTGGTTCGTGGCGGCGTCAGCCCATACCTCTGGAACAGCATAGTTCCGTATCAAGAACCTGGCGGCAGCCTCATCGTCAAGATTCATCCTGGAAGCTACCTGCTGGCGATGCTCGCAGCTTGGGTGTTCCTTACCAAGGCGAGAGCGCGCGCCGCTTTGTGGAGCGCGGCTGGAGCCGCCGCGATCGTGCTGACGGCGGGCATCGGTCTGCTCCTCGGCCTTGCCCTCGTCCGGGGGCAGACCTCTAGCGTCGGCTACCTCGTGGACTCGATCCTCATTGCGCCCGCAATCATCCTTTGCGTCCTGCCGATGACGAAGGATCAGAGAGAGCGAGTGGTCAAAGCGGTAATCGGCCTCGCACTGGCGAACTCAGCCTTCTCGCTGCTGCAGGTCGCCCTGCAAAGCCATATCATGCCTTTTCCGTACTTTACGTCGGGCGTTGGCTTCCGCGCGAGTGGTTTGCTCGGCCACCCGCTACTGACCGGCGCGCATCATGTAGTAGCAGTTCTGGTGCTGCAAACAACCACGGCCTCACCGCGAGTCAAGGCAATCGCAACGGCGTTCCTGCTCCTTGGCACCCTTGCCGGACAAGCGAGGGTTGCGACCATCGTCTCGACCATAGTGGTCGCATTGATTGTCTTGCGCGGCATCCGGGCAGGGCTGGCGTCGGGCCGATTAGATCCCATTGCATTCTTTGTCACGGCGGTCTGCTTAGTCGCCTTGCTGCCAACTATCGTCCTCGCGGTGACCTCGTCTGGGGCTCTTGACCGCATTCTAGCTGGCCTTAACGACGAGAGCGCCAGGGCTAGAGTCGACGTCTATCGTATTTTTCAGTTCCTTTCGGACCAAGAGTACCTGTTCGGCACCGACCTCGAATACGCAAACCGGATCATGAGGAATGTGCTCAAGCTTGAGCACATAGAGAGTCCATTTGTCGTCTACACGCTGCAGTTCGGCCTTGTCGGAGCACTGCTCTTCTCGCTCTCCCTGGTCGCGTTCTTCCTGCTGCTGGCAGTGACTCAAACGTTCCACGTAAGGCTCGCGGCTGCAGCGTACGTAGCGATCGCCCTCACTAACAACCAGTTGGCAGCGAAGGGGCCGAGTCTGGCGCTCGCCACAGCGTTGCTCATCGGCGCCTCGCGGCTCCAGCAGCAGAAGCCGCATCGACGCCAGAACGCGCCATATCGGCGTCAAACGAGGCAACACCTGGTGGCAAGCCGAGTTTTACCGGGCCCGCCCTGAAACGAGGATGCGAACAGGAGGTCTGCGGGGCTTTAACGACATGGACCATTTCACTGCGGTGGCGCGGCGGAAGCTGAGCTTGGCTCCGACGCATCGAGGTGCTCCAACCGCAGCGTAACCTCGACAACGTCGCCGGGCAACAATTCGCTGTTCTCATCGGCGGTGGTGCGGTTGCGGCCCTCCGCAGTCCGGCGGACGATCGTGATTTCGGGCCGGCCGCCGCGGCCCCGGACGAGTTGCGACCGCAGAACGCTAGAGTAGAAGATCCTCTCGCTGACGGCGCCGTGCCGTGCCTGCAAGACGGCGAGCTGCACATTGCCTTCCTGGATCTCGCGAAGCACGTCGTCGCGCCGCTGAGCCGCGAATTGCTCAATGCGCCGGCCGATCTCCTCTTGCTCCTTCCGCGACTGCTCGACTTGCACCCGGGTCTGCAGGGCACGGGTGGCGGAAAGCAGGCTGTTCCGTCGCGTCTCGACTGCGCGGGCCGTGCTCGCGACCCCGCGCTGGACAAGATCGCGCAGCCGATTCGCCTCCTCTTGGTCCGCCAGTGTTCCCTCATCCTCACGCCGCAGCTGCTCGACGAGCGATTCAAGCTTGGCGTCGGTCTGTTCCTGCAAGCGTCGCAGATGGTCCAGCTGAGCCTGGTAATCTGACCGCCTTGCCTCAAATTGTTGGACCTCCGTGCGCAATATGCCCTGCACCAGCGCTAACGGCAGCGGAATATCGACAGGCCGCGGCTCGAAGCTCGCCGTATTCGTGAGCTCGGCCTCGAGACGCTGCCTACGAACCTCCGTCCGGAGCAGCTCCACGCGGAGAACCCTAATGTCGCCGCGCAGCTCGGCTGATTCCATCAGCGGGTTGGCCATTCGGAACCGCTGGATGTCATAGCCCCCACCCATCGAGATCGCCTGCAGGACCGTCATGTTCGGACGAAATTGCTGCTCGCCCGGGCGCGAGACATCCCCAGAGAGGTAGATCGGCCGATAGTCGACGATGCGGAGCGCCACCTCGTCGCGAGAGATGACAATCTGCGCATCGCGTCCATCGGGCAGCCGCTGCCGGTAGTATTTCGAGGAGAGCGCCTCCCGCACATCGTCCTGCACCTCTGCCAAGGGTCGTCCGGCGGCCCGCACATCCCCAACCAGTGGCACCTGGATGTTGCCATTCAGGTCAATGGTAAGACGCTGGCGCAGATCCGGCAGGCCGATCACCGCCAGCTCCAGGAGATCTCCGGCATCGAGGCTGTAAGGACCGGGGTTTTGTGCGAGAACTCGCCCTGCCGAAGCCGAGGCGAGGAGAAGCAGCCCTGCAGCACCGTGCACCAGCTGCCTTCGGACCACCGCGATCTTGAGCAGAAACCGGCTGGAAGCGGTTAGCGCGTGATTCAAGTTCGTTTCTCCCGCTCCTGCATGCTTTCGGCGAACAGCCTTGCGAGTGCGCGGTTTAACACCGCGATGTCGAAGTCGCGCCGGAAGACGGTGTAGCCCTGCTGCCCGAGGAGAAGCCGGTATCCTGGATCGCGGACGAGCCGGGCCAAGGCATCCGCCAGTGCACCCGGATCCTGAGTTGGTGAGATGAGGCCAGTAACGCCGTGCTCCACCGCCTCGCGTATGTCGCCCACCGGGGTGGCGACGACCGGCAAACCGAAAGCCATCGCCTCGAGGATCGCCATCGGCAATCCCTCGTTGCGCGACGGAAGGACAAAGATATCCGACTCCGTCAACAGATTCCGCGCGCGCGGGCTATCAACCCAGCCAATGAAGCGGACCCGATCTTCCACGCCAAGCCGGACGGCCTGTGCGCGCCATGGATCCGGATCGCCATTGCCCGCAATTAGCATCACCCAGTCCAATCCGCGCATCGCCTCGCTGCCTGCGGCCTGGATTAGTTCCGGAATGCCCTTGCGCTCGGTCAGCGCGCCGAGGAACAGGATGCGGCACGTGCCTGAACCTTCGCGGACCAACGCTGTCTCGGGTCCAGGAACGGCATTCCGGATGATCGTGATCCGTACCGGCGATATGCCGATCCGCTCCATGTATTCCGCCCAGAAGCGTCCGAGTACGACGATCCGGCGAGCATGCCCCATTGAGCGCACCACCGCTCGCTGAACTAGTGGTGGTAGCCATTCGAAAAATGCCACGAAGTTCGCTGCATGCATGTGGATTACGGACGGGATCCCAAGCGCGCGACCCAGCTGCAGCAGGATCAGCTTCCGCGCGACGCTCCCGTACTCGGTCATGTTGATGTGAAGGAGATCGATGCGCCCCCTCAGACCGTCGATCAGCACGCGCAGCACCGCGCTGGCGAAGTGGAACGGCATCTTCCACTTCACGTAAGGCCCGGTGCTGTCGACGACGATGAGCTCTATGCCGGTCTGCTCGGTAGACCAATCCCGTGTCACATAGTCAGTGAATCGCGCCATGCCACCGACCGCGGTCGTGCCACCTGGGGCGATGACGTAGACCCGCTTCATCCGGCCAATTGCAGTGGCGGTGAAGGTGGCGGCTACCGGTCCGCCATCTATAGGACTCATGCCGTTCCCCCAGCCTCCGCGAAGATCTCGATGTATCGGCGGGCGATAACGTCGGACGAGAAGGCGCGCGCCCGGGCGCGCAACGTCTCCGGCGTCCATGGCCCTGCCCCCCGCTGCTCCATGCCCGCCGCAAGCGCCGCGGCGTCCCCCACAGGAACGAGGCGCCCGTGGGCGCCGTCCTCCAGGATCTCGCGGGGGCCATGCGGGCAATCCGTGCTCAGCACGGGCGTACCGCAACCGAGCGCCTCGACGAGGACATTGCCGAAGCCCTCGTAGCGGGAGGACAGCACGAACAGATCCGCCGCGTGTAGGTACGGCAGGGGGTTCGGGCTGAAGCCCGCGAAATCCACATCGTCCTGAATCCCGAGCTGCGCCGCCTCTGCCTGAAGCTGCTCAAGCAGCGGTCCACGGCCGAGCACCACAAGCCGGCCCGGATGCGCACGGCGATAGAGCGAAAAGGCGCGCAGCAGCGTGCTGAAGTCTTTCTGCTCCACAAGGCGCCCAACTGAGACGAAGACCGGCCGTGGAGCGCCGGGCTGCAGCCATCGATGCGGCACAGGCTCCGCCGCCAGCGCGTCAAAGTTCCGGTGCAAAATGGGATTGTGGATCACCGATATGCGTCCGAGCTGAACGCGCGCGACCTTCGACAGGTCCTCGGCGACGCCTTGCGAAACAGCCACGACACTGTCCGCAAGCGGGAGAAACCGTCGGTAGAGCGTGGGCATAGCCCGATACTTCCAGCCTCCAAGCGCCGCCACCTCCTCGGAGAGCGTGTTGTGCACTGAGACCACGACACGCGTCGGCACCCGGGCGAGTAGCCGAGCCCAGACTGCGATGATGTTGTTGTGATTCAAGCTGGACAGGAGGACATCCGGTCGTGCTCTGCGGAGAAAGCTCATGAGCGGCGGCAGGTCCGCGATCTCGCGCCAGGTGCCGAACGCTACCACCTCAACGCCCTCCGGCACCTGATCCAGGAAATCGCCGCGCCGGGCGTGCAGCAGCAGCGTGGTGCGAATACCAAAACGGGAGAACTCGTCGGCCAATGTGAGGGTCAGACGTTCCACTCCGCCGCTCGAGAGGTCGTGCATGTAGATTGCGACGGAACGAGGCAGGAGAGGGAGCTGGACGTCCGCAGTGTCATTCATGAGGCGTGGCTCCTCTGGTGGCGTCGTCTCGGATCAGTGCGCAGCTGCGCTGGCCGCATTTGATGAGTTCTCCTCGGGCATCTGCGGCTCCCTACTTCGGCTGCGGCAGCGGCGTCGCGCCACGCCGCTCCTGCAGCATCGCCCGCATGATGTAGGCGATTTGAGCGAAGTGGCCGAGCACGATGGCGCCAACGTAGAGCGCCACGGCAGTCCACGCATCGCCTACAAGAACACCAGTACCAAGCGCCACCGCGGCGCCTATGAACATGATCGTGTCGAAGAACAGGAATGCACGCTGGCGGCCAAGCACCTGGAACATTACGGAGCTCGGCACCGCCGCGAACTGCATCCACCAAGCCGGCGCGAGAATGCGCGCATAATGACCGGCCGCTCGCCACGCCTCGCCGAAGGCCAGCGCGAAGATATCTGGTCCGACGAGGAAGAGCACCAACACCACCGGCGCGCCTAGTGCGGCCAAGCCTGCCGTCGTGCGGCCGAAAAGTCCGAAGACATCGCTACCGGCCCGCCGCAGCTCGGAGAGGCGCTGGAAGAAGACGGAGCGCAGGCTCTCAGCAACGAGCAGGCTGGGCAGCATCAGGATCCGCTGGGCAAGCCAGAACCAGCCGGCCTCGGCGACGGTGAATGCTGCGCCAAGGGTCAGGATCGGTAGGCTGTCCGCCAGCGCGTGGATCAGCGTCTGCGGTGCGCTGTAAGCCGCGAGCGCTCGGTGCTCCTGCAGGGCGCGCTGCATGGCCATGGCCGAACGACCCACCGGGGAATGCTTCGCTAGGTCTCGGGCCATCGGGACGAGCAGCACCAGCAGACCGGCGAGCTGGCCGAGCGCCTGTCCTGCGATCAAACCCACAGCGCCAAGGGCAAGCAGCGCAAACATAAGCTGGAGCGCGACTCCCCCGAAACCACGAGCGAGCTGGTACGCCGCAAGCGACGTGAAGCGCCGGCGCCGGGTAGCCCAGGCATTACCGACATAAGAAAGACCGCCAACCAGCGCGAGTGGTAGGCTCCAGGCCAGCACGGTGACGTGCCGTCCATCACCGCCGAAGGCAAGCAGGAGTGGCACTGCGGCGAGGGTGAGAAGCGCAGTCACAGTAAGGGCCACAGCGATGCTGGCCAGCGCGGCCGCCGTCGCCCGGTCGTCGTCTGGCGCCAGGAGGATGCCGGTCTCATACTTTAGGCAGACCACCATTCCGATGGTCGCCGAGACGGTTGTGATCGTCGCGAAGAGGCCGAATTGCTCCGGCGCGTAGTGGCGCGTCAACAGCGGCGCGGCCAGCAGCGAAATGGCTTGCGCGGCCGCAGTACCGAGACCGACGATCGCAACATCGCGAAGGAAGCGCCCGCGCAGGGCCTGGGCAACGGCTTTTGGCAGGCGAGAAGCGCCGCCAAGACCGCGCCGCAGAAGGTCGCGTGCGGCGGCCAGACCTGCCATCACCGCACTCCGGTTATCGCATGACCAGTGCGACCTGTAGGCCCGGAGGTCAGGACAGTGGCGCCGATCACCCTAAACCCAGCGCCTCCAGCAGGTCCGGCATCAGTCGAACGCCGCCTTCCGGGCGCGGAGGGCAGATACGGCCTCCTGCCTGTGCCGTCGGCGCCAGGACTTCGACGATGCCGAACGTGCAGGCCAGGTCCCAGAGCGTCCACGAAATCCCTGCCTCATCAAGCGCAGTACGTGCGTCGCGAAGCCACCGCAAGCGCGAAGCGTGGTCCAGGTGGCCGCGGATCACGCCGAACTCCGCACAATGGACCGGGACGCCTTGCGCACGGCTCCACTGCGCCATGATGGTAGCCCTCTCACGCAGCTTGCCGATGTCCCAACCCTCCGAAATGTATCGCCGCGCGAGAGCGTCTGCCCTCGACCAGTTGGTGCCGGGTTCGGCGAGCGGGAGCCCTCGGTCAGTGAGGTGGGCGGGATATCTCAAGTTGCGCAGCGCGCCGCGGCCACTTCGCTGCGCGTCGTCCCAATCCGCGCCCATATGGGTGAGCTCGAGCGGTTCGTAGAGATCGGTGCCGTAGAGGATTTTCCGGTCGTCCAGCAGCCGCACCGTCCGCAGCCTTGTATCGGGGTGCCAGACGCCACTGGACAGGACCCAAGCGTCCGAGGCCGCACGTATGGCGCGCAAAATGCGCATCTGCGCAGCGTACCAAGCGCGGGAGTCGGTTCCGTGGACCCGCTGTGGTTCGTTCATCAACTCGAACACGACGCGCTCATTGCCCATCCCGCGATAGCGCTCCGCGAGTTGGCCCCAGAGCAGCGCGAGGGTTTCGCCGTTCCGATCTGCGCGCAGCAGGGAGATGGTCTCATCGCCGGGGTGGAAATCGAGGATGAGGTTCAGTCCGCTCGCGAGCACCTGCTCCACCGCGGCGTCCAGGTCGCGGATCCGCACGAGGTTGGCCTGGGAAACGGCGCCTGGCCGCCAGCCCAAGGTGTATCCGTCGAAGGGCAGGCGCGCGTGGTCGAAGCCGCTGCGCCGCAGAGTCGCAAGGTCGGACGGCGTATAGGCCTCCTCGCCAGTCAGCTGTAGCCAAGCTGAGAGATTGACGCCGCGCTGAAAGCCGACAGGCCCAGCCGGCAGCGCCACCGCCCTGCGCTGGACCGGAACGTAGGCGAGGAGGCTCCAGGGGGCCGTGATCGCAGCTCGCCGTCCTAGCGCCGACATTACGCCCCCTCCATTGGCGAGGACCGTGGGCCAGGCAGGACCTTAGGCGCGACCAGCGGAATATCCGTGGCGCCGCGCGATCCCAAGCGGCGCCGCAGCCGCACGATCCGCGACTCCACCAGATAGAAGGACGCGCAGGCCAGCAGCGCTGTGCCGAGACTTGCGATCATCACCCAAGCGAGGCCACCTGCCGTCGGCAAGATTGGAAGCGCGGGCGACCCCACCTGCAGCAAATGGGATGCAATCATCATGGCGAGCCAGTGGAATACCGTGCTGAGTTCTCCGCCGACGCTGATGAAGAAGGCGCTGCTTAGGAGAATGTAAGCCGCTGCGGCCGGCATGGGGCGCAGCATCCGTGGCACGAAGAAGCGGCCGACGTCGAGCCGGCCACCTTCTCTCGTTTCGGCAAGCAGTTGCCGGGTGATGAGGAAGCCGCTTATGACGAAGAACATCGTAACACCGAAGCCGCCTGGAACCACCCGGCCCAGCCCAAAAAGACTCAGCACGACCAGGGCGATGGACACGGCTCGCAGGCCATCCAGCTCTGGCATGTAGGTGAAGAATATCTCGGCCGAATGCGTGGGCCCTCGGCTGTCAGCCTCTCGCTTCAAGGCGCCGCCCTCAACCATCACGGTCCGAAGGCGGTGGCGCACTGATCGGTGGTTGGCGCTTTCCGACCGCAGGCTCCTTTGGCCGGACGCGCGTCCTCCGAATCTCGGCGAAGTGGCGAAGGGTAAGCACCGGCAGGCGCGCCATAATGCCCAGGTAGCGCCCGCCCAGCCGGCGCGGTTCGGATAACGCCCGCCAGAGCCATTCCATGCCCAACCTGCGGAAAACGACAGGTGCACGCTGAACATCCCCGGCAATGAAATCGAGGGCTGCGCCAACGCACAGGACCGCCTTCGCGCCGGTCGCCTCGAAGTATTCGGTCGCCCACACCTCCTGCTTCGGGGCGCCGAGGGCGACGAAAACAATCTCGGGCTGAGCGGCTTTGATCGCATCGACCGCCTTGCGTTTCTCATCCTCGGATTTATCGAAGCCCATTGGTGGGGAGTAGAGGCCTGCAATGTGAAGGCTTGGATGGCGGCCTGTCAGGGTGCGGGCCGCGGCTTCGAGAATCGGCGGGCTCGATCCGAAGAGGAAAACCGAATGTCCCTCCCGAGCGGCAGCCGCGCAGACTGGATCCACCAAGTCAGAGCCGGTGACGAGGTCCAGCAACGGTCCGCCGTCAAGGCGCGCGAGCCAGACCAGCGGCCACCCGTCTGGCAGCACGAGGCGGGAACGCTGATAGGCACGGCGCAAGGGCTCGCTCGATTCAAGCTTGACGATGTGGTCGAGATTCGGTGTGACCACCACACCGCCGCGCCCGGTCTGGCACCAATCCATGATTCGCCTGACGGCTTCTCCCTGATCGGCGACATCGACGTCCACGCCGAAAACGCGGCGCCGGGTGCCATCGGCTGAAGGTGTCATGCCCAGAACTATTCTCCGCTGCCATGTGGCCGGCCGCAGCCCGCCGGCCATATAGGCCTTCACCGCTGGTGAAGGACTTTTCAGCCAACGGTATTCCTGTAGCGTACGAAGGCCGAGACGCACGCGAGGGTGGCTCTCCTTGTAGTCTCGCCGCCAAGCCTCAATCACCACGTTCTTGCAGGCATAGCTGTTGTGGCTGTTGCCCAGGCCACCACTACCCGCCAGGTTATAGTCCATCTTGGCATTCAGCGCCCGTTCGGCCAGCGCCGTTTTTAGCTGGTCCAGCAGGCCGCCCTGGTCGGTAGCGCTGGCCGACGTGCCAGACAGCAACTGATCCAGCACTTTACACGGGATCTGCGGCACTTTTCGTTGGGCCATGGGGAACTCCTTTTTCCCACACAACCAGTCACACACGAAATTCCTGACAGTCCCACGGCTACGTGGAAAGCTTCAACGCCAAGCTGCGCGACGAGTTTCTGAGTGCGGAGGTGTTCCACGCCTTGGCCACACAGTTTTCACTGCCCCATGGCGTGTGGACAGGAATTATTGCGCATCCGTAGCACCACTATTAAGGCCCGTTAGCGTCTGAACCTGAACCTGAGGCTGGTGCTGACGTTGAGCTTGCTTTGCGGAGGCAAGCCATGCTGACCGATGAGCGTTGGGCGGTGCTGGAGCCGCTGATCGAGGCGTGCCGGC
>JAQGHV010000348.1 GCA_028288785.1 Rhodospirillales bacterium | reverse complement strand
AGAAGCTCCGCGACGAGGGCCTTGCCGACACCCTGTCCGCGCACGTCGTCGCGGATATAGATGCTGTCCTCGACGGTGTAGCGATACGCCGAACGCTCGCGGAACGGCGCGTAGTAGCCATAGCCGGCGATGGTGCCATCATCGGCGAGCGCCGTGCGCCAGGCAGCGCCAGCGGCGGTCACCTTGGCGACCCGGGCGGCGATCTCGGCCTCGCCCGGCGGCTCTTCCTCGAAGGTGCCGGTGCCGTGCAGCACGTGGTGAGCATAGATCGCGGTGATGGCGGGAATATCCGCCAGTTCGGTCGGACGAATGATCATGATGCAAAGCGCTCCGCGAGGGCCAGCAGGGCCAGGTCGCGGCCGGGGCCGGCGACGAGGGAAAGTCCGACCGGCGCGCCGTCCGCCATGCCGAGCGGCAAGCTCACCTCGCATAGCCCGGCGAGGCCGGCGAAGGCGGTGACCCCCATGGTGCGCGCGCGGACGCTGTTCTGCGTCGCCTGGTCGGCGCTGAGCAGCGGCGCGGGGCCGGGCGAGGTCGGGAAAGCCAGCACCGCGCCGCCAGCCAGCAGCGCGTGCAGCCTGGCCTGCGCCACCTGGCGGAAGGCTCGGCCCTCGGCGGCTTTCTGGGCGGGCATGTCGCGCGCGGCGGCGAAGCGCTCGCCCACACCCGGGCCGAAGCTGGGCTTGTGCTCCGCGACCCAGGGGCCGAGTGCGGCCCAGACCTCGGCGGCGGAGGCGCAGCGGAAGGCTTCGTAAAAGGTCTCCAGCCCCTCCGGTGCCAGGCCGATCGCCAGCGCCGGGCCGAGCAGGGCCTCGATCCGGGCCAATGCGGGAGCAAGCGCTTCGGCCGTCGTGGCTTCGGCATTGGCCCAGGGCTTGCCGGGCCGCAGCAACGGGCCGAGCGCGGCGGAATTGCCCGGCGGCAGCAACACCTCGCCAACGCGACGGAGGAGGGCAGCCGATGGTGCGAACCACCCTGGCGTGTCGAAGGACGGCCCGAGCGCGCAGGCGCCGGCAAGGCTGATGGCGCCCCAGCTCGGGCGGATGCCGAAAATTCCGCAATAGCTTGCGGGGATACGCACCGAACCGCCGGTATCCGAGCCCAGCGCGAAGTCCACCTGCCCCGACGCCACCGCCGCCGCCGAGCCGCAGGAGGAGCCGCCCGGAAAGCGATCGGGAGCCTTCGGGTTGGTCGGCGTGCCGTGCCAGACGTTCTCGCCGGTCAGCCCATAAGCGAGTTCGACCGTCTTGGTCTTGCCGACCACGGAGGCGCCGGCCTCCAGCAGCATGGTGACGATCGGCGCGGTCGATCCCGGCATCGGGTGCGTGCGCGCCCAGTCCGGGTTGCCATAGGTGGTCGGCCAGCCGGCGAGGTCATAAAGGTCCTTGATCGCGAAGCGCAAGCCGGCGAGCGGGCCGGTCGCAGCACCCGCCACGCTCGCGCGCGGGCCGGGGACGAAGGCGCCGACTTTGTCTTCCGTCATGAGGCTCTCCATATCAGCTTCTAGGTTGCGACGGACGCGGGTGGAAAGGCAACGGGGCATGGAACCGGTGGATCTGGCCTTGGTGCTGGCGGTGGACGCCTCCTCCTCGGTCGATTTCGACGAGTTCGGGCTGATGATGGGCGGCTATGCCGCGGCCTTCCGCGATGCGGAGGTGCAGGCGGCGCTGGTCTCGGGCACGCAGGGCGCTGTGTCGGTGACGCTGATGCTGTGGTCCAACATCGGGGCGCAGGCGGTCGGCGTGCCCTGGCTTCGAATCGCGAGCGCGGCCGATGCGGAGGCCTTGGCCGCTTCCATCGAGGGCTGCCCGCGCCTCGTCGCGGCGGGTGCGACGGCACTTGGCGAAGCGATGGCGGCGGGGTTCGCGCTGCTCGGTGGCTATGTGGGGGTGTCTGCGCGCGGGGTGATGGATGTCTCGGGCGACGGAGCGTGGAACCAGGGGCGTTCGCCGGGGCCGGTGCGCGATATCGGCGTGGCGGCCGGCTTCGTGGTGAACGGCCTGGCGGTGCTCAACGAGGAGCCGGACCTGCTGCGCCACTACGAGGAGAATGTCATCGGCGGGCCCGGCAGCTTCGCCATGGAGACGGCTGACTATGCGAGCTTCGCCGAGGCGATCCGGCGGAAGCTGCTCCGCGAAATCGGCGGTGCGCTGGTCGCCTGGGCGCCTCGGCCCGATCATTCCGGAGGACAGACATGCGGCTGATGGAGCTGCGCGGGGCCGAAATCATTTCCCCCGGGAGGCCGCGCATGGCATTCCCGATCATCCTTCCGACAAGGCGTCCCCGCATGCTCCTTCTCATCCCCGGCCCCGTCCAGACCCACCAGCAGACGCGCGCCGCGATGGCCCAGGACATTGCGCCTTGGGATGATGGTTTCCGCCCCACCTACGCGCGCATCCGTGAGCGGGTCCGCGACATCGCCGGTGGCATCGAGGGCCAGCACGTCACCCTGCCGCTACAGGGCTGCGGGCACTTCATGGTGGAAGCCGCGCTCCGCACCTTTGTGGCCCCTGGCGCCCGTGTTCTGGTGCCGGCGAACGGCACCTATGCCAAGCGCATCGCGCGCCTCGGTCGCGAGGCCGGGCGGGACATGGTGCTGCTGGACCTGCCGGATACCCGCGGCGCGCGGCCCGAGGAAGTGGCCGCCGCGCTGGCCGCCGACCCGACGATCAGCCATGTGGCGATGGTCTACAGCGAGACCGGCAGCGGCATCGTGAACGACCCCGCCGCGATCGGCGCCGTGGTGCGGGCGGCCGGCAAGCGGCTGATCCTCGATGCGGTCTCGGCCTTCGGCGCGCTGCCGCTCGATGTGTCGGCGCAGCCCGAGCTCGATGTCGCGGTGTTCAGCTCGGGCAAATGCTTCGAGGGTCTGCCGGGGATTGGCTTCGCGGTGGCGCGGATCGACCGCGTGCTGGAGAGTGCGGGACAGGCGGGATCGTGGTCCTTCGACCTTGCCGATGTCTATGCGCATGCCTTGCGCTCCGGCTTCGGCAGCTTCCGCTTCACGCCGCCGGTGCAGGCGCTGGCCGCCTTCGACGTCGCACTCGATATCCACGCGGCCGAGGGCGGGCAGGCGGGACGCCTGGCGCGCTACCGCGCCAATTCGATGCAGCTTTATGACGGGCTCGCCGCGCTTGGCATCCAACCCTACCTCGCGCGGGCCGACCAAGGCCCGATCATCGTCACCGTGCGCCAGCCCGGCGATGGCAACTTCGTGCTGGGGCAGTTCGTCGACGCGCTGAAGGCGCGCGGCGTGCTGATCTCCAACTTCTTCACGACCGAGGCGCCCACCATCCGCATCGGGGCAATCGGCGCGATCGGCCAAGCGGAGATCGCGTTCGCGCTGGATGCGATCGGCGCGACGCTCGATGCGATGGGTGTGATGCGGCGTCAGGCGGCATAACGAATTTCCTTCGCGACGCCTGACGGTTTTTCTTGCATTTTGTGTGGAATGGCATAAAACGGCCTCGTCAGCCTCTCTTTGGTTCGGCCTGCTCTCCAAGCTCTCGATCGAGCGCCGAGCCCGCTGCCCGACTCCTTCCTGCAGATTGGCCCGCTTAACGGCGTTCGTTCGGCGGTACATCTTGTTATCTGATCGGAATACTCACTATGGCCAATGGCACCGTGAAGTGGTTCAACGCCACCAAGGGTTATGGCTTCATCCAGCCGTCCGACGGCACCGGCGATGTGTTCGTACACATCTCCGATGTTCAGCGCTCGGGCATTAATGAGCTCCGCGAAGGCGCCAAGCTCTCCTACGACGTCCAGAGCGGCGATCGTGGCAAGGTTTCGGCCTGCAATCTGAAGCTCGATTGATCGGCGGCAGCGCCTAACGGCGCTGCCATCGAACGCGATAAAGGGCGGGTGCTTCGGCACCCGCCCTTTTTGCGTTTGGACGACCGACGCTTGCCCGTTCTGGACCAGGGCGATATGCGCGATGACGAGAATCGCTGTGGGAAGAATCCGGGAATGTCATCCGACTTAGAGATTGCGCGGAATGCGACATTGCTGCCGATCGCCGAGATCGCGCGCCGTGCCTGCATCCCAGAGGCGGCGCTGGAACCGCACGGCAAGTACAAGGCGAAGGTAAGCCTGGATTTCGTGCGTGCGCAGGAGGGCTCGAAGCAGGGCGCCCTGGTCCTGGTGACGGGCATCAGCCCGACGCCCGCCGGCGAGGGCAAGACCACCACGACGGTCGGCCTCGCGGATGCACTGAACGCCGCAGGCACCCGCACCATCATCTGCCTGCGCGAACCCTCCCTCGGCCCATGCTTCGGCGTGAAGGGGGGAGCGACCGGCGGCGGCCATGCGCAGGTCGCGCCGATGGAGGAAATCAACCTCCATTTCACCGGGGATTTCCATGCGATCACCAGCGCCAACAACCTGCTCTCCGCGATGGTGGACAATCACCTGTATTGGGGCAACGAAGTCGGTCTGGACCCGCGACGCGTGAGCTGGCGTCGCGCGCTCGACATGAACGATCGCGCGTTGCGCCAGATCGTGGCGTCGCTGGGTGGCGTCGGCAACGGATCGCCGCGCGAGGAAGGTTTCGACATCACCGTCGCCTCCGAGGTGATGGCGGTGTTCTGCCTGGCACGCGACCTCGCGGATTTGCAGGACAGGCTCGGCCGCATGGTGGTGGGCGCGCGGCGCGACGGCAGCCTGGTCACCGCGCGCGACATCAAGGCGGATGGCGCGATGGCGGTACTGCTACGCGACGCGCTTGCACCCAACCTGGTGCAGACGCTGGAGGGCAATCCCGCGCTGGTCCATGGCGGTCCCTTCGCGAATATTGCGCATGGCTGCAACAGCCTGATCGCGACGCGCCTTGGCCTCACGCTCGCCGATTTGGTGGTGACGGAGGCCGGCTTCGGCGCCGATCTCGGCGCGGAGAAATTCTGCGATATCAAGGCGCGCATTGGTGGCTTGGCACCGGACGTCTGCGTCGTGGTGGCGACGGTGCGCGCGTTGAAGATGCATGGCGGCGTTGCGAAATCCGCCCTCGGGACGGAGGATGTGGCGGCGGTGGAACGCGGCGTCGTGAACCTCGCCCGCCATGTCGAGAACATGCGCAAGTTCGGGGTGCCGGTGGTGGTGGCGCTTAACCGCTTCACCTCGGACACCGAGGCGGAGATTGGCGCGGTTCGAATCGCCATGGAGCGGCTGGGGACCGAGGCGGTGCTGTGCACGCATTGGAGCGATGGCTCGGCAGGTGCCGCCGACCTCGCGCAGGCGGTGCTGGCGCGGATCGGCGAGGGGCGGTTTGCGCCCATCTATGCAGATGAACTGTCCTTGCCCGAGAAGATTGGCGTCATCGCGCGCGACATCTATCGCGCGGGATCGGTGGCGATCGCCCATGCCGCGGAGGTGAAGCTCGCGCGCATCGCCAAGCAGGGGTTTGGGCACCTGCCGGTTTGCATTGCGAAGACGCAATCCTCCTTCAGCAGCGACCCGACGCTCATGGGGGCGCCTGAGGGCCATGTCCTGACAGTGCGCGATGTGCGGCTCGCGGCGGGTGCGGGCTTCGTGGTCGCGATCTGCGGCGACATCATGACCATGCCTGGCCTGCCGCGCCGCCCCGCCGCCGAGAGCATCACACTCGACGCCGAAGGCATGATCCAGGGCCTGTTCTGAATGCCGCGCGTCGCGGGGGGGGGCGCGGGGGACGCCATTCCCCCGCTGCTCCGCGACGCGATGGCACTGCATGCGTCTGGCCGGGTGGTGGAAGCTGCTGCGCTCTATGCGCGCGTCCTGAAGCGCTCGCCGCGCGATGGCAACGCGCTCAACCTTGCCGGTGTCGCCGCGCGCCAGTTGGGCGACCTCCCGCGTGCCCTGGAGCATGGCCGCCGCGCGGTGATGGGTGCGCCGACGAGCGCGATCTTCCGCGCCAATTACGGGGCGACCTTGGCATCCGCGGGACGTCTGCCCGAAGCGGTTGCGGAGTTCCGCGCCGCCCTGGCGGGACGCCCCGATGATGCGGTGACGTGGCGCAACATGGGCCAGGCGATGGCCGCGCTTGGCGATGCATCTGGCGCCGTGCCGGTGCTGGAGCGTGCCGTGGCGATCGCTCCCTCGGCGCCCGAAGCGTGGCTCGCCCTTGCCCATGCGCGGCGCGAGGCGGGCGATGCACCCGGGGCGCGAGAGGCGGCGAGGCGCGCGGTGGCGCCGCCGGTCGCCGAGCAGGCTGCCTTCCTGTTGGCAGCACTTGGGGAGGGCGATGCGCCCGGCCGAGCGCCGGCTGATTATGTGCGGTCTCTGTTCGACCAGTTCGCGCCCCGCTTCGATGGCGAGCTGACCGCGCTCGGCTATGCGACGCCGGCTGCCTTGGCGGCGTTGATCGAGGCGTCAGGCGTGTCACCGGCGCGCGCGCTGGACGTGCTGGACCTTGGCTGCGGGACCGGGCTTTCGGGCGTGCCGCTGGCACCCTTCGCGCGGCGGCTGGTGGGGGTGGACCTCTCGCCGCGCATGCTCGCGGAGGCCGGGAAGCGGGGCCTCTATGATGCGCTGGAGGAAGCGGATCTGCTGGAGTGGCTGCCCGCACATCCGGCGGCATTCGACCTGGTCGTGGCCGCGGATGTGCTGAACTACCTGGGGGATTTGGGTCCGGCCGTCGCGGGTATTGCCGGCGCATTGCGGCCGGGCGGACGGGCGGCGTTCTCCGTCGAAACCGGCGACGTCGTGCCCTTCGCGCTCGGCGAGGGCATGCGCTATCGCCACGCGCCGGCGCATGTGGCGACGCTGTTGGACGCTGCGGGATTCCGGGTGGAAGTCGCGCGCGCGGTCGTGCTGCGGCAGGAGAAGGGCGTGCCGGTCGCGGGCACGTTGTTCCTCACGCAGCGGCGCTGAGGTCGCTCAAAGACTTGCAATCGTCCTGATCCGTGCCCGCGCGTGGATCTCGTTCTGCGCCAGCACCACCGTCGCCGGCCGGAACCGCTCCACGATCGCCCGCACATGCGCGCGAATGCCCGCCGAGCACACCAGCACCGGTTGTTCTCCCGCCGCCGCGGCCGTGTCGAAGACATCGCGCAACCGCTGCATGAATTCACCGAGGCGGGACGGCGCCATCGCGAGCATCCGTTCCTCCGCCGGGCCGGTCAGCGCCTCCGCGAAGTCCGTCTCCCATTCGACGCTGAGCGTGATCATCGGCACGTAGCCTTGCGGCCCGCGCGCCTGATCGGTGATCTGCCGCGCGAGGCGGCCACGCACAATGGAGGTGATCGCCGGCACCGCGCGCGCCCCGCCGGCGCAGGCCTCCTGGATGCCTTCCAGCACGGTCGGCAGGTCGCGGATGGAAACGCGCTCAGCCAACAAGGATTGCAGCAGGCGCTGCACGCCACCCACGCTGATCTGCGTGGGAACCAGATCCGCCACCAGCTTCTGCTGCTCGCGCGGCATGTCGTCGAGCAGCTTTTGCGTCTCCGTGAAGGAGAGCAGCTCGGCCATGTTCTCGCGCACGATCTCGGTGAGATGCGTGGCGATGACCCCCGCGCAATCGACCACGGTGGCGCCGCGCGCCAGGGCATCGTCGCGGTGGATTTCCTCGATCCAGAGCGCGGGAAGCCCAAAACTCGGCTCGGCGGTGCGGTGGCCGGGGAGGTCCGGCACGGCGCCACCGGGGTCGATCGCCAGCAGCATCGGCGGGCGCAGCTGTCCGCGCCCCGCCTCCACTTCCTTGAGGCGGATCACGTAGGTGTCGGGCGGGAGTTGCAGATTGTCCTGCACGCGCACGCTCGGCAGCACGAAACCCATCTCCTGCGCGATGGCGCGGCGCAGGCCCTTGATCTGCTCGGTGAGGCGCGGCGCCTCGCCGGCGGCCAGCGACAGCAGCCCGTAACCGAGTTCCAGGCGCAACAGGTCGATGCGCATGGTCTCCGAAAGCGGCGCCTCCGCGGTGCTCGCGGTAGGGGGCGCGTCGCGGGCGATGGCTTCCGCATCATCCGCCGCGCGGCGCTTCCAGGCCACGTAGCCGGCGAGGCCCGCGAGGCCCATGAACGGCAGCAGCGGCATGCCCGGGAGCAGGCCCATCATGGCCGACGCACCACCGGCCAGCGCCATCGGCTTCCAGCCCGAACCGAGCTGGCCGACCAGCGCCTTGTCCGGGCTGCCCTCGCCGCTGCCCTTGGTGACGACGATGCCCGCCGCGATCGAGACCAGCAGCGCTGGGATCTGGCTCACCAGGCCGTCGCCCACGGTGAGGATGGTGAAGGTCTCGACCGCGTCGCCAAAACTCATCCCCTGCCGCGCGACGCCGATGGCGATGCCGCCGATCAGGTTGATGACTGTAATGATGAGGCCGGCGATGGCATCGCCGCGGACGAACTTCGCCGCACCATCCATGGAGCCGTAGAAGCCGGTTTCCTCCTCCAGCTCGCGCCGGCGCAGGCGCGCGGTCGGCTCGTCGCATAGGCCGGCGGAGAGGTCGGCGTCGATCGCCATCTGCTTGCCGGGCATGGCGTCGAGGCTGAAGCGCGCTGCGACTTCGGCGATGCGCCCAGACCCCTTGCTCACCACCATGAAGTTAACGACGAGCAGGATGGCGAAGACGATGAAGCCGACGACGACGTCGCCGCCCATCAGGAACCCGCCGAAGGCCGAGACGACATGCCCCGCCGATTCCCGACCCTCATGCCCGTGCGTGAGGATGGTGCGGGTGGTCGCGACGTTGAGCGCCAGGCGCAGCAGCGTGGTCAGCAGCAGCAGCGTGGGGAAGGAGGTGAAGTCGAGCGGCCGCTTCAGGAACAGCGCCGTCATCAGCACCAGCACTGACACGGTGATGGAAAACGCCAGCCCGAGGTCGAGCAGGATGACCGGCAACGGCACCACCAGCACGACCAGCAGCGCGGCCACGCCAAGTGCGAGCGCTACGTCGCTGCCGGGGTTCATCCGGCCGACCCAGCTGGGAAATGCGATCGATCCCATGCGCGCTCAGCCGGCCGGCAAATGTTCGGGCATCACCGTGCCCGGGGCGGGGGGCACGGCGACGCCGTGGGAGCGGTATTCCTGCAGCTTGTTGCGCAGCGTGCGGATGGAAATGCCGAGCAGTTCGGCGGCGCGCGTGCGATTGCCGAGGCAGTGGCTCAGCGTCTCGATGATCAATTCGCGCTCGACATCCTCCATCCGGCGGCCGACCAGGGCGGTGACCGGCTTTTGCATCGGGCGCGGCGGCACGACGACCTGGGGGGTGGCTGCATCGAGGCGCGGCGCCCTGGCGGAAAGCTCGATCGCGTCCGCGCCGATCACATCGCCCTCGGCGAGCAGCACCGCGCGATGGATGGCGTTCTCCAACTCCCGCACATTGCCCGGCCAGTCGTGGGCGAGCAGCAGCGCGTGCGCGTCGGGGGTGAAGTCGCGGCGCGGGGCGCCGTTGGCGCGCGCGTAGCGTTCGGAGAAATGCTCGGCGAGCGGCAGGATGTCGCCACTGCGTTCACGCAGCGGCGGGATCCGCAGCGAGACCACGTTGAGCCGGAAATACAGGTCCTCGCGGAATCTCCCCGCCGCCACCTCGCGGGCCAGGTCGCGGTTGGTCGCGGCGAGGATGCGGACGTCGATCCGCACCGGCCCGGCGCCGCCGAGCCGGTCGATCTCGCGCTCCTGGATGGCGCGCAGGATCTTCGCCTGCAGGCGGGGGTCCATCTCGCCAATCTCGTCGAGCAGAAGGGTGCCGCCCTCCGCCTGTTCGAACTTGCCGCGCCGCATCGCGACGGCACCGGAAAAAGCCCCCTTCTCGTGGCCGAACAGCTCGGACTCCAGCAGCGTCTCCGGCAGGGCGGCACAGTTCAGCGCGACGAAAGCCCCGCGAAACCGTCGCGAGGATGCATGGATGTGGCGCGCGAGAACCTCCTTCCCGGTGCCACTCTCGCCGGTGATGAGCAGGGAGGCATCGGCGCGGGCGAGCGTGGTCGCTCGCTCCATCAGCTGCACCATCGCGGCATCGCGGTGCACCGGCGCGTCGGGCTCCGCACTCGCGGCCTCGAGCATGGCGGCGATCAGGTCGGGCTCGGCGGGCAGGGGGAGGAAATCGCGCGCGCCGGCGCGGATGGCGCGCACTGCGGCCTCCGCATCAGAGGTGCGGCCGCAGGCGACCAGTGGGCAATGGATGCGCTCGGCTACCATCGCCTGGAGCAGCCAGCCGATATCGAACAGCACGTCGCACAGAATCAGGTCGGCACCCTCGGCCCGCAGCCGCGCGAGGCCGGCGGTGACACCCTCCGCGCTGTCGAGGCGGGCGCCGCGCGCCATCGCGATGCGCGCGGCCTGGCCGAGTTCCGCCTCAAGCGACCCGATGATCAGAAGCCGCGCCATGGCTCAGCCGGGACGATCGGATTTAACGATTTCGGTCATCGTGATGCCGATGCGATTGTCCTCGCCCATCACCACCTCCCCGCGCGCGATCAGGCGGTTGTTGACGTAGATGTCCACCGCCTCGCCGAGCTTGCGGTCGAGCTCGACCACGGCGCCGCGCCCGAGCTTCAGCAACTGGCTGACCTGCATGGTGGCGCGACCCAGAACGGCGCTGATCTGCACGGGGATGTCATAGACCGCCTCCAGCTCGCGGGTGGTGGTCACGGCCACCTCGCCGGACAGGAGGGCGGGGGCGAGAGGTTCGAATTCGGTGCTGGCCACGGCTCAATCCTTCAAGAGCAGCCCGGCATCTGCCAGGGCACTGCGGATCGCGGCGCGGCGCGCGGCGAGGTCGAGTTGGGCACGGCCACCCTGCCAGCTGGCAACGAGGTCACCGGCGGGAATGTCTGGGTCCTCAGCCACGGATATCCGTGGATCGGCGAGGCGCGCGGCGATGGCTTCCGCGAGGTGCGGCGCGGCGCGGAGGGCAATCACGAAACCCTGTTCGAGCAACGGCTTCAACCGTGCGGCCAGGGTGGCGGCACTGTCAGCCGCACGGGCTTCGGCAATGCCGGGCAGGGCAGCGTCGAGGGCAGCGAAGACGGTAGCGGCAAGATCGCGCGCGGCGGCGTCCCAGGTCAGGCGCGCCACCTCGCCCAGCGCATCGAGCACGGCGGGCAGGCGTCCCAGCGCCAAGTTGACGGCCGCCGCATCGCTGAGCAGCGCGGCGGCCATGCCCGCGGCGTGACCGGCGTCGAAGGCATCCGCGCGCAGTGCCTCATCCTCGGTTTCGCGAAGCCTCGCCAAGGCGTCTTCGGCCTCGCCATCCGGCAGCGCGGGTGGCGCGTCGAGCGGCGGCGCGAACATCGCCAGGTTGGCGAACGGGCGCGCGCTGGAGGGGGACACCGGCACGTACAATGGTTCGAACGCGCTGCTCATCTCAACCGACCATCTCTTCGTCGCGATCCTCGTTCATGCTGATCTGCCCCTGTGCCGAGAGCTCCTTCGCGGCGAGCACGACCATCGCCTGCGCCTCGTCCACATCGCGTAGCCGCACCGGACCGAGGGCCGCGATGTCGTCCTTCAGCAGCTTGCCGGCGCGCTCGCTCATATTGCCGAGGAACAGGTCGCGCAGCGGCTCGCTGGCACCCTTAAGGGCAAGGGCGAGCTTGTCCTTCGGCACGGCGCGCAGCAGCACCGGGATGCCGGCTGGCGAGACGCGCAGCAGGTCGTCGAAGGTGAACATCAGGGCGCGGATGCGTTCGGCGGCATCGCGGGAGCGTTCCTCGAGCGCGGCCAGGATGCGCGTCTCCGCATTTCGGTCGAGGTTGTTGAAGATCTCGGCCATCATCTCGTGGCTGTCGCGGCGCTGCGCGCGCGCCAGGTTGGACATGAATTCCGCCTTCAGCGTGCGCTCGACGCCGTCCAGCGCTTCCTTCTGCACGGTCTCCATCCGCAGCATGCGCATGACCACCTCCATCGCGGTGGTCTCGGGCAGCAGGGCCAGGACGCGGGCCGCGTGGTCGGGCTTCACCTTGGTCAGCACGACGGCGACGGTCTGTGGATATTCATTCTTGAGGTAGTTCGCGAGCACCGTCTCGTTCACGTTGCCCAGCTTGTCCCACATGGTTCGCCCGGCCGGGCCGCGGATTTCCTCCATGATCTGGGCGACCCGCTCGCGCGGCAGGGTCTTGAGCAGCATGCGCTCCGTCGTTTCCCAGGAGCCCTTGATGTTCCCGGTCTGCCCGAGCGCGCCGACGAATTCGGCGCACAGCGCCTCGACCTCCTCGGAGGAGACGTTGCCGAGCGTCGCCATGGCGCCGGAGAGGTCGCGGATTTCGTCCTCGTGCATGCGCCCGAACAGCGCCGCAGCGATGTCGTCATTGAGCGCGAGCATGAGGGCGGCCGCCTTTTGCGTGCCGGTGCGAAGGCTCATTCCGAGGGCTGCTCCATCCAGTTGCGGATCACGGCCAGCGACTCGGTCGGGTGCTTCTCGACCATCTCGTGCAGGGTCACGAGGGCGGAGGCGCGCACCGGCCCCTCGACATTGCGCAGCGCCACGGTGGGTGCCTCGGCGGAGAGCGCGGTCTGGCCGGGCAGCAGCGCCGCATCGGCGGCGCCCGGCAACGCCGCCTGTGCGGAACCCTGCGCCAGCGCGAGCGATTCCGACGGCGCGAAGCCGAGCGCCAAGCGTTTCGCCATGGGCCGCCCGATCAACAGCACCGCGAGCAGTGCTACCAGCGCGAAAACCAGGCTCTCGGAAAGGCGCCAGACCATGGCGGGCGTGATTGGCAGGCCGAGGAGACCGGCCTCCGCCTCGACCGCGCGCAAGGGTGGATCGGCGAAGCGCAGGTTCACCACCTCGACGCGGTCGCCGCGCTGTTCGTTGAAGCCGACCGCGCTGCGCACCAGGGTGGCGATGCGCGCCAGCTCCTCGGCGCTGCGATCGCGGAAGTTGGGGGCGGCGGTGCCCTCGGCGGACTCCCACACGCCATCGACCAGCACCGCGATGGAGAGGCGCCTGAGCACCGGATTCTCGCGCAGGATGTTGCGGGTGGTGCGGCCGATTTCGAAGTTTGTGGTCTCCTCGGCGCGGTTCTCGCTGGTCTGGCTGCCGCCGCCGGCCTCGGCGCCGGGCAGGTTGTTCTGCACGGTCGCGGCCGCCGGCTCGCCGCCGCGCTGCGCCTGGGTGGTGCTGGAGGTGCTGCGCGGCACCTGGTTGTCCGGGTCGAAGCGCTCCTCGGTGGTCTGCACGCGGTCGAAGTCGAGCTCCACGCTCGCCTCGGCACGGACGCGACCGGCGCCGAGGGTGCGCTCCAGCATGTCCTCCACGGAGCGCGCGAGGCGCATTTCCTGCGCGCGCTTCATCTCGTCCTGCGTCTGCGCCGCAGCGGGGCCGGCGAGCGCCTGGCCTCCGCGGGCGAGCAACTCGCCACGGGCATCCACGATCGAGACGTTCTGCGGCCGCAAGCCGGGAACGGCGGTCGCGACCAGGTGCAGCACCGCCTGCACGCCGTCACGATCGAGCCGCTGGGCGCCCTGCATGGTCAGCACGATGGAGGCCTGCGCGTCGCCGCGTTCGCGGCTGAACGCCTCGCGGCGCGGGAGCACCAAATGGACGCGGGCGGCGCGCACGCCCTGCAGCGTGCGGATGGAGCGGACCAGCTCACCCTCAAGCGCGCGCAGGCGGTTCACCTCCTGCTGGAAGGGGGTGGTGGTGAGCGACTCGCCGCGGTCGAAGATCTCGTAGCCGGTGACGCCGCCATTCGGCAGGCCTTCGCGGGCGAGGGAGAGGCGGAGGCGCGCGATCTGGTCCTCGGGCACCAGGATCTGGCTGCCGCCTGACGCAATGCGGTGGGGGATGCGCTGGCGCTCCAGGCTCGCGATCACCTGGCCCGCGTCGCGCGCTTCGAGCTCGCCGTAGAGGAGGGCCATTGTGGGCTGGCTGGCGCGCATGCCGAGCCAGCCGAGCAGGCCGAACATGGCGATGGCAACGCCGCCCATTGCGGCGAGGCGCAGCGTCCCGAAGGCGCGAAGCTGGGAGATGAGGCCACCCATTACCGGGCGCACCCTGACTGGCGGAGATCCTGCCGGAGGTCATATTGACGGGGCATGGCGATGGCACTCCCAGCGGCGGCATCCTGCCACGCGCTGGGCAGACATTGCCGGGTCGATGCCTAGGATGGAGTTAACGCGGTGCCGCCTGGTTGCGCGGCTCGGTGCCGGGCGGAGGAAGGAATGCTGGCAGCTCTTTGAACCAGCCACGCGGAGCGTGCGCGCCACGCCGGAGACGTCGCTTCGGAACGACGCGCCTTGCGGCAGTGCGGCACCCCCAGACGCGGAACCTGCTCGCGACATCTGGGAGCAAATCGGCGTTCAGCGCCGCAAGCCCGGATGGGCGCCGCCGGCAGTCCGGCGAGGCAAGTGGCCGGAGGCCACGCCCGCCGCTTGAGGGCACAAAAAAGCTGATCCCTGCGGTCATTCTTGATGACCGCAGGGATCAATTCGTGACGCTGCGAAGCTGTCCATAGGGGAGCGACAGCGCGCCCAGGCTGAGCGCGACGCCGGTGCTGTTGCGGGTGGCGCCGGTTGCCGTGCCGAGCACGGTGAAGGTCGGTGGCGTACCCGTCGGCTGGCCATCCGTGCCGATACCTGCGACCGCGACTCGGTAGGCGCCATCGGCCTGGCGCACGCCGGCATTGCTGCGGCCATCCCAGGCCCAATCGCTCGCGCTGGTGGCGAGTGGCACATCCACCAGGCGCACCACGCGCCCGGCGCCATCGCTGACGGTGACGCGCGCCGCCATCGCGGTGCCGGCCGCCGGCAGTCGCAGCCCGGCGCTGCCATTCTGCAGCGAGAGGCGCTCGGACTCGACCTCTACGCGCTTGCCCACCAATGCGGCGGCGGCAGTGAGCGCGCTGTTCTGCTGCAGCGACAGCAGCTGGGTAAGGTTCTGGTTGGTCGTGATCTGCTGCTCGACCGAGGCGAACTGCACCAGTTGCGCCGTCATCTGGTTGGTGTCGAGCGGGTCGGTGGGGCTCTGGTTTTTCAGCTGCGTCGTGAGGAGCGTGAGGAAGGTGTTGAAGTCCCCGGCGATGCTGCCGCTGCGCGCGGAAGTGGTCGCGGTGGTGGTGCGCGCGGCGGCTGCGGCAGCCGTGTTGGCGAGGGAGCCGGACATGTGAAAGGCCTTTCGGATCAGATGGCGAGATCGAGGAGGGAGCGCGCGTTGCGCGGGCGGGGGCTGTCCGGCATCGGTGAGGCGCGGGCTTCGGCGGCGCTGGACCAGGGCGGCGCGGTGCCGTGCTGGCCGGGCGATGCCTGGCCCTGCCGCTGGCCGCCGCCCTGCCCGGAGAGTGAGAAGCTGATCGAGCGACCACCCTCGCCGCCCCCCGCCTGGTCCAGGCTTTGGCTGAGCTCGCGCTGGTCGCGCTGCAGCAGGGCGAGTGTCTCGGCGCGTTCGACGGTGACGCGGATCGCGATGTTCCCGCCCGATCGTTCGACGCTGATTTCGACGCGGCCGAGCTCGCCGGGGTCGAGTGCGACTGACAGCGCGTTGGTCTCGCCATCTCGCGTCTGGAACGCGAGAGCCGCGGCCAGGGGGGCGAGCTGCCGCGCCGGAGGAACGGGTGGTGCGGGGGGTCGGGCCTCCGCGAGCGCGAGTGGGACAGGCAGGGTGGCCAGGAGCATTGGTGCAGGTGGCTTGGTGGACGGTGCTGCCGCTGCCGCTGGCGCGCCGTGCAACGCCACGTGGCTGTCGAGGGGCGGCGCCTCGCTGGCAAAGGCCTCGTGCGGTGCCTGCGAGGGTGCATCGGCCGGGGCGTGCGCGAGGCCGGGTTCCTGGAGCTTGGCGCGCGGGTCCCTGGCCGGGTTCGTCGGGGCCTCGCTGGGGGCGACGGCGTTCGCGCTCGTGGCGCCAGGCGCGCCGGCGGAGGTGATCGGCGCGGTCGATGCAGCCATCCTCGAAACAGCGGTGACGCTGACTTCGGTAACATTTTTTTCGACGATCGGGACCTGCTTCAGAGCTGCCGTCGCGGCCAGCAGCTGAGATGCCGCAGCCTGGGAAAGCGCCGTCGGCGGCGCCCCCACCGGCGCCTCATCGGTAGCGGCCGCTGGTGCCGGAACCGGAGCGACACTCGCTGCAAGGTTCGCGGTTGCGCCCACCCCCGGTGACACGGAGGTTCCGGGCACCGTCGGCGAAGCGGCATTCGGCACCGTGAGGACGGGGGAAGCGAGCGCACCACTGGAGGGAAGGCGGTCCTTTCCGGCGCCAGGCACCAATGTCGCGGCCGTAGGAGGCGGCAGTGGAGCCGGGGCCGCCAGGACGGGCTGCGGTTCAATGCTGGCAAGGTCCACCATCGGCTGATCCTCCGCCGCACGTGCGGAAGGAATCGGCGGTGCCTCGGGAAGGACCGGACCCGGGGTCGGCGTGGCACTGGCGGCCACCAGAGCCTCGGGGTCCTTCAAAGCACTGACCTCGGCCGCCAATACCGGCTCGGTCGGTGCAGTGACGCCGAGGTCGGAGTCCGCCGGCGTGGCGATGGCTACCGCCAAGGCCTCGGGCTCCTCCAACGCGCTAGCCTTGGCCGCCAATGCCGGAGCCGCGGGCGCAGTGACGTCGAGGCCAGGGTCGGCCGGCAGTGCCGTGGCCACATCGGCAGGCGCTTCGCCGCCCTCGGGAATTGCAGCCTTCTCCACCGCAGGCGGATGCGCCTGGCCCGCTTCGGCCCGGCGCATATGAGTCGTGAAGCCGCTCTCCGCCGGTGTTGCCATCGCGACGCCGGAACGGGGGGGCGGACCGGGCTCCGGCACTGGCGCAGCGATCGCGGGACTCTCCATGTGGCAACTCCGGCCCAGCAGAATCGCGGGGCGTCTCCGGCTCGAGGCTGCAAGGGGTGGGCCAGGAATTTGGGCCAATCGGCCGGCATTCCCAGCCGCGAGACGGCCGATTTTGCCGCCCACGCACCCTCTCCCCGGCAGCAATCGCAGGCTTCACCGGCCAATTCTCTGGCACGCGGCTTGCGCTTCACGACCCAACACCGCCTTGCCTGCGTTCATCCGAAGCACCGGTAACGCACTGCCCCAAAAGCCCAGACCGGAGAGCCCCATGTCACTGCTCGGTTCCATGTACACCGCGATCTCAGGCCTTACCGCGCAGTCGCGGGCGCTCGGGCACATCTCGGACAATGTCGCGAACAGCCAGACCGTGGGCTACAAGCGCGTCGACACGAATTTCGTGTCCTTCATCACGCAGAGCAACGCGCGGCTGCATGGGTCCGGCGCCGTGCATGGGCAGCCGGACTACCAGAACACCATCCAGGGCGCCGTGCTGCAGAGCGACAATCCGCTCGCCATGGCGGTGACCGGCAGCGGCTTCTTCTCCGTCGCGCGGCCAGCCGACATCACCGGCACCACCACCACCTTCTCGAACGAGCAATACTACTCCCGCTCGGGCGACTTCGCGCTGAACGAGCAGGGCTACCTGGTCAATGGCGGCGGCTACTACCTGCAGGGCTGGGGCATGGCCGCAAGCGGCGAGCCGAACCGCACCGGGGTGGCGCCGATCCAGGTGCAGCGCACCGTCTCCAACCCTGTCGCGACCTCCGAGATCGCGGTGTCGGCGAACCTGCCGGCCACGTCCGCCAATGCCGATCCGGTGTCCTCGCAGATCAACATCTTCGACACGCTTGGCGCGGTGCGCGTGCTGCAGCTCACCTGGGCGCCGGTCTCGGCCAATGTCTGGTCGCTGACGGTCTCGGCGCCGGATTCGTCGCCCTCAACGCTTGGCAGCATCGAGGTGAACTTCGGCCAAGCGGGCAGCCCGGCCACGGATGCCGGCCTGCTCGGCTCCTTCAGCAACGAGTCTGGAGTGGTGGGGTCCGCCGCGGTGGCCGGCGCGCTGGCCAATATCGCGGTCACCGCGGATTTCGGGCAGGGGCCACAGGTCTTCAACCTCAACCTCGGCAACTTCGCGCAGGCGAGCGGCATCACCCAGTTCGCCGGCGCGGAATACGCGCTGCGCGACATCTCCCAGAACGGCGTCGCACTCGGCGCCTTCTCCTCCGTCGCGCTGCGCGAGAATGGCGATGTCATCGTCAACTACGACAATGGGCGCTCCGCGGTGGTCGCGCGCGTGCCGCTGGTGTCCTTCAACGATCCGGACAAGCTGGACCGCCGCGACGGCCAGGCCTTCCAGCGCAACGTCGAATCCGGGGAGGTTCGGGTTAGCGACATCGGCACCAATGGCGTGGGCAGTATCGCGGTCGGATCGATCGAGAGCTCGAACGTCGATATCGCGTCGGAATTCTCGAAGCTGATCGTGGCCCAGCGCGCCTATTCGGCGAATACGCGCATCGTCACCACAACCGACGACATGCTGCAGGAGACGCTGAACATGAAGCGGTAACTCGCGCGGTCATGAAAAATGACCGCGCAAGTTTCCTTATTCTCGTGCCCTCAAACGCCTGGCGTACGCTCCGCGTGCTTGGCTTCGCAGGACGACCGGCGGCGGCCGTTCGGCCGCTCGGCACGAGCAAGAGGCTCGTGCCGCCTTCTCGCTTACCGGCAAAAGGCCGGCGTTTCCCTCGCTGCTAGGCGCGCCTTCATCTACTGGCGCGCAAGCTGGAGCCTGTCATGTCCCTCGGCGCCGCCCTCTCGATTTCGCAATCCGGTCTGGCCTACACCCAGCGTGCGCTGGGGGTGGCGGCCGATAACGTCGCCAATGCCTCGACCGCAGGCTACACGCGCAAGACGCTGCCCTCGCTCGCGTCATCCGTCGGGGGGCGGGGGCTCGGCGTGCGCATCGGGGTCGCCGCGCGCGATGTCGACGCCGCGCTGGTGGCCCAGTCCAACAAGGCCGGCGGTGCACTGGCGGCGGCCACCATGCGGGAGGAGCTGCTGCGCGTCGTCGAGGAAGCGCATGGCCAGGTCGGGGCGGGCGACAGCCTCGGCGACCGCGTGGCAGCACTGCGCACCAGCTTCATCGCGCTCCGTGCCGAACCCGCGACGCCGAGCTGGCAATCCAACGTGATCGTCGCCGCCGATGCCGTCGTGGACCGAATCCGCACCGCCTATGGCGCGGTCGCCGAAGCGCGCCAGCGCAGCCAGGATGGCGTCGTAACGGCGGTCGCGGACATCAACCGCGATCTCGCACGCATCGGCGTAGTGACCGAGCAGATCCGCCAGAACCGCAGCAACGGCATCAGCACGGCCAACATCGAGGACCAGCGCGACGTCATGCTCGCGTCTTTGTCCGAGAACCTTCCGGTGCGGGCACTGCCCACCGCGGATGGCGGCATCTCGCTGGTGACGGAGGGTGGGCAGTGGCTGTCCATTCCGGTCCACGGCGACGCCTTCGCGACCGCGCCGGCGCTGTTGGGCGACGCGTCCTACTACGGGCCGGGCGGCAGTATCCCCGCTGTCACGCTCTACGGCAACGACATCACGGCGCGGGTGACGGGCGGTCGGCTCGCCGCCTTCATCGTGCTGCGCGACGACACCTTGCCGCGCTATGCCGCGGAGCTCGATGTCGCCGCGGCGACCATCGCGGCGCGCTTCGATGCGCAGGGCCTCACGCTGTTCACCGGTGGCGACGGCACCGTGCCGGATCCGACGCAGTCCTATGCAGGCAGCCCGCTGCAGGGCTTCGCCGCCGCCTTCCGGCTAAACTCCGCGATCGCCGATACGCCGCGCCTGCTGCGCGACGGTAGCCAAGCGATCAGCGGGTCGCCTCTCGGTGCCGCCGACTTCACGCCCAACCCAGCCGATGGACCGGCCGGCTTCACCGCCTTGCTCGACCGCGTGCTGGACAACACCTTCGGCAACGAAGCGCAGGCGGGCGTCGTCTGGGTACCGATCGGCACGACCGGCCTCGGTCCGGATGGCTCGCTCGCCTCGCCCTTCCTCGCAGCCGGCAGCATCGGTGACTACGCCGCGCAGGTGAGTGCCAGCCAGACCGGCGAGCGCGCGAAGGCGACGGTTGCGCGCGACGATGCGGCGACGCTGGCCGACGCCCTCGCAAACCGCTTCGCCGAGCGCTCTGGCGTGGATGTTGATCATGAGCTTTCGCTGATGGTGACCCTGCAGAACGCCTACGCCGCCAATGCGCGCGTCATGAGCACGGTGCAGGCAATGTGGGATGCCCTGATGCAGGCGGTGCGGTGAGGGGCGGTGGACTGACGCCCGGCCGAGCGCCCTGCGGCGGAGCAATTTCGCTCCTGCCAACGGGCGTCGATGCTCGAACCCGATGCTTGCAAAGGCTCTGACATGACCGGATTTTCCGCCCTCTCCCGTCTCGACCACGGCGCCAGCATGCTGCGCACACGCTACGAAACGCTGACGCGCCAGCTTTCGGATACCAGGCGTGGCCCGACGCTCGGCGACATCGCGCCCTCGGTGCCGCGGGCGATCGACCTGCGCGGCGAGGTCGCCCGGCGCGCCGCCTACGCCACCGTGATCGACCGTTCGCTCGGCCAGGTGGGGGTGGCGCAGACGAGCCTCCAGGCGCTGTTCGGCATCGCGACCCGCGCCTTTGCGCTGGCCCAGTCGGCGAGCACCGCCAACCCGGTGGGCGTGGCGGCCGCCGCCGTCGAGGCGCGCGTGGCACTTGCCCAGGCGACGGAGCTTCTCAACACGCAGATCGGCGGCGTCTATGTCTTCGGCGGCCTCGACACGACGCGGCCGCCGGTGCCCAACGCCGCCGCCATCGGTGATAGCGGGATGGTGCAGCAGATCACGGCCGCGGTGCAGGGGTTGGGCGGCAGCGACGCCGCGGCCGTCTGGGCCGCGACCGGCGACGCCGCCAGCAGCGACGCACCCGGCGTGACCCCGTTCTCCGACTATGCCTCCGACCCTGCGCGGGGGCTCGCCGATACCAGGACCAGCGTGCCCGGTGCCGATGGCCAGCTCGTGGCGGCGGGCCTCTTCGCCAATCGCAATGCCGGTGCCGCGAGTACGGGCGAGACCACCGGCTCCTGGGCGCGGGACCTGCTGCGCGGCCTCGCAAGCCTGGCAGCACTCGGCAGCGATCAGCTGGCGCAGGGTCCCCCGTTCGACACCCTGATGGTGAGCCTGCGCAGCGGGCTGCGAGCGGCAAGTGCCGGCATCGCGCAGGAACAGGGCGCGCTCGGTGTCGCCGAGGTGCGGCTCGGGGCCATGCGCACCGACCATGAGGCGGTGACGACCATCCTCACCCTCCAGCTCGCCAATATCGAGGAGGTCGACGTGGCCGACGTGATCACCCGCATGAAGGCGACCGAGGCGCAGCTGGAGGCCTCCTACCGCGCGATCTCGATGGCCTCGACGCTCAGCCTCGCGCGCTTCCTGTGAGTGTTGCGCGCGCTCGCCGGGCGTCGAATTCCGCCCATGAATTGCTCGCTTGAGGGTCCATTAACCCTCGCCGGGTAGAATGACGGAATACCGCAAAATGCGGAACCCAACCTGGCTTGTCCGCGTCCTGATGGCCGGCTCGCTGAAAATAAGGGGAAGACCCCAATGTCGCTCAATTCAGTCAACACCAACAGCTCGGCCATGGTGGCCCTGCAGTCCCTGAACCGCACCAGCGAGTCGCTGGCGATGACGCAGAAGCGCGTCTCCACCGGCTTCCGCGTCGCGGATGCGAAGGATGACGGCGCCGCTTTTGCCGTGGCCCAGACCATCCGGACTGACATCGCCGGCCTTACCGCTGCGAACGAACAGCTGGGCAATTCCAAGGGCATCCTCGGGACGGCACTTTCGGGCCTGACCAAGGTGTCCGACGCGATGGCGAACATCCGCACCACGCTGGTGCGCCTGGCCGACGACACGCTGAACGCGACGCAGCGCGCCCAGTATGAATCGCAGTACACGGAAATGCGCGGGCAGCTCGAGGACTTCGTCGAGGACGCCACCTACAACGGCCAGAACCTGCTCGACACAACCAACGCCGCATCCTTCTCGGCGACGCGGAATGAGACCGGCACCACCTACACCATCACCTCCGTGGACGGGGCTGGTACGCTGCTGGTTGCGGCGACCGCGCCGACGGACGCGGCGGCGGCCCAGGCGGCGCTTGCCGATGGTGGCGATTTCAGCACGATCATGGCCTCGATCGGCAACGCGCTGAACACATTCGGCAGCAACAACAAGTACATCGCGCAGCAGCTCTCCTACAACAGCGAGAAGATCGATGCGCTGAACGAGGGCATGGGTGCGCTGATCGATGCGGACCTCGCCAAGGAATCCGCCAAGCTGCAGGCGCTTCAGATCCGCCAGCAGCTTGGCACGCAAGCCTTGTCGATCGCGAACCAGGCGCCGCAGGCTCTGCTCAGCCTGTTCCGCTAAGGGCTGGTGGGCGGCGGCGCGCAGCCTCGCGCGCCGCCGCCATCGCCGGGTTTTCCGCCTCGCTCAGCCCCATTACGGAGCAGCCATGTCGACGCTCGTTCTCGAACTACGCCAGGGCGACCTGATGGTTGTCAACGGCGCCCCCATCCGCTTCCGCAACCGTACCCGCATCGAGCTCACCGCCAAGGCGCGGTTCCTGTTCGGCAAGCAGCTGATGACGCCGGAGGCCGCGAATACCCCGGCGCGGCGCATCTACTTTGCCCTGCAGACCGCCTATATCGGCGAGGAGATGGAACGCGAGCAGGGCTTCGTCGCCGCGCGCCCGCTGATCGCCGCCTTCCAGGAAGCGACCACCTCCGTGCTCGCGCGCGACCTGCTCGACCGGGCACTCGCGGCGGCGGAGAGCGACGAATGCTACCAAGCGCTCAAGCTGGTGCGCCGGGTGATGCGCCATGAGGATGTCGCACTCGGCCTCACGCCGGCCGTCGCCATCGCCGGCGATGAGGCCGACGCGTGACGGCCGTGGCCATGCGGGCCTATGGCGCCGCGCGCGCCGCGATGGACCCGCGCCTGCAGGAGGCGGATGTGTTCCGCCGCGTGACGGGTTCGCTCCGCGCCGCGCTCGCCGGTGCGGAACAGGATATGCGCCGCGTCCGCGCCATCGCCGACAACCGCCGGCTTTGGCTGGCGGTGGAATCGGCCCTTGGGCACCCGGCCAACGCGATGCCGGATCGGCTTCGCGCCGACATCATCTCGCTGGGCCGCGCCGTGCGGCGGGAGATGGACCAGGCCACCCCCGATTTCGACTTTCTGATCGATGTGAACGAGCAGGTCGCGGCCGGTCTCGGCGGGGCGGGCTGAGGCGATGTCGTACGGTCTCGCCAGCGTCATCCCGAGCTATCGCCAGGCATTGGACCCGAAGGTGGAGGCGCGCGCGCTGGAGCGCTTGGCGAAGGACCCGCAGGTCCAGCGCAAGATGAAGGATTTCGAGACCGCCATCGGCAAGGCGAAGGATCTGGACGCTGCGTTGCGCGATCCGCGCGTGCTGGCGGTGCTGCTGCCGTCGATGGGGCTTGGCGACCAGCTGGACTATCCGGGCCTCGCGCGGCGCGCGCTGGCGGCGGACCCGGCCGATCCCAAAGGCCTGCTGAGCCGGCTCACCGATATCAGGTGGAAGGACGCGGTGGTCGCACTCGACCTGAAAAAGAAGGGGATCGAGGCACTGCGCGACCTTGCGAACCTCGCGCGTTTCGACAAGGGGCTGCGCAGCCTGCAATGGCGCCAGTCGCTCGACGAGACGACCACGGGGTTGTCGGACGCGCTGTACTTCAAGCAGGTCGCGGCGAGTGTCACCTCCACCTATGGCCTGCTCGGCAATGCGGTGCTGCGCCGCGTGGTGACCCGCGCGTTGGGCCTGCCGGACGAGCTCGCGCTGCAGAGCGTGGAAGCGCAGTCGCGCGCGGTGGCGAAGCGGCTGCCGCTCGCCGATCTGCGTGACCCGAAGAAGGTGGAGCGGCTGATCGAGCGCTACCTCACCCATGCGAACATGGACGATGCGGGGCAGGGAAGTGGGTACCCGCTGAGCCTGTTCGCGTAGACCGCGACGCTGGCGACCTTTGGCCGCTCGCTGGGTTCAGCGTTTCCGCCGACGCATCCCAGTTTAGAGATGGAGCCAGTTCGCGGAACCGTCGCGATCGCGGATCGTGGCTGGGCCGTGGGTGATGGCGGCGACGCGGTAGGCGTTGATCTCGCGCGGTGTCGGCAGCGATGCCACCACCTCGCCGGATGAGTCGCGGAACTCGATCACAACCATGCCGAGGCCGCTGTCGAGGCGAAGGGTGGGGTTTGGTGCCGCGGCGACCGCCGCCCGCGCGACCGTGGGCCCTTCCGGAATCGGCACCGGCGCCCGCGTTACGCTGCGGAGAGGTTCGGATGTGGCGGGGCCACTGAGGGAGATGTCTTGGGGCATGATCTTAGGGACTCAGTATGCGGATCAGACCTTTCCAAAACGTTAACCGGAACCTGATTCGAAGGGTGTTTTTGACGGGCTCAAACCTGCGCGCGACAATGCCGCGCAGTGAATATTTCCTCCCTCCTGTCTGGTCCCGGCGCGCTTGTCATCGCGGCTGCCGGCGGCTTCATCGCGCATCTGCTCCACGTGCCGCTCGCCTGGATGATCGGCGCGATGGTGGCGACGGCTTGCATCGCCTGGCGGCGCCCGCCCGAGATACCTGCCATTGCGCGGCCGGTGGCGTTGCTGGTGCTGGGACTTGCGCTCGGGCAGAGCTTTACGGCCCCGGTGATCAGGGCGGTGGCGGGCGCCTTCCCGGTGATCCTGGCGGCGGGGCTGCTCTCGATCGTGGCCGGGCTGGTGGTCGGGCCGATCCTGCGCCGGATGGGCGGGCTGGACGAACGGACCGCCTTCTTCGCGGGCGTGCCCGGCGGCATCGTAGTGATGGTCGTGTTGGCCGCGCGCGCGGGCGTGTCCATCGCGCCGGTCACCGTGTCGCAGACGATGCGGCTGATCGTCGTGGTCGTGGTCTTTCCGCCGTTGCTGGCGCTGCTCGCCTCCGGGTTGCCGCCGGACGCCGCCTTCGCGGCCTCGCGCCCTGCGGTGTGGTGGCCCGGGCTGGCCGGGCTGGCGGTGGTCGGGGCTGCGATCGCCTGGGCCGGCGAGCGCGCGAACTTCGCCAATCCCTGGATGTTCGGGCCGTGCCTGCTGGCGATCGGGCTGGCCTGGGCCGGGGAATTGCCGTCGGGGATGTGGATGCCGCTGGTCGATGCGGCGCAAGTGGCGCTGGGCGCCACGCTGGGGTCGAAGCTGACGCGGGAATTTGTGCTGGGATCGCGGCGGCTCGCCGTCGCGTCGATGGTTTCCGCCGTCGCGCTGTCGGTGTTGCTTGCCGTGATCGCGCTCGGGCTCGCGCTGGTCTCAGGGCTGCCGATCGCGGCGGTGGTGCTCGGCATGGCGCCGGGGGGGATGCCGGAGATGGCAGTGACGGCGAAGGCGCTCGACCTTGCCGTGCCGCTGGTGCTGGGGTTCCACCTGACGCGCACGCTGCTGTGCAACCTGGCAGTGGGCCCGCTGTGGCGCGTTGTTGAGTGGGCGCGTAGCCGCTAGGGCTCGCGGGCGTGCGTTTGTCTTGCCGGACGACCCGCGGCGGCCATTCGGACGCTCGTGCCGTTCGAAGTCAGGCAGCGCGCCAGTTGAAGCGGCGCAGCAGCCACTCCCGGTAGTGCATCGCGGCTTCCGCGCCAGGGCAGAGCTGCGCCTGAAGATTCACGGCATCGGCCGGCGCAAGTGCGCGCGGTTGATCGACGTTGGCCTCGTCCACGAACCGGCCCACCGCGCGGCGAAAGGCCGTGAGCGTGTCGGCCGGCGTCAGGCTCGGCAGCACGACCAGCGCGCGCAGACGGCAGGCGGCGAGTGCGGCGCGCAAGGCGGAGCGGGCCGTCGCGGCGATTTCCGGGTACATTTCCATCGTGGTCGGCGTGTCCGGCAGCGCCGGGTCGCGCCGGCCGGTGCCGGCTTCCGCGGCGAAGGCGAGGGTGGCGCCAAGGCCCTCCGCCATCGCGGCAAGGTTGGGGCCGCTCGCCAGGAACGCGTCGGCCACGCCATCCCGATACGCCGCCTCGGGTGAACTCGTGTGTACCGGCACGCTCTCGATGCCCATAAGGTCGAGCGCGAGCAGCGCGCAGGCGCCGGGGGAGTCCGGCCTGGAAAGCGCCACACGCACTGGCGAGCCACGCGCACGGCCACTCCGCACGATGAGCGCGGCCGGTTGCGCCACCGCGCAAACAGCGAGCCATGGCCCGGGGTCGAACCGCGCGCGGCTGTCGCCGAGCAGCCTGGCCTGGGCGGCGCCAGGTGCCAGGGCCAGCAGATGCTGGCCATCGGGGCCTGCTTCGGTGGCGAAGCGATTGGCGGCCGTCACGCCGTCCGGTCCACCCACCGCCAGGACGCGGAGCGCGGTCGCCTGCGGCAGCGCGCGGCCAAGTCCGGCCCCCAATCGCTGCAGCCAACGGAATTGCGCACCCATTTCAGGACCCGGCACCAGCAGGCTGGCGGTTTCGGGATTGCTCGCCAGCGCCGCGCTGAACGGCACGACGCTGGCGAGGATGGTCCGGCGGGCAAGGCGGAGGCTTGGCGGCATGCGCGGTCTCCTTTCCACCTCAAGGGACGCCTGGAAAGCGCCGGAAGAGTGGCAGGGGGGCGGCCCGGCGTCCAGACGGCGGCACCGACCCGCCCGGTGTCGCTGGAATGGGCGGCCTGACGCGGCTAGAAAGGCGTGAAGAAATTGGGAGACGGTCATGAAAGCATCGCGGCGTGACGTTCTCGGGGCCAGCCTCGCCGTGCCCACCTTGGTGAGCGGGACCACCGGCGCCCGCGCCCAGGAAGCGGTGTACCCGACGCGCGCCATCGCACTGACGGTACCCTTCCTCGCCGGCGGTTCGGCCGACATCGCCTCGCGGCTGCTGGGGGACCGGATGAACCCGCTGCTCGGCCGCGACGGCCGCATCATCATCGAGAATCGCGGCGGTGCCGGCGGCTCGATCGGCGCGGAATACGTGCGCCGCCAGCCGCCGGACGGATATTCGCTGCTGACCGCCACCGCCTCCTCGCACGGGACCAATCCGGCGGCGCTGCCGGAGAGCACGCGCTATGATCCGGTGGCGGATTTCACGGCGATCGCGATGATCGGCTCCGGCCCGCTGGTGGTGATGGTGCCGGGCGATTCACCCTTCCGCGACTTCGCCTCGCTGGTGGCGGCGATCCGGGCGCGGCCGGGCGAGCTGCCCTGGGCGACCTCCGGCGCCGGCGGCATCGGGCATCTGGCGGGCGAGTACATGGGCCTTCGCCTCGGCGGGCTGCGCGGCGAGCACATCCCCTACCGCGGCGGTTCGGCGGTCACCGAGGCGCTGGCGAAAGGCGAGGTCGCCTATAGCTTCGAGGTGCTAGCCTCGACCGCCACCAACCTTCGCGAGGGCCGGGCGCGCGGGCTGGCCGTCACGGCGTTACATCGCAGCCCTTTGTTTCCGGAGATGCCCACGCTCGCGGAACTCGGCCTCGATGGCTTCGATTTCGGAACGTGGAATGTGCTGATGGGGCCGGCCGGGATGCCGCGTCCCGTGGTCGACACCCTGAGCCGGGCTGCCAACACCGCGCTGCGCGAGCCCGTGCTGCGGGAGCGCCTGGCGCTTGCGGGTGTCGACGCCGGCGCGCCGAGCACGCCCGACAGCACGCGTGCCTTCATCGTCGCGGAGTTGGAGAAGTTCCGCGCCATCGTGGCCCAGGCCGGGCTGCGATTGAGCCGCGGGTAGCGGCACCCGCTACGAAGGTTTGCGCTGCGGGCTTGAACGGGATGCGAAGCCGGACTGAAATTGGAGTGCATTCCAGCCGGCGCGCATGACAACGTCGCGGCGGCGTTGCGCTGCGGGCTTGCATGGGGCGCCTGGCCTGGCGGACAATTGGGCAATGCGCCGCGCCCTCGTCATGCTGATGCTCCTCGCCCCGGCTGCCCTTGCCCAGGCACCGTCGCGCCAAGCCACCGCCGAGGCCCGGCAGGCGGAACTCGAGCGCCTGTTCGCCGCACTCGCCGACGCACCGGATGAGGCGGGTGGCGCGCTGGTCGAGGCGCGCATCCGCTCCTTGTGGCAGGAGAGCGTTACCGCGGCGGTGGGGCTGCTGGTGCGCCGCGGGCTGCGCAACCTCCAGGGCCGCGCGGCGGAGGAAGCGCTTGAGGATTTCGACGCGGCGATTACGCTGGAACCCACTGCGGCCGAGCTGTGGCATCTGCGCGCGCAGGCCTATGCGATGGGTGGCGACCTGGTCGCGGCGGCGCAGGATCTCCGTGAGGCACTACGTCTGGAGCCCCGGCACTTCCCAGCGCTCCTGACGCTCGCGGGCATTCAGGATCAGCGGGGGGACGCGGCGGGTGCGTTGCGCAGCTTCAGCGCTGCACTCGCCATCCATCCGAAGCTGCGTGGTGGCGTGGCACGGCTTCGCGAACTGCGCCGCAAGGCCGAGGGTGACGATACTTAAATGGTCTGAGGGGCCGTTTACTCGCTTTTTATGCCCTCAAGCGCCAGGCGCACGCTTCGCGCGCTTGGCTTGCCGAACCACCGGCGGCGCTCGATTTGGCTTCCGGCCTTGGTCGCGAGCCGACGATTGATCCCCTGCCGAAGCGGACACGCGCATCGCGCACGTTGCTCGCTAAACTACCTGTGGCAGTTGCGTCGCTGCCTACAACTTCTTGCGGAACCATATGCGGGAATGCCCCTCCGGCATGTCGTCCAGGCGGCCGAATTCCTTGTAGCCGTTCTTCTCCCAGAACTTCGGCGCCTGGAAGCTGAAGGTGTCCGTGTAGACGTTCTTGCAGCCGCGCCCGCGCGCGATGTCCTCGGCGCGCAGCAGCAATTCGCCACCGAACTTCTTGCCGCGCAGATCGGCCGCGAGCCACAGCCAGTCGATGAACAGCCAGCCCCAGAAGGTGAGCCCCAGAAGTCCGCCCTGCGTCGCCCCGGCCTCATCCTGCACAAGCAAGGTGACGGGCTCGCGGACATAGTCGCCGCCCATTTCCTGGTTGAAGATATGTAGCCCACGCTGAATGGCGCCGACTGCCTCGAATTCCGGATGCGCATCCTCGACGATGCGCAGCCCCGCCAATGCGACGCTCATGCGCGGCCCCAGCCGGCGACGGCAATCGTGATCAGGCCAAGTGCCAAGTTGATGGTGACGAGCCCGCGCACCTTGTTCAACGCCGCAACCGCCGCGACGGGATTGCCGTCCGCGCGGGCAGCCTTCATCTGGCGGAAGGGGCCAAGGGCGATCGCCGCGAAGATGCCGGCCATTACCAGGCCGGTGAGGTTCATCACATGGACATGCCAGCCGACGCCCGCGAAGCCGCCGTAGCGGGCGAACAGGATGCCGTAGCCGGTGGCGATCACGATCGGCATCGCGTGCCAGATGATGAGGAAAAAGCGTCGGTAGACTGCTTCCATCAGCGCCAAACGGTTCGGCCCTTCGAGGGTTGCGTGGACAGAAGGGCGCAGCACGAACAGCGCGAACGCCATGCCGCCGACCCAGACCACCGCGCCCAGCAGATGCAGCGCGTAGAGCGGGCTCAGCATCCACGCAGGCTCAGGATGGCGATCGATTCCGCGAGCGCGCGCATCTCGGCGGCGGCGAGTCCGCGTGGGGCGGCTTCGGTGACACCCAGCCCCCTCGCAAGGGCCTCGGCGAAGGCGGCGCGATTGCCGAGGGTCTGTTCCATGAGGGGTAGCTTTCGTGCGGCGACCTCGGCGAACAGCGCGTCGCGGAGTTTTCCGGAGGGAGGAAGTCGGTTGAGCACAAGGCGATAGGGGCGGCGCTCGGATGTGGCAAGATCGAGCGTGGCGTCCATGGCCCAGAGGTCGGCGCGGGAGGGTTGCAGGGGAATGAGCACCAGGTCGGCGGCGCGGATGGCGAGCTTGGCGTCCGCCTCATTGTGCGGCGGCGTGTCGAGGATGAGGAAGCCCGGTTCGCGCCGGAGGCGTTCGACGATGCCGGTCATCCGCCAGCCCGACGGGCTCTCGAACGCCAGGGCCGGGACCTTGTCGCCATGCGCCTGGCGTTCGCCAAACCAGTGGCTCAGCGTCTTTTGCGGGTCCGTGTCGATCAGGCCGACGGGCGCGCCATCCGCTGCGAGCGCCGTCGCAAGGTTCGCGGCCAAGGTGGATTTGCCGGCGCCGCCTTTGCGCTGGGCCACCGCGATGATGAAGGCCATGGGCGACTCCATGTCGTTTGAGGAAGCCTAGCAGATGCGCGGTATCGGCGTTCAAGCGTTGCTGACGCCTGAGGAGATGGGGCGCGTCGATGCCGGCTGCGGCATTCCGGGCGCGGTGCTGATGGCGGCCGCCGGACGAGCCGTGGCCTGCGCGATCCTGGCGCGCTTTCGCCCGGTGCCGGTCCTGGTGCTGTGCGGACCGGGCAACAATGGCGGCGATGGCTATGTCGTCGCGCGCCTGCTGGAACAGTCGGGCTGGGACGTGGCCGTTGCCAGCCACGGCGATCCGCGCGCCGGGACCCATGCGGCCGCGATGGCGGCACGTTGGCGCGGCAGGCGGGTGGCGTGGGAGCCGGAGCGCGCGGCACGCGCCGGGCTGGTTATCGACGCGGTGTTCGGCGCCGGCCTCGTCCGTGATGTCGGTGGAGAGGTGGCAGCGATGTTGGACGTGGTGCAGGGCAGGGTGGTTGCGGTCGATGTGCCCTCCGGTCTCGATGGCGGCACCGGGCTGGTACGTGGTTTCGCACGGCCGGCAGACCTCACCGTGACCTTCGTGCGGAGAAAGCCGGGGCATCTGTTGCTGCCGGGCCGGACGCTGTGCGGCGAAGTCGTTTGCGCTGACATCGGGGTGCCCGATGCGGCGGTCGACGCGGTTGGCGCGCGCTATTTCGCGAATGCGCCGGGCCTGTGGTCGCTGCCCGGCGCCGCGCTGGAGGACAACAAGTACAGCCGCGGTCATGTCGCCATCGCAGTCGGCGCGGGGATGGTGGGTGCCGCGCGGCTCGCGGCGATGGCGGCCCGGCGAGCTGGCGCCGGTCTCGTCACGCTGGTCGCCCCCGATGCCGCGACGGCCAGCCTGCTGCGCGGCGCTGAGCCAGGCGTGCTGGTCACCGAGGCGTCGCCATTGGCTGATGCTCGCGTGGGTGCCTGGCTGGTCGGGCCAGGGCTGCCGCCGGATGCCGCAACACGCGCGCTCGGCCG
>JAQGHV010000385.1 GCA_028288785.1 Rhodospirillales bacterium | reverse complement strand
GCCGCCTCGCCAAGGATTTTGAGGCCTCCGTCGCATCAGCCGAAGCCTTCCTCTACGCCGCCTCCGTCATGCTGCTGCTGCGACGGAGTGCTCGTTGCCAGTGAGATTCGAGACGGACTTTAAGTCGACATTCCCCGGATACCCGGGGCGGTACGGGGCTGGATCCACCCATCGGAACCTGTGTAGCAACCCAAAGCGGACGCAGGCGCCGCCGAGTACAGAAGCGATCAACTGGCCAACGATCTGCCCGTCTGTGCAGCCGGACTAGCAATCCATTACTAAGGATACGGACGATTTCATACAGATCACAAGCTTTGTCCACTTCAGTAGACCGCACTGTCTTCACAAGTCCGCGACACGGGCAGAACAGGCAGACCTATGAGCCCATCCGGAAAGGAATTGAATCGCCTGACTTGGATGTGATTCGCTGCTCCTGCGGGTGATTCGCGGGAGCAGACGGATGGGGTGGACGGTTGAGCATCGGCGTGCGGCGGACCGGCGCGGCCTGCGGTATCCTTTAGACCTGACGGATGCCGCGTGGGCGCTGGTTGCGCCGCTGATCCGGCCTGCGAAGCGCGGCGGCAGGCCGCGCACCGTAAACGTGCGCGAGGTGCTGAACGCGTTGTTCTACGTGCTCTCCGCCGGATGCCAGTGGAGCGCGCTGGCAAAGGACCTGCCGCCGAAGAGCACGGTGTGGGACTATTTCTCGCGCTGGGAATGGGAAGGGACCATCGAGCGCATCCACCACGCGCTCTACGTCGCGGTGCGCGAGGGTGCGGGACGCGAGGTCAGCCCGACCACAGCGATCATCGACAGCCAGACGGCGAAGGCGGCGCAAAAGGGGGCGCTACGCTCGACCCGTCCGGCTACGACGCGGGCAAGAAGGTCGCCGGCCGCAAGCGCCACCTGCTAACCGACACCATCGGGATGCTGCTCGCAGTGATCGTGCATCCCGCCAGCGTGCAGGACCGCGACGGCGCCGAGCCGCTGCTGCGCGAGGCGCGCAGGCTGTTCCCCTTCGTCGAGCGCATCATCGGCGATGCGGGCTATCAGGGGCCGAAATTGGCCGCCGCTGTCGCCCGCACCGGCACGTGGAAGATGGAGATAATGCGCCGCTGTGACCGCCACCGCTTCGTCGTGCTGCCGAAACGCTAGATCGTCGAGCGCACCATCGGCTGGATCAGCCGCAACCGCCGCCTCGCCCGCGACTTCGAGCGGCATTGCCGCATCGCCGCGGCCTTCGTCCGCATGGCCATAATCCGAATTATGCTCCGCCGCCTTGCCGCAACCCCTCAGCGTGATCCCGAACTTCGCTAATGGGCACTCAGAACAAATGCGTCAATTTCATGCTTGATCCGTTAATGCAGCTGATTTATTATACAACAGACGTGCTTCACGGGAAACTGGCGGTTCGCTCGACCGGTAAGGAACCAACGATGCGCACGCCCAAGGTCAGCGCCACCGCGAAGCCCCGCCCCGGCGCCGGCCTAAGCGCGCGCAAGCCGCCGCCGGCCCGCGTCGCCATTACGGTGAAGATCGGCATGCCGCGCCGGCCGCTGTTCGTTGGCTCGTTCCACCGCCTGCCGGTGCGAATCACCGGCCGGCTCGCCTTCAACGACATCGCCTTCAGCGTGCCCGATGGCCCGCCGGCCGGCCTGATCTCGCCCTCGCGCGACCGCACATGGAACCCGGCCCGGCCGCACATCATACTGCTGGTCGGCTTCCGCCCCGGCACCTACCTGCTTGAGGCGCGGCGCCTTTCCAACAACGCGCTGCTGTTCCAGGGCAAGTTCGAGGTGAACGCGCTGTGGCCCGACGAGGATGCCGGGCCTGGCCTGTGGTTCACCGGCGCCGATTCGCCACCGTACTTCGCCGGCAGCGCTTGGGGCGGCGGCTCCAGCGGCCCGCAGAACGTGAACGTGCGCCCCGCGCTGGGCACGCGACGCGTCGCTGTGCTGCTGGTGGACACCTCCGACCAGCGCTTCAGCACCGATGCGCCGACCGTGCAGGGCTTTCGCGACCGCTGGATGAATGAACTGATCAACGGCGTCACCGATGGCGGCGTAACCCGCAGTGTGCGCACCTACTACCGCGAGGTCTCCAACAACCGGTTCGACATCTCCGCCCAAGTGTTCGGCCCGGTGCAGCTGCCCGGTCAATGGAGCGACTACTTCGTGATGGATTCAGGCGGCAACTGGGCGCCCGGCGGCGCGCTGGCCCAGGCCTGCGTCACGGCAGGCGACGGGCCGATCGACTTCACCCAGTTCGACACGCTGGCCTGCATCTCGCAGCAGGTGGACGCGCTGGCCGACGGCACGGCGCAGCGCCGCGCCTGGCCGTACGCCTTCGGCGGAACCTACGCCACCGCCGAGGGCAGCCGCGCACTCGGCATCATCTCCATGCCGAACGAATGGGGCGTCGTGGGCAACCGCGAGATCTTCGATACCTTCAGCCACGAGCTGGCCCATAATCTGGGCCTGCCCGACCTGTACACCCCAGCCGTTGCGGGCCGGAACATGGGCAACTGGGAGCTGATGCACGGCGACGATGCACTGCCGCACCTGACCATCGCGCACAAGGCGATGCTGGGCTGGGTGGATGCCGGCTGGATCCGCAGCTTCGATTTCCAGGCGCTGGGCGGCAACGTGGACCAGTCCGTCACGCTGCACCCGGCCGAGGCCGGCGCGCCGGCCGCTAACCGCCTTAGCGCCGTCGAGGTGCGGATCGCCGATGGCTGGAACTACTACTTCGAATACCGCCGCGGCCAGGCCGCGCAGATCGGCGACCGCGCCCTGCCCGAGGATGGTGTGGTGCTGGGCACCGACGTGATCTCGCCGCCCTACATCGCGCCGTTCTCACGCCCCGCGATACTGCTGCTGCCGCCGGACACGGATGCGCAGGGCGCGGCGCTGTCGAACGGCGAGGACTATCGCGAGAACGATTTCTCCGACCCGACCTGGCCGGCGGATTTCCGCGTGGACGTCTCCGGCATCGACGCTGCCAAGGCCGATCTGCGCATCCGCTACGGCGTGCTGGGCAAGCCCGACCCGCTGATCCGCCCCTGGCCGGCGGCGCCCGACCGCCAGTGGCAAAGCCCCGACATCGAGGTGCAGAACGCGCGCAACGCCGCCGACCCTGCCTGGCGCAACGTGCCCTGGGTGGGCAACGCCAACACCGTGGTGGCCAGCGTGCTGAACAACGGCCAGGTCGATGCGCCGCAGGTGCGGGTGAACTTCTACGTCAAGAACTATAATGCGGGCGGCGCCCCGGCCTCCTTCCTGGGCAGCGACGTACGCGACGTCGCCGCCGGCGCCACCGTGGCCTTCAGCACCAACTGGGTGCCGCCCGCTACCGGGCATTTCTGCATCGAGGTGCGCATTCCGCTGTACCAGACGCCCACCACGCCACCCGCAATCCCGGTGGTGGAGCAGACCGAGCTGAACAACATCGCGCAGTCCAACTACGACCGCTTCATCAGCAGCACCTCGATCCCCTCGCGCGAGATGACGACGGTGACGGTAGGCAACCCCTATCCCGCACGCACACGGGTGTTCCTCTGGCCAGGGCAGACCAACCCGCTGTACCGCACCTACCTGCAGCACACCTTCCTCACGCTCGATCCCGGCGAGACGCGCGAGGTGGCGATGATGTTCGAGTTCGCGCCCGACAACCTTTCTAACAAGGTGCTGCCGGACCGCACGCTGCGCGAGGCACGCAAGATGCTGCGCGTGCCGAACGAGGTGGGAACCACGGCGTGGGTGGAGGACCCGAACGACACGCCGCGCCACAAGGTGGACCTGCTGGGCGGCGCGCAAATGCAGGTGGTGACCGGGCGCAGCACGAAGTTCCAGCGCTTCAGCACAGACGGCCCGCGCGCGGTGGGCCTGGTGGTGGATGCCGAGGGCGGGCAGCCGGCCGCGGGCTCGGTGGTGGTGCGGGTCACGCGCGACGAGAAAGACCCGGCGAAGCAGTTCGAGTACACCAAGGCCAAGCTGGGCCAGGGCCAGTTCGCGGTGCCGTTCCGGATGGAGGGCGCACGCGAGGTACAGGCGTTCTTCGTGCCCGCGCCGGGCTGGGCGGATAGCGCAAGCGAGGTGGTGCGGCTGTCGAAGCGCGGGCGGGGGTAGGGGCGGACGCCACGATCCCCGTTTCTGACCCGCAGAATCGAGAGGATTCAGCCGTGGAAAGTCTATTCCGCTTGATGTTGGCCCGGCCTGCAGTCGCGCAAGATCCCGTAACCCCGAGCATCGATCTCACCCAAAAGTCCGCATTCCAGGACGCCCTACGCGCGATCCCTCAGAATGGTGCCCAGGCTCGGGGCGAAGCGAAGGCATTTGCTGCCGGCTTCGTGGGCACGGCGGCCTTCCTCGGCGGGCCCGACCAACATCCCCAGGCGACGCAGCTGGCTGCACTTGCGACGGCCCTCGACGCATTGGAGGGCCAGGCCGGCGGCGTCAAGCACAAGGACGTCGTTGACGCGGTAACGGCGGCCTTTGGCAGCCCACCTGCCACGGCCGTGAAGGGCGCGCCGTTCCAGCAAGGCCTTGCGCGCCTACGCGATAGCCTGCTCGCGATCAAGCTGCTCCAGGAGGAGCACTCGCGACCGATCGAGAAGCTCACTCGGCAGCTCCGGACCGCTGAGATCGTGGCGAAGGTCGCCGCCGAGCCCCGCTTCCCGGCCGGCGCGGCAGCCCTTCGGCGCTGGCGGCGCCGATCGCTCCAGCTCCCTCTCACGCTTGCCGGCAGCACCGTTCTGTCGACTCGCGAGAAGGAGGACGACCTTCGTAAGCAACGCCCAAAGCAGGTCGACGAGCGACGCAGGGAGGTCAGCGACCGCGTCTCGCACTACAAGCGCCTAACGGAGGTGGTCAAGGAACTGTCGTTGATCCCGGCGAGCTCCTTCCGGCAGACAGTCCAGGAGGCGAGCCCTCGCTCGCTTCCGCCCGACCGCCTCCGCCTGATCGCCGCGACGGATCTGGCGAGCGGTTACATAAACGACATCCGTGGCCTGCATTTCGACCAATTACGCCGCGGCGTGGACGTTCGGGCATTCAACGTTAGATCCGTCGATATGACCGATCGCGCGCCCACGCTCGGAGCCTCGACAGCAAGCACGACGACTGATCTGGCGAAGACCTTGGTCGCCACGAAACCGCAGGTGCTGGCTGGCCGTCCCGACCTCACGCCAATCACCCAGCGCGAGGTTGGCTTCGTTCTCACCGCTGCTGGCGCGGGGTCGCTCAGCGCCCACACCACCGAAGTCCTGAAGCAGCGCCAGATCGACCTGACGATGACGGCCGTCGACAAGGCAACCTTGGTCATCGAAGCGGAGGTGGCCAAGACGGCCGCCGAGATCGACGGCCTGGTCGGGCAGCCCACCAAACAGTCATTCATGCGGATCGGCCACGCGTTGATCTCCATTCAGACACCTCTCGCTCTTGACTGGGGGCAGTTTACCTGGGGCGGCGTAATTCCGTGGCCGACCTTGCCACTCGATGGCCGAATTCCCCATACAAAGGGCTCCGTCGCTCCCGCCGGAATTGCTGATCTGCTGGTCGTCAAGCAGCAGCTCATCGGCTACGAAGGCATGGACATCGCCCACATCGAGAACGTTCTTAAGGGGGAGAAGAAGCTCCGCGAGCATACCCATCGCGAGACGAGCGAGGTTGTGACCTTCGCCGAAACCGAAACCACGAAGAGCGAAGAGCGCGAGCTTGAGACGACTGACCGCTTCGAGATGACCCGCGAGACGGCCACCACGATCAAAGAGGACATCGCGGTCAAAGCAGGCCTCAAAGTCTCCGGGAAGTACGGCCCGACCGTCGAGTTCGCGGTAAGCGCGGAGGGGCCGTACAACCGAATGAAGGAAGAGGCGAACAAAACGGCCACGAAGTTCTCGCAGGACGTCACCGAGCGAAGCGCGAAAAAGATTTCCGAGCGCGTTCTCCAGCGCGTCCAGACAACCCTCACGACCGAGACGATCGAGAAGAACTCGCACGAGCTAAACAATGTGCCAGGTGCGGGACACATCTCGGGTGTCTACCAGTGGGTGAACAAGGTCTACCAGGCGCAAATGTTCAACTATGGCCTACGCGCGATGTTCGACTTCCTGGTTCCGGAGCCGGCCGCCTTCCTGATCCAGGCCATGTTCAGCGCGCACAACAGCGCGATGACGCTGCAGAAGCCGTCGGACTTCAACCTTACACCGAGCCAGATCACGGAGACGAACTACACCTCGTGGGTCAAGTTGACCGGCGCGACGGATGTCGCCCCGCCTCCCGAGATGTACAAGACAAAGTCGGCCGACTGGAAGGCCGAGGGAGCCGAGTCGGGTAAGAACTATGCCCACTCGGGCCAGATCGCGATCGACGACGGGTACCGGGCGATCTTCGGCTCTGTCGGTGTGGTCACGACGATTTGGGAGGGCGACAGTGCCGTGGACGTCGTGCTCGGCCGACGTACGCACCGAATGCCTGCAAGCGACTGGATGTGGACAACAAGTCTAGACGATGAACGTGACACGATCCCTTTCGCGATCAGGACCTTCCATGTTGCCACTCTTGCTAGCGCCATTGAGGTGAAGTGCGTCCGGACCGACCGTGCGATGGATAAGTGGCGCCTCGAGACGCACGCGAAGCTGCAGACGGCACACATGCAGCAGGTTGCCGACTACGAGGAGAAGCTCAAGGCGCTCCAGCTCCAGACGGGCATCGCGATCCACGGCCACAATCCGGCTTCAAACCTCGCCGCGATTGAGACAGAGCTGAAGAAGAACTGAATCAGCATCCTGACCGATCAGCACTTCGATCTGTTCGACGCGATTGCGACCTCGTGGACGAACAACCTGCCCGAGATCGACATCTTTGAGGCGGCAGGCGAAGGTCCGTACGTGCGGTTCTTCGAGCAGGCCTTCGAGTGGGAGCATATGTCGTACGTGACCTATCCCTACTTCTGGGGTCGGAAAAGCCAGTGGGATGAGCGGATCGCCTACGAGGATCCTGATTCGGTGTTCGCCGACTTCCTGAAGGCGGGTTATTGCCGGGTCTCGGTGCCGGCACGGCTCGGCTTCGAAGGCGCGATCGACCACTTCCTCACCTTCGGCGAGACGTGGAACGGCGGGCCACTACCATCGATATCGAGTCCGCTCTACCTTCCAATCGCCGACGAGATTGCCGAGCGTTTGGATCGGCCCGGGGACGAGATCCCACAGGGGGATCCGTGGAAGGTCCGCATTCCCACCAACCTCGTCCGTCTCTGCCCCGACGACAAACTGCCGAAGTGGCAGCAGAACGCACAGGGTGATTGGGTCGAAATCTGAGCGTCCGTGCAACCCAGCCAGACCAAAGGGTGATCGATGGCCGGCATCGAGCCCTACAAGAAGGTCGTCCGTGAGCAGGAGCGCAAGCTCGCACTCCTGCTCGCGAGTGGCAAGGGATCGGCGTTCGAGCTTGCGCAGCAACGGGCAATCTGCGGCGTCCTGAACTTCGAGATTCAGTATCCGGGTTCGGTCCTTGCTTGGGAGAAGATGGGCCCGGATGCCCAGGGCTTCACCGGCCCCGACCGCTGGCTCCTGTCGGCGATCAAGAAGGCCGGCGAGAAGATCAATCCCCAATACGGGACCGATGACCAATACAGCAGAAAGTTTGAGGAGTACCTGAACCTGTCGCTCGAGATCCTCCGCTGGGGCCGGGTGCGCCAGGAGGTCATCGAAGCCAAGCAGGCCGGGAAGCGCTATCTGATTTTTGGGGCCAACCCGCTCGTCCCGAAGATCATGCAGGTCATCTCCACAGAGCTGATGGCCTGGTTCAAGGCGCAGCCTCGCACGAAGGAGCTGCTGACGTGGTCGGCGAGGGCAGGCCTCGGGTCGATGCTCAGCGAGCGATCGGATCTGGCGACGCTTCTCCGGATTGCCGACACGCTTCCGGTCGACCACGAGACCAGCGACATACCGATCGACCGACCGGCGATGGTCGAAGCCGTCGAGTTCGCTATTGGGCTCATCCCCGTGGTCGGCAATATCGTGGCGGCGTACGAGGCCTGGAGTGGTGAGGACATCTTCGGCTACAAGCTCAGCGACCTCGAGCGGGGCATCCTCGGAGCGTGCGTCCTGCTGCCCTTCGCGGGGCGTCTAGTGAAGGGCGGCCGGGCTTTATACACCGAAGCGCGTCTCGTCCGCTTGTATGGCCGCGATGCTGCCGCATGGCAGAAGGCGATGGGAGCCAGCGGCCGCGGGTTCGCCGAACGAAAAGCCCTTGACGCGATCGGCAAGGCCGACAAGGCGCTTCGAGTCGAGAAGAAGTTGGCCAAGGACGTCGCGAAGGAGGCGGGGGACGCGGTGCCCGTGCTCACCAAGGGCAGTGCAGTGGTGTCGACCACAGTGGACCAGGCCGTTGTCGATCTGCTCGGAGAGCTCCAGAAGGCCCACCCGCAGCTGGCTGGGCTGGACGAGCTTGCCCTCCAGCGGATCCTCGCCAAGGGTCCCAACGTGGACCATCTGAAGGGCCAGGTCCTCGAGGAGCTCATCGAATCGCGGCTGGTGCCCTGGCTCTCGACTCGTGAGGGTGGGCTGGCACTCGGCATTACCGTTCCCGCGGGGAAGAAGCTCGAGTTCATCCCGGGCCATCTGATCCGCGATGCCGCGAGCCGCCAGATCACGGACGGGATGCTCGTCTATCGTGAGGGCGACAAGCTCGTCATCGCCGCCGTCTTCGAGGCGAAGGCGGGCAAGCACGCGGCAAGAGAGCTCGCGCTCAAGAAGGGAGGGATCTCGTCGCTGACTGAAGCGGAGCGTCTAGAGCTCCGGGCGTTCGCGAAGGACGTCTGGCTCGAGGAGCGCGACGCGGCCACGGCGGCGGGCAAGGCCTACAAGAAGACGATCGAGAACGTGGAGAAGGAGTTCATCCAGACCGAGTGGGGCGGTCAGGTTCGCCGGGACATCGAGCGCCTCGCTGACGATGCAACGGTCAAGATCGGCGGGCAGGACTACGTCGTGACGCTGTCTCCGACCAAAACCAAGTTCTTCGGCGTGCTTCCGAAGGAAGTGAACGCGTCGGCGATCGAGGCGCAACTCAAGGAGAACAAGTTCGCCTATGAGATCCTAGGCGTCGACGTGACGTCAGTGAAGCTCAAGGACATGGCCGCGTCGATGAAGTCTCTGTCGGAGTCGATTGTGAAGGCGGCTCCGTAGCCGGTTCTGGCACGATGGAAGGTTCTGCTTTGGCGTGCAAGCCGCGGCGAACGCGGGAGCGGTTCGTGAATTTGCCGAATGCTGCTGAACGCCATCATTTCGACGATTGAGGCGCCGGGCAGCATGAGCCGGCAGGCGCTGAATCTGAGGCGATTCAGGCGGGTCTATTGTCGGTGCTGCTGGGGCCGGGAGCACTGTGGGAGCGCTTGCGGCGTGGGGAAGACGCGGCGCGGGCCCCTGACTAAAGGCGGGCGCGCTTCTACTGTATCCGTCCGTCGAGGGCCGCCTACCGCGGTGGCGCTGAACCTGCCTTGTGTTCCTACGGGCGTTCTTTGGAGCGCCGGTAAGGACGGAGGCGGTTGGCGTGGTGGAGATCATTACCGGCGTGGAGCGGCGTCGGAATTGGCGGCCGGAGGATAAGCTCCGGATCCTGGCCGAGCTGAACGAGCCGGGCGCGAAGTTCGTCGATGTGGCGCGGCGGAACGAGGTGAGCCGCGGTCTGCTGTGGCAATGGCGGGACGCGCAGCGGCGCGGGACGTTGGTGGCCGAGGAGGCGGCCTTCAGCCGCTTCCTAACTGACGGGAGGATCTGTTTGACGAATAACGCAGCCGAGCGGCAGCTGCGCGGCGTGGCCCTTGGCCGAAAGGCATGGATGTTCGCCGGCAGCGACCGGGGCGGCGAGCGCGCCGCGGCGATGTACTCGCTCATCGCCACCGCCAAGCTGAACGACGTCGATCCCCGAGCCTGGCTCGCCGACGTGCTAGCGCGCATCGCCAACCACCCGGCGTCGCGCCTGCACGAGCTGCTGCCCTGGAACTGGAAGGCAGCCCAGGCCAGCCCCCGCCGCCGAGGCCGCCTGACAGTGGCCGCGCCAGGCGTCGTCTTCACCATCGCCCGCGCCGCCGAGATGCTCGGCGAGACCGTCGACCTCCTCGACGAGATCGCCGACCAACTCGAGCCCGAGGACGGCTGCCTCTGGATCTATGACACCGACGAACGCGCCACGCTGGGCTTCACCGAACGCGGCATCGAAAGCCTCAAGGAACTCATCGCTGATCAAAAGCGGTAAGCGTCCGCCCAGCCAAGGCGCTCAGCACCCGCGGCCTTGGCCGGATGGATACTTTCTACTGACGCCCGGTGCTTGATAAGCGTACCTCCGATTTGCTTTCGAAATACGGATTTTCGGGCAAGTGGGGTTCGAACCAGGGCAAGCGCCGACCACGCTGAAACCGGCCTTTTACCTGGATTTTTGAGTTCCGTACTAAAACGCCCAAGTCAGGAGGTCCGGAGAGAATTGGCCTCCGGAGAGCGATTTTTCGCCGTCTCCGCGTCGCGGCAGTCAACAGGTCTGCCCCGAAAATCCCAGGAAACCTGCCATTCAGCGCGGCGGCCGGCTTGGCGGGGAGCATGGCTCGCATGGGAACTGGCGGAGCAAGTGCGACTGGCAACGAACGGTCTCTGCGCTGGAGCCTTGGAGAACGCGCATACGAGACGGGAATCTGAACACGCAGTCCCGCTGGGGCATCTGTTGCATAATCAACAATCGGAGCGACCCGAGGAATCGAGCGTCTGCTTCACTCGGGCAGCCAAATTGTTGAACAAGCCTGCATTCCTCACGCTGCTGGAGCGCCTCCATCGGAAGTGGGCTTAGGACCTTTTGGCGACGCGATAGCTGACGGCGCCTGCAGCGCCTCTTCCTGGCAGGCGCGAGAATTATCGCGATTGAGGATGAGGTTGCGGACCTCTGGCAGGGGATCCTCTGCGGCGATCTCGAGCCAGCGCCGGATGCCCTCTGCAGGGCTCTCGTTACAGGCTGCCATTGCAAGCGCAAGTTCCACGGAGTTCCGGCGGAGGAGCGCGGCGTGGAAGTCTTGCTCGTCGGACGTGCGTAGTTCGGCTTCGTAGGAAGCTTCTGTCAGCAGGTAGCCCAGGCCACGGTCACAGGCTGGAGCGATGAGAACCCTCGCCCGGATCGGCCCCTCATCGAAGATCCACCTAGCCACTTCCAGCGCCCGCGCTACTGCGCCTGGCCGGCGAGCGGCAACGATTGATCCAATCTCCATGATAAGGTCTGATGCAACTTCAGGGATGTCTCGATGGTCCTGCGCCGCGTCCATCCAGCGATAAAGCCCTATAAGTGCTTCGCTGACGATGCTCGGTTCCGCTGAAACCAGCCCAGCGCGAAGTCCGTGCTGCAATTCTTCCGCACGCTCCGGGAAAGCGCGGGCGAGACCAGGGTAGAGCGAAAACGGCATTTCGCCCGAAATTCCGAGCTCCTGAAGACGTTTGGCTCTATCCCAGATTCCGCCGAGAACTCCAGCGGGAAACGCGTGCTCTGTGAGCACAAGGCCAAGACCTGTAATGGCGCTCGTGGCATCGTTGAGGTTTATCTGTGAAAACCGCGTCGGTGGAACGACAGGCCGCCCGGACCACTCCTCGATAAGCTCGAGGACCGCTGCGATATCTGGCTCCCGCATAATCAACCGCCTGTCTCGCAGCCGCGTTTGCCAAAGGGCGAAGCCAATGTTGCGAAGAACGTCGCCTAGAGGCTTCCGTGAATCCCGTGAGGTCAGAAAGGCTTGGCGGAACGCCAGCTCAGCAGTTCCAGATTCTGGCTCGGGACAAAGCAGAAAGTACCAAGGTTGAAGCTGAAGATCCGTGGGTAGGGAGCCCGCTGGCCGATCATCCTCGGCCCACATCATTACCGCGAGTTCCTGCTCCTCAGAGGGTGACAGGGCTCCGAGATCTCGAAGAAAAAGGAGTCGGGTGACAACGACGGGTCGAGCAATGCCACTTTCGCGTCCAGTCGTAAGGAGCCTTGCGACTGTTCCTGGAGAAAGTGACAGTAAGCCGTTACTAGAGGCAACCGAAATTTTTCGGGCGCGTCCGCTCACCATGGCGATTGGGTCTCGCCACTGAGGGCCAGCACCAGCAGGAAGGAAGGCGTGCGTGCCAGGCACCGGTAAATCTAAAAGCGCTGGTGCCACGGCCTTTATAGCACTCGCAGGGAGGCTCTCGATAACACGAGCGAAGAGATTGGAAAGTTCCTTGAACATCCAAAGATGAGCGGCGGGCCATTCCAGCCGGTAGAGGTACACAGCCCGAGCCAGAAGTGCCTCAAGCTCCTGTGCGGAGCACCGCAGAGCGAGACGCGAGAGTACCTCTAGGGAGACGCGCATCTGGGTCAGCCAATGGTCGTGCCTGGGTTCGGGCGGCCGCGCCCTAGGAGTCGCATAGTCTATCGACGCTGCGGCGATCAAAGCGAGTTGGGTCGCGTTCGTGGGATCCAAAAGCGCGACTCGCGCCCTCGTGAACAAACCCGTGAGAACCTTGTCGGAACCGCTCCCAGAGCATGCCATGGCGAGCAATGCGCTCTGCAAGACGCGGTCGTCGGCAAGAATGCCGGCTGCCTCGGCGAGGCCTGCCTGTAGCATCTGAACCCTGTTGGCTGCGGGGGGCAGCCCGGTGGCTTCCGCGAGACGGGTCATCTGCAGTGCGGCATGGTAGGCGGCGGGCAGGCCGCTCCTGAAGTGCTGCACTGTCGATGTCTGGCCGCCCTCGAAACCCTTCGACTTAGAGGTGTCGCCACTCGGAATCGGCTTCAGCATTTCGGACCGCAGCGAGTGGTATTCCGCCATTGCGTCGCCGTCGTGCTGGATAAGTTCACGCCAGCGCTCGAATGCATCCACGCGGTCCGGCCGGAGGTCCCTCGCCTCTCCCCACGGGGACCGCCAAGCCAGCGTGAGCCACATCCCCCAGGCCTCCCTCGAAAGGGATGCGTGATCGTCTACGTCACGCCTCGTCTCCCGGCGGACGCGGGCTAACGCCAAGCGGAGCGCGAACCACGCGTCACGGACCCGACCCGCCCCGGCCAGAAGTCCGGCCTTGCGCAGGCCCCAAACAGGATCGAGGGCCTCGACGTCCCACCGATCCAGTTCGGCCTCCAGGCGATTGTGTTCGAGGCGCTGGGCGCTACGAAGAATGCGCTCATAACGAATCGTCTCGCTAACCTCGCGGTCGGCCGGCCGGAGCCGCGCGAGCCCGTCGAGAGCGAGGTCAAAGTCGCCGTCCCGGCCGCTCCATCGAGCCGCGCGAGCATGCGACAGCAACGCGGTCGTTGCGGCTTCGACTTCCGCCGCCATCATCGGTTCAGCTGCCCCGTCGCCTATGCAAAGCGCTCGTGCGTCGAAGTCGATGAGGTCCAGGGTGGAAGCTATGACTTCGGGTAGCCCGCTGACGATCTCGGCCGGTGTGAGGCAGAGGTCGAGCCGCCACAGGACTTCGCCGAGGGCCAGCAGCCGCTCGCGCGGCGGCATTGCCTCGAGAAGGACGGAAACGCTTCCAAGCCAAAGAGACGTCCCTTGCCAGACTCGGTCGCGTACCTCTTTGGGAGCGACGAGCCAGCCTGGATAGCGCATGCGGTTGGTCGCCCATGCCGTCGTCGCCTCGGCCAGTTCCGCAACCCGTTCCGCTGGTGGAGACATGAACGATGATCTGGGGTGCAGTTCCTCTACTGTTCCCGGCCCGGCGCCGGCCGGGAGCCATCCGAGATGCGCGGGTGGTTTGCAGGCGTCCTTGTTCCGGGACCATGGCCAAGCCGAGGCCCGAAACGGTCTACCCGCCTCCATGGCGTGCAGGAACCATTCGACCGCCTGTGCGTGGCGAACCTTTTCAGGCCAACCCGCCGCCTGCGGAAGTTCGGCGAGGTCGATGGGCACGACATTTCGGTCCTCCAGCAGCCTTCGACGCTGCGCACTGAGTGCGAGCCAGTTTACGAGGTAGATCTTTGGAGCATGGACTCCGAGGTTATCGCGCACCCAACCTGACCAATGCAGGAAGTTGGGGTCATCCCCTGAGAAACCGAGGAGGACGAAGGCGTTCTCCATCATGGACTGCTGGACCAGATTCACGAAGGGCGCGAACCGCGCAGGATAGGTACGGTAGTCCTCTTCGGTCAGGATGAAGGGAGCGGTCGCGGGTAGGGATCCGTGGAGCTTCACGATGCGGGGCACGGAAGCCGATGGCATCTGTGATGGTGTGAGCACGAGGTCGTAGGAGCGCTCGTGGACGTCTTGGCGGGCCCGTTCGAGGAGTGTGTCCCAGTTCGTGGTGAAGACGTCGGCCCAGGGGAGAGCGAGTAGTCGCGCGTGCAGGTGGCCTGGCACATTCTCGGCGTCAGGAACGGTCGTGCGAATGACCTCCTCGAGCCGCTCCCGCCCGAAGACGGCCTCGAACTCCTGCGCTAAGCGTAGGGCACCGCTTGTACCTGAGGCCGTCAGCGCTGGATCGCCACCAGGGTAAAGCGCCTCGGAGAGCGTGCCGGTAATCTCATTCCAAGTTGGGAAGGGGCGTGCCGACGCTGTGGCTACCTCGGCGTTCCGACTGAACCCGGCGCCGACCATAACGGCAGCTTGGCCTGCCGACCTGCCCGGCTTTCTTCGCCATAGATGATCGCGAAGAAACTTGACGAGGTTCTCGGAGGGAAAGGTCACAATTGCTTCCTTAACATACTACAAAACAGGAAGAAATCATGTCCTTTGCCGCTTCGATATATTTGGCTTTGGCCATGCCACGATAATCTCTTCTGGAGGCGGAAAATTGCTGACCGTCGCCGTCAAGCCCGTACGAGCGCTGCAAGGCGAGCGAACCGCGGGTCCCGTCGGAGTTTTGAATCCTCTGAAGCCAATACGGTCAAAACCGCGTCAAGACCTCGAGGCACACGTACGTCAGCACCCCTACTGATCGTTAGATCGAGGAGATCGAGCGCTGCGGCCGCTTCCTCTACCCCAACAACAATCCCGTCGCGGGGGCCATCACCGTCAGTATCTTCAAATCCCCAGTCATGCATCGACCACGCCTCGAACGGCACTAGAAATCGACGGAGTGACGAGACCGCACGAGGGAAGCGCCTTCCTGAAGCTGCGGGGATCGATGCAAAAGCTTCGGCAACGGCTGGGGTGACCGCTGCTCGCTCTTGCGGCCAAAGGTCACGCAAAAAGGGCTCGATAGCGCGATCGAATATCTCCTCGCGAGGCGTAGGGGGTTCGCCTGATGACCGCGCGACATCATCCATAAACCGTCCGATAGAGAGCGCCGCGTGGGCGCGAAGTTCACCGGGAATGGACCGCAACATCTGCTGGGCATCTGGCAGCAGGTCAGCATATGTTCGGCCGCTCCACATATCGCCGAGCATGGCGAAGCAGACGCGCTCAACAAGCGACCGACGTGTTTCCGCCTCGAGAGTGCCATTGACCGCGCGGCGGGCCATGAGCCGTCCTAGCCGAGCAATGACGTTACGGCGAAGCGGAGAGTATGCCACGGCGTGCCATAGGACATCGCTCTCGGGACCGTCCTCAAGCCGAGAGAGCAATGCGGCCTCAGCCCAAGCCCCATCTGCATGCATAAGATAAGGCAGCAACGTGGTGCATCGGTAGCGTGCGATGATGCCGGCGCGCCCGGCGGTCTCTGCAATCAGATCACGAACCACCCGCATATATGCACTGGCTTCAAAGGGGCACGGTATCTCGGTGAGATTTGGGCACGCATGCAAAAATGCACCCGCGAGATCGCCGATTGGCGAGTTGAGCGAGTCATGCGCGACGCGCTTCGCCTCGGCCCCCTTCTCCTCCTTGTAGTCGGTCGCATCTGTCGTTCGGCTGCTGGCGGCCGCCGCAAACGGCCAAAGTTTCGCAATCGCGATCGGGAGCTCAGTGTCTCGGCGAAGATGCGGAGCCCAACTTTCGAGCCAGTCCGACAGACCCCCCACGGCTTCCTCAAGTACCGAATCCGACAGGAGGAGAATGGCGTGAAGGAGCTGCCGTGCCGACGGCAAAAAGTCCGTTAGGTCCGGAGCCCGACCAGCCTCACGGCTCGGCGGACGGAAGCGCTGTCCAACAGCATTCCAGGCCTTGCCGAAGCGCTCGAGGTTACCGCTGGTAGAGAGCAGCGACTGTGCCAAACGCAAGGCATGGCCGCTGCCACCGAGCCAGTCCCAGACTGCACTTGCAGGGCCGCTCCACGAACTCTCGCCAATGCGCAGTCGAGTATCCGCTGCTGTGGCGAGAGCGTCGCCCTCCAGGCTGTCGAGCTCGGTGTCGGGATTTGGCTGGATAAACTGCGCAGATGCACCGCGAGGAAAGCCGGCGAATACGGTATTTGCTACAAATTCGCCGAACTCCGACCGGCGCCCGCCAAGCCAGCGAAGCGCACGTGGAGGGAGCGAAGCCCCTGCGGCTTCAATGCGGGTCAACTCGCACACAATGACGCCGGTGCGCCGACGGCGCCGCTCCTCGATCGATTCACGCCATCTCGATTCACGCCATCTAAAAATGGCGGCTGGCGGCCCGCGCAGCAGCGCGCCGACCGTCGAACCCTGATCCGCCTCGCTGAGGTCCAAGAAGCGCACGGCGCGGAGCTCGGCAATCTCAGGGAACTGCCTCGCTTTCCAGGTCTGGTGCGGCGTCCGCTGCAGCAGGAAGTGCCCGACTTCTTCAGCAGTCGCCAACGCAGGCTCCAAAGCAGCGGCCGCCCACATTCTCACATGCACGGGGTCTGAACGGGTAAGCCAACGCTGAAGGAAGTGCCGTGCCGCGGCAGGTTCCAGACTGGTAAGCTGATCGATCGTATGCATGAGGAGGCGCACCGCTGGCGCGATCCCTCGGTGGAAGCGGTCGGGCTCATCCTCCTCACCGCTCCTACGAAGACGGACGCGGTCCAGGCCGCCAAGCCAGACCAGTTCGCGGTCTGCGTGCCACCCAATACGACGCCCAATGTGCAGCCCACGGGCGACCTCGGCCTCCAGCGCCTCTCCCAGTTCGATTAAGAAGGCGGCTTCACTAACGCCTTCCAGGCTCAGCCCACTACCTATCTCTACCGTGCTGCTGGTCACTGAAAGATGCAGAATATCGCTGATTTTGCTCGGTTTCTTAGGTATTGGGCCGCCGAGCCATGGCGCGTCAGCCCGCCACTCGACACGTAGCCGCGGTGCGACCAACCGCGCAAACTCGGCAATGAGGCCGCCTGAGCGGTCACCCTCCTGGATTTGCCTCCCCAGCCGATAGTCCTGGTGGCCACGTTCGTCTGTTGCCGCTGCAGCGTGTGCCTCGGCAATGACGCCCCATGCCGTGCGCCAGGGCTCCGGCGTGTTGCGATCGAGCCGCCATTGCACTGCGTCGAGTACAGCTCTGCGCTCCGCCGCCTGATCCACCCGAAGCTGTGCTGCCCATCTCAACATGACGGGGTCGGTTAGACGCTTATCGAGCACCACCTGGCATAGCCGCGACGCATGGGCCTCGCGATCGGCTGCAGTTCCCGTCTCGCGCACGATCTCCAGCATGCCGTCAAGCCATGCAGGGTCGGCGCGCCCGTCGCGGTTGACCGCGGCAATGCGGATCTGCGTCGCGTCGCTGCCACGTCGGAAGATATGCCCGAAGAGGGCAGCGCTAGCCCCACTCGCAGCGGCGCGCTGGAGACGGAAAACCCGGCGGACCTCCTTGTCGGCATTGTCTCGTCCGCTCTGGGGAGAAAGCTCAGCCCAAGCGGCCAGCATTTCCGCAAGTGTCCGGTGGCCGTCGGCTTTGTCGTAGGGGATCGGCGTGATGCCGCGGCCTTTCCACGTCGCCAGCTCTGCGTGACGCTTTTCCAATGCTGCTTGGTCGGACGACCAGTCCATGCCAACGAAAGCGAATCTCTCTTTCAGATCCGAGAACCGTTGCCCATCCGCCGCGACCGCGTTGAGAAGGTAGCGCATCGGCGGGTCACCGAGGCTGTAGCCGACGAGCACCACATGGAAGATGCGCGCCGCGTCGTAAATGAGGTCGGGTATGGCCCGGCGCCGCAGGTAGTGCTCGCCGAAGTCGCGGTCGGTGAGCACGAGGTCGGGGTGGCGCTCGGGGCTTGGGTCCAGTGCACCATGAAGGTGCAGCACACCGGCGAACTCCGGACGAAGGCTCGGCCGCGGGATGTCCTGAAGAGCGTAGCGCTGGAGAGGCGTCCGCAGCGCCTTGGCAGCGCGTTCCAAGAGCAGGTCGAAGTTGGTTGTGGCGATTGTTGCCGCGCCGCCGCGATTGGCGAGCCGGACGAGGGAGATGTGGATGGGAGCGTGGCTGCCAGCCTCGCGTAGGATTCCAGCGACGGCCCGCCGAACAGTGCTCTCCCGCTCTTGATCGCGGTCCATGCGGCGCTCCAGCATACCGAGCGCAACGTCGTACTCCTTGTCGTCGATACGACGGAGCATCGCCGTTTGCTCCGCGTCCAATGGCGGTAGCAGCCCCGGCGCCCCCTCGGCGCGTCGGCCATCGGTTCGCACCTCGAGGTGCGCGCCGATCGCCCTGTCGAGCTGAGTGAAAACACGTTGCACAAGGCTGCCAAAGTCTGGGAGGCAGGAGGGCGGCTGCATGGACGCCCCAGCACCAGCGATGATCAGGACGCGGCCCTCGGCGTGCGCGAGGAGGAGCCTCTCCGGCAGCGCTGGCAGACCTGGCGCCAGTTGCAGCTCTTGGTCCCCAGACGGAGACCGGGCGAGACTCGGGACGTCGATTTTCCTCACAGAACGAGCTTACGGGAAGGATGCTGCGGCGGCGATCCGCCATCGTGGCAGCTGCCCGCCCACCGGCTTCTCGCGGGGATTTGGTCAGGACACCCGGACGCTTCGTCACCCCACCGACAGCGTCGCGGCTACCAGATCGAACATCGCCGCAGAGAAGTTCCGCGCCATCACGCGCACCGTGTTGTTCGACCAGACCTCGGCGTCGAGCTCAATGAATCGCGTCGACGACAGCAGCGACGTAGTTGCCAGGCCCGTGCCCGGTTTGCCGTGACATCGATAAACGACGGCGCCAGGCTCGGCAGACCCATGATACCTGCGCCGCGAACGGCCGCCGCCAGCACCGCGGGTGAGGACTGCGGTTGCCTGTTGAGCCGTAGCATCCACAATATAGCCTCCACCGTTCGCCCCTATGCACGAGAACATAATTAGAACATCTTCCGGCTATGACGGATGATCCTCAGCCACCACCCGAAGTCGACCGGGCCGTAATCGTGGGAATGCGTGGCCTAGTGCAGAACGCTCTCCTGGTCGGAGACCACACGGTGGGAGAGGCAAGTGGGCGCGCGTGGGGCTTCTGCTACGCACGTTACCCCTACCTGCCCTCAGCGGTCATAGAGGCCGCCGTGTCGTTCGTTCTCATGGAGTTGCAGCTACTGCCTCCACTGCCGTTAACCGCGGAGATCAATGGTGTCGCGTTCCGCGAAGTTGGCGACACGGCGTTGGCCCAAACCATTGGCTACATGATCGCCTTTGACGAGCGCGGGAAGCCGCATAGGGCTTGGCACGATGGGGCGAATAGCATGGCTGCACGGCACCTGGTGCAGCACCTCAGGACGCGCGGCTTTGTGGTCATGTCTCCAGAGGTAGATAGGCGCACGCACAAAGGTGGTGCCAGTCATCCGGGGCCTTTGGAGCGCGAGTAGACCGGGCGCAACCATGGCCTGCGGCGCGCCGTTCGCTCCCGACTACATCAGGGAGGCCGCCATGTATGAGATCCACCGCTGTCCCGACGGGCGCGAGGCCGTGCTGACGTTCAACGAGGATACCCTGAGGGTGGAAGCGACCACCCGTGAGGGCGAGACAATCGGCCAATTCCAGTTTGCGTTGGTCGGGGCGGACGGCGAGATGATCGACCTGATGGACGACAGCGGCGAGGCAGGCGAAGCCGTGGCACTGAAGCTGGCGCAAGGCGTGCTGAGCGACGATTGGCGCGGCCGGGGCATCCGTGAACGCGCCGTGATGCTGGTGGCGGATGAGACCAAGCTGGAGCCGGTGCAGACCCGCTGAAGGGGAAGGCTCGCGCGTCACTCGCCCACCGCTAATTGCAATGTGTGACCTACCCAATGATGGAATGCTCGACGATCGAGGTGGCCCAGATGCTCTGAGGCTTTTCGCAACGCTGATGCGAGCCATCAGCGACGATGGCTCCACCCGAAACTCAGCGGCCTGCGGCCACGCATGAATGGGCAGAAAGCGTTCTGACCTAACTCTCTGCAGGATTGGCGACGGTGCTAAGCTCGCGCTGCCATCGTTTGCGGCCGTTGAAGGGAAGTGAGGAGCTAGCTTTCAGAAGGGGCAGACCTTCATAGAACCAGGCAATTGGCGTCTGAAGCGAGACTGCGATCTGGAACAGTCGACCAGCACTGACTCGGTCGACGCCAGTCTCGTACTTCGCGATCTGCGAGGCTGAAATACCAAGATCCAGCGCTAGGTGAAGCTGTGTAAGCTTCAGCTCGAGCCGCCGAACTCGGACGCGCGCGTTGATGTGCATATCCTCAGCCAACATCCTCACGGTACCCTTGGGTACTCCTGGCTTTCGAGGAGCATACACCGCGTTCAATTGAGGTCCTGCGTCTCGGCGTGGGCGCGCAGTGTTGCGAGCATCGTCCGTCGCATGCCGGCGGCGAGCACCTCCACCCGTTCATCTCGATGGTGCATGTCCTGTGCTTCCACGGCCGCTGCGAGTTCCTCAGTGTCTACGCCAAGCGACTGAGCAAGGCCCTGCGCAAGATTGGCGAGGATGAGCGCTTGGCTATTCCCAAGAAGGCCGCATGCTTCAATGATCCATGCCTGATGGTCTTCGATCTTCGTGCCCTCGATTGGGAGTGATCCGCTTGTGATGCTGCACGACGAAAGCGCTTCGCTACTAACGAAATCCGATCGCTTCGCTCCGATGCACCTGGTGCGGCGCTTACACCAGCGGCCCGCTCAACGCCCCGCGAAAATTGATGCGGCCGCTGTTCCGGCTCCAGGCGTCCCGACAGTGTAGCGCTTTACGCCAACGACGATGCCGCCATCTCAGCAGGCGGATCTTGCTTCGAGCCACGCGCCACGACTTGCAGTGCCCCATCTGGGAGCGGCCGCTGCAACGTGAGCGCCTCCAGGGGATCGGCAGTCAGCCAAGTCTCGATCTCCTCGGGTTTCGTGAGGATCACCGGCATGGCTTTGGGGTGGATGGAGCCAACTTCGGCGTTCGGTTCGCACGTCAGGAACGCGAAGAGGTCTGTCGTCACGGGCCCCTCCTTTACCTTGCGCGTACTAGACCAGCCTTCCACCCAGATGCCGGCGAAGAATGCCAAGGGGCGCTCAGGGGACAGCGCAAACCACGCTGTTGGCCGACTACCATCGGGCTGCGGGTCGGACTCTGAGAAGGACGTAAATGGCACCACGCAGCGGTTCGGCACGCCCAGCCACCGGCGCCAGTGGCCGCTTTTCACATTGCGCACATTGGTAACACCCGGGTCGGTCTTCTTGCCCGCGATTGCGAACACTGGCGACGGCATGCCCCACCGCACCATGGCAAGTTCGCGTTCGCCGCCGCGGTTTCGAACGATCGGCGCCGCGTAATCGGGAAAGATGTCGGGCAGTATGGGCATGTTGCCGATGCGATCGGTCCAGCCGGCAGCCAAGTCGCGGATGGCCTGCTGGTTGCTGGTCAGCGAGTAGAGGTTACACATGGTGAAGCTCCCACAGCACGACCCGCCTTTCACCTCCAGCACGCCTATATGCAACAGCGAGCGCCTGGCCGCTGCGATCCTTGAAGGCGCTCGAAGGCCGCATGTTCCGCCGATCGCTTGGATTGTAACTCTGCGCATGGGAGATTCGGCAAATGCATTCGCGGGGACCAAGGCGCTGCGCCAGTGTTTTCCGCTTGGCTTTACGCACAACCAGAGCGAATGCATCCAGCACGGCGCCAGCGTGGCTCGCCGCCTGCGAATGCCCTGCAAGCTGGGGCCGTGCCTCGTAGGACCGGATGGTCAGGTCCGCACGAGAGTATCCACCATGAGCACCGACACCACATCAAGCCGCCTGTCGCCTACCGCCCGGACGGCGCTGGAGGGCGCTGCGGCGCATCCTGAACATTGGGTCGAACTCCCGGCCTTGCCGGCTGCAGCTCGCAACGGCGTCATCCGGTCCATGCTGCGCGCCGGCCTGGTCGAGGAGGTCGCGAGTGTGGGTGAGGATGGTGCTGTCCCCAAGCTGCGAGCCACGGCTGCCGGGCTATTGGCAGTGGCATTCCAAGTGTCACAAGAAGTCGCCGGACCCTACGACGAGCCTCGGCAGGCGCCGTCCAAGATCGAGGGCGGCGGGTCCGTTGTCCTCCCTCCCGCAGATGTCGCCCCGGCAGCCCCAGACGCTCCTGTGGGCCGCACGACGCCGCGTGTGGCCGCTGAGGCGCTGCTGGCCGCCTGGGATGCCCAGCATGGCGTCACCGAGGCGGTGGCGGCCCTACGTGCCGCGCTGGCACGCCGGGAGCGCCCGGTCGCGTCCAGCACGCCGCGGAAGCTGCGGACGGGCACCAAGCACGCGCAGGTGCTTGCCCTGCTCGGGCGGACCGATGGCGCCACCATCGCTCAGGTCATGGAACTCACCGGCTGGGCGCCGCACACCGTACGCGGCTTCCTTGCGGGGCTGAAGCGCAAGGCGATCAGCGTTGAGGTCCTTGAGCGTGTACGCCAGGTAGGTTCAGGCAGGCAGGGCGCCAAAGGCAGCTACAGCGTCTACCGCATTGCTTTAGGGGAGGCGGGCTGATGGCGACGCTCCGCAATGGCGCCCCTCGCTACGCGGTTGGCCTGACCCGTGTCTCGACCGCCGAGCAAGGACAGAGCGGCCTGGGCCTGGAGGCGCAACAGGCCGCAGTCCGCGCCTTTGTCGCCAGCCAGGGCTGGGTGCTGGTGGCGGAGTTCTCCGACGTTGCCAGCGGCAAGGACGATGGTCGCCCTGGCTTCCGGGCGGCGCTGCTGAAGTGCCGGCAACTCGGCGCGGTGTTGGTGGCGGCCCGGCTCGATCGGATCACCCGGCGGGCGCACACCCTCTCGCAGCTACTGGAGGAGGGCTATGCCATCCGGGCGGCCGACATGCCGGGTGCAGATGACTTGATGATGCGGATCTATGCGGCGATGGCGCAGAAGGAGCGGGAGCTGATCGGCGCTCGCACCAAGGCAGCGCTGGGGGCAGCGAAGGCCCGTGGCGTGGCGCTGGGCGGCGACCGCGGCTACCGGCCCGCTGCGGGCCCGGCCAGCAGCGCCGCTGCCCTGTGGCGGCGCCAGGCGGCGGACCAGGCGGCACATCGGCTGGCGCTGGAGATCGCGGCACTAAGGGCAGAGGGCGTCACAGGCAAAGCGGCGCTGGCGCGCGCGTTGAACGAGCGCGGGACCGCGCCGCCACAGGGCCGGGGAGCTTGGACGCACACGACCGTCACGCGGGTGATGGCGCGTGTAGGACATTAACGCCATCCACCATTGGACGATGCGCGCCGACTTCGCGCCGCAGCTGTTCGGGCACGCGCACCCGCCACCTCGTCACATGCTCACGGCAAATCGAACCTGACCGCGACGGCAGCGGATGCGATGACCGCCATGTCATGGCTATCCTCGGCTGGGACATTCAGCCCTCCCTTGACCGCTTTGACGGTGACAATGCCGTAGGGAAGTGAGTGGCGGACCGCTTCCAGATCCACCTCGTCGGGTTGCTGCACACCGATCGTCACCTCCACCTGCATCGCATTGATGTCGAGGCCAAGGGAACGGATGAACGCCAGCGAGGAATGATGCAGAGCATCTTGTACGGCGCGCAAAGCTGCCTTGGTGTAGTCACCACCATGCAAGTCGTTGCCCGTACCCATCTCGAGAATGATGCGCTTCAAGGCCATGTCCGCCGTCCCTAGATGTCGAGCCGCACGATGGCGCAGCAGTTGGCAATGACGGTCGTGCTGGTGCCTTCATCATTGGGGATTTCGAGCCCGCCCTCGACCACGGTCACGAACCCCGTGCCATGCGGCAGGATCGCCAGCACCTCCGCCTTGTTGACCTGGTCCGGCTTCGGCACACCGATCAGGATCTCGACCTGCATCGCATCCACAGGCTGACCAACGGCCGCTCCTATCGACAGGGAATTGTGCCAGAGCGCATCGCGCAGTGCGCGAATGGCGGCCTTGGTATAGTCAGCCCCGCGAATATCGGTGCCCATTCCGATTTCGATGACCATGCGTCTGAGCGCCACGAGTTCTCCCTTCCAAGCCATGCCTGAGCGGCTGCCTATCGGTGACACCAAGCTAGTGCCGACACGCGGGCCGGAGAAGTAAGGCACCGCTTCCGTGCCAAAGAACAGCAATAGCGACCGGGGAACCGACGAGACGCTGGCACGTTGGATCCGAACAGGAGGTGATCTCATGGCAGACGACAAGATGAAACGGGGCGGGGCTGACCGCCAGCGGGTGGCTGCAAACGAACCCTACGAGGTCGAATACTTCGCGAGGAAGCATGGCCTGTCGCGCCAGGAGGCGGAGCGGCTGATACGCGAAATCGGAAACGATCGCGCAAAGCTCGATGCGGCGGCGGAGAAGCTGCAGAAGAGCTCCTAGAGCGGAGCACTGCTGCCGAGCGCTGAAGACAGGCACGACGAACTCTCCCTGGCTGGGGCGAAGCAGGGCGGCTGCGTTCGGCGCGTTCTTATGTCCTCCGTTCACCACCGATCAACGGTCGTTGGTCGGTGTTGAACAGATGCGATGCTATTCGCTTTTGGCCGCCTCAATCAGCGCCTGGCCCTCCGTCCGCATCCATTCGTCGCGAAGCTCCCGCGTCACCTCTGCCCTGTACATCTCCTTGACCTCTGCACGGGTCGTCCGGATCACCTCCTCGAGTTCCGCGTCGCTCATCTGCGACACGTCGCCCGCCATCGACACCTGCACCTCGTGCTTCTCTCGCCACCCACCGCGTGCCTTCATCCAGAAGATCGCGGCCGCCACGTTTCTCCCCGACGTCGCCATGTTGAACAGCGACTGTGCGACCTTGGCGTTCGCCTCCAGCGTGCCGCCGTCCAGCTCGCGCCGGAAGTGCTTGCGCAGCGTCTTCGCGTCGATGTCCAGGTAGTTGGCGATGTCGTCTTGCGGGACGCCGAAGCCAGCCATCGCCTTGGCCGTCCGGCGCTGATCCTCACTCGGATCGTAGAGCACTCCCATCGTCATCGTTCAGCCCTCCACCAGGCGTGCGGCCGACGCGGCAGCAAAGGTCAGTCCAGGCGTCAGATCGTCCGTGCTTTGCTCCAGCACGGCCTCCTTCCCCGTGAAGCTCTGCCAGCGCTGGATGGCAACATCGATGTAGGCGGGCGACAGCTCCAACGCGTAGCAGGCGCGTCCAGACCGCTCGGCAGCGATGATGGTGGTGCCCGATCCCGAGAAGGGCTCGTAGATCGCCTGGCCCGGTGAGCTGTTGTTCTCGATAGGACGCTGCATGCAGGCCACCGGCTTCTGCGTTCCGTGGGTTGTTTCCGCATCCTGGTCGCGCGAGGCGATCGACCACAGCGTGGTCTGCTTGCGATCGCCCGCCCAATGGCCGGTGCCACCCTCGCGTACGGCGTACCAGCAGGGCTCGTGCTGCCAGTGGTAGTGGCCGCGGCCGAGGACCAGGCGATCCTTGGCCCAGATGACCTGCGCGCGGATGCTGAAGCCGGTGGTCGTGAGGCTCTCTGCCACAGTCGTAGCGTGCAGGGCGCCGTGCCAGACGTAGGCGACGTCACCGGGGAACAGCGCCCAGGCCTCGCGCCAGTCGGCGCGGTCGTCGTTCTCGACCTTGCCGATGCGCGCGGTGTTGCCCAGCCCGGCACGGTTGCGCCAGGCCGGGTCGTACTCCACGCCATAGGGTGGGTCCGTGACCATGAGGTGCGGCTGCACGCCACCCAGGAGGCCTGAGACTACCTCGGGGTCGGTGCTGTCGCCGCAGGCCAGCCGATGCCGCCCCAGGCGCCACAGATCGCCGCTACGGGCAACCGGGACGAGCGGCACCTCCGGGATGGCCTCCGGGTCGGTGAGGCCATCGGTCACCTCGGTCAGGAAGCCTGCCAGCTCCCCGGGGTCAAAGCCGGTGAGTGCGAGGTCAAACCCCGAGGCGTCCAACTCGCCCAGCTCCAGGCGGAGCATGTCCGTGTCCCAGCCGGCGGACAGGGCTAGGCGGTTGTCGGCCAGCACATAGGCGCGGCGCTGGGTCTCAGTGAGGTGGCCGAGCTCAATGGTGGGCACCTCGGCCATGCCGAGCAGCCGCGCTGCCAAGAGGCGTCCGTGTCCGGCGATGACGCCGCGGTCGCCATCGACCAGCACCGGGTTGGTGAAGCCGAACTCCCGGATGGAAGCGGCGATTTGCGCGACCTGGGCGTCGGAGTGGGTGCGCGCATTGCGGGCATAGGGAACCAGCCCGCTCACGGGCGCTAACTTGTAGGGCGGGAAGGCCGCGGCACTGGAGGCGGCAGGCGCCGCAATGGGTTTGCTGAACGAGGTCATGACGCAAGCCTCCAGAACTTGATGTTGGGGAAGGAACCGGCGGCCTTCGCGCCGTCCGGTGCCGCGATGCATGCGGGTGCGGTGGAGGGCCTCCGCGGTGGGTTTGGTGGGTTTGGGTGGTTTACCCGGCCCCCTTCTATGCAACTGTCATGCACACCCATCACGCCATTGGTAGAGAAGACGATGTCTGCCAATTCTCTCGCGTTGACTGAATGAAACCTACCAAACCCACCAAACCCACCGGGTACTGGGTTGTCATTCTGTAGGGGCACGGGGTTATGCCGCATTGCATGCCCCCTTCTGCTGATCGTCCAACGCCCAAGTCAGGCTGCCAGTGAGCACGCCCTGACGTGCAAATCGCTTCCCGGCGATCACCCGGCTTTCCTGCGTTGCAAGCCAATTTCCGAGGCGGCGGCTGTTCACCACCCCGTTCTCACCAGCGATGATCAACAAGGCTTCTCGGAAATCAGGGCGGATGAACTCTTGCTTGGGATAGATCGAGCCTGTGAGTGTTCGCTGCTCTGTCGCAGAGGCGATGACATCGCGCACCGCGACCCGTCGGCTGCCAAGTGCGGCGTCCCACTGCGTCATCACGCTGCCCAACGCTTCTAGCTTAGGGTCGGCGCCGCGGATGGTCTCCATGCTCGCCACCGGATCCGCCTCGCCCAGCCAGATCAGCGCCCCGCGAACCCAGTTGCTCCAATCAGCAAAGGAACCCAGCGGAGGCGGCGGTGTGGGGCGGCCGGCAACGTGGTACGCGCGCAGAACCGTCAATGCTGCGACCAGGTACTTCCAGCGATCTTCAGTCACAAGATCGAAGGGTTTGGTCGCATAGATCAATAGCTCTGGCCGCTCGCAGTCTGGGTCCAGCTGGCACAACAGTGCCCGTCGCGTCATGTCTCCAGTCAGTGTGAGATTGTTGCCGGTTGCCGTGACCATGGCGTTTGAGGGCAGCTCCGGAACTTCCGACCGCCCAAGAATGCGTGGGCGCACCCTGCCTTGGGTCAGCACCTGACAGAGGAACTCACCGCCCAGCGGCGCCTCACAATTGTCGATGGCAATGACAGTCTCGCCGCTTAGCAGGAGGGCGCCCAGACGCTTCTCCAACTCTTCCTCGGTCTTGCCTTGTGCGATGACCGCTGCAGGGCGTCCCGTAGCGATCATCGTCGCCACGTCGACCAACAACGACTTGCCCGAACCAGCAGTGGGAGCCGTGAAGCC
>JAQGHV010000291.1 GCA_028288785.1 Rhodospirillales bacterium | reverse complement strand
GGCCGGCCCGGCGACGCGGCGATGAGCGCCCTCACCGTCGCCAAGGTCGAGGGCGCGATCGCGCGCCTGCTGGTGCCGGCATGAAGCTCTCCGCTCTCGTCGTCGCCCGCAACGAGGCCGAGCGCCTGCCGGACTGCCTGGCCTCGCTCGCTTTCGCCGACGAGATTGTGGTTGTGCTGGATCGGACCACCGACGCCTCCGCCGAGATCGCGCGCGCGGCCGGAGCGGTGGTGCTGGAAGGCGCCTGGGCGATGGAGGGCGCGCGCCGCAATTTGGGCATCGAGGCCTGCACCGGCGACTGGATCCTCGAGGTCGACGCCGATGAGCGCGTGTCCCCGGACCTCGCCGCCGCGGTGCGGGAAACCATCGCGACCAGCCCACATGGCCGCCACCAGGTGCCCAAGGACAATTACGTGGGCGACCGCCTCATCCGCTTTGGCTGGGCCGGCAGTTTCGGCACCACCTCGGTCCCCGGCCTGTTCCGCCGCGGTGCCAAGCGCTGGCGCATGCAGCGCGTGCATCCCGGGCTCGACTGGACCGGGACGGAGGGGCCGAAGATCACGCGCGGTGCGCTCATCCACCTGGTCGACCGGGATATTTCCGACATGCTGCGCCGGCTCGACAGCTATTCCACATCCAAGGCGCGCGACCTGATCGCGTCAGGCGATATCGGCACGCTGCGCGGCAATCTGCGCCGCTTCCTGAGCCGGGTGTGGAAGAGCTACGTCTCCCGCCGCGGCTACCGGGAGGGCGCCTGGGGCGTGCTGCTCGCCTTCTGCACGGGGGCGTTTCCGCTACTGTCCTACCTCAAGGCGCGGCTCGAGCCGGAGAAGCATCGCGAATGAGGGTTGAGGGCGGGTGAGGGTGGCGCAAGTCATGGCCGGCGCGGCGATGGGCGGGGCGGAGGCTTTCTACGAACGCCTGGCGCTCGCCTTGCACGACGCGGGCGATGCGGTGTTGCCGGTGATCCGCCGCGATCCCCGTCGCGCCGCACTCCTCGCCGGTCTTGCGCCGGTACAGCTCGGCTTCGGCGGTGCGTTCGACTTCACCACGACGCGACGACTGCGCACGGCGCTCGATGGTTTTGGGCCGGATGTGATTGTCGCCTGGATGAACCGCGCCGCCCGCTACTGCGCCCGCGCCTGGCCAGCGCCGCGCCGGGCGCCATTGGTTGGGCGGCTCGGCGGCTACTACGACCTGAAATACTATGCCAGATTCGATCACCTGGTCGGCAACACGCGCGGCATCCGCGACTGGCTGGTGGCCGAGGGCTGGCCGGCTGAGCGCGCGCATATGGTACCCAACTTCGTCGAGGATTTTGTGGGCATCGCGCCGGCGATCCTCACCGGGCCGGTGCGGCTTCTGGCGATGGGCAGGCTGCACGCCAACAAGGGGTTTTCCACACTGCTTCGCGCGATGCCCGCCCTGCCCGATGTGCATCTCTCCCTGGCTGGCGAGGGGCCGGAGCGTGCCGCGCTTGAGGCACTGGCGGGCAAGCTCGGCATTGCGCGGCGCGTGAGTTTCCTCGGCTGGCGGGAGGATCGCGGCGCCATGCTCGCCGGCTGCGACATCTTCGTGTGCCCCTCGCATCACGAGCCGCTCGGCAATGTCGTGCTGGAGGCGTTCTCCGCCGCGCGCCCGATCGTCGCCGCCGCCGCCGATGGACCGCGCGAGGTCATCATTGATGGCGACACCGGCCTGCTGGTGCCGGTTGCCGATGCCGATGCACTGGCCGCCGCGATCGCGTTCCTGGTCGCCGACCCCGCCCGCGCTGCACGGCTCGCCGGTGCGGGCCGCGCGGCGTTCGAACAGCACCACGCGGAGGGCCCGGTCGTCGCCGAATGGCGCACCTTCCTCGCCCGCGTCAGCAAGGAGCAGCGCTGATGCGCGGTCCCCACGGCGTGGCGCTAATATACGGGGTCGCGGAGTGTTGCCGGTGTGCGGTTCAGGCGGAGCGACACTGATGCGCAAACCAGGCGAAGATATGCTCCCGCACAATTTGCGCGCCGCGCCGCTGATGCTCAGTCTCCGGCGGGCGGCGCGAATGCGCGGTCCTCTCCGATCGGCATCGATGCTTTGCCCTCGCGAAGCCACGCTCATTTGCCGTCTTCGCGAAGTGGCGAACATGCGCGGCATTTCGCAGGAGAGCAGCTGATGTGCGGCATTGCCGGCCTGATGCTGCGCGCGGGCGCCACGCCGGACCCGGCCATGCTGGCCGCGATGAACCGAGCTCTCGCACACCGCGGACCCGATGGTGCCGGGCAGCACGTCAACGCCAATGTGGCGCTTGCGCATACGCGCTTGGCCATCATCGACCTGGTGACCGGCGACCAGCCGCTATTCGCCGGCGCTCTTGCCCTCGTAGGCAATGGCGAGATCTACAACTACATCGAGCTCCGCCGCGACAACCAGTTCACCTGCATCACGCAATCCGATTGCGAACCGCCGCTGTACCTCTATCGCCGCGACGGCATCAACTTCGCCGATACGCTGCGCGGCATGTATGCGCTCGCGCTGCACGATCCGACGGCGCGCCGGCTGCTGCTCGCCCGCGACCCGTTCGGGATCAAGCCTCTCTACATCGCCGAATTCGACGGCGGTATTGCCTTCGCCTCCCAGCCGCGCGCGCTGCTCGATGCCGGCATCGTGGCGCCCCAGATTGATGGCGGCCGGCTGAACGAGTTGCTGCAATCGCAATTCACCACCGGCGCGCAGACCATCTTCCGCGGCATAACGCGCCTGCTGCCGGGCGAAACCATTGCCATCGCAGACGGCCGCGTCGTGGAGCGCCGCCGCCGCCTGGCTCTCCCCGAAGGCCCACCCGAGGTCATCGAGGAGGAAGCGGCGCTCACGCGGCTCGACGCTGCGCTGGAGGAGAGTGTCGGTCTGCACCAGCGCAGCGACGTCCCCTACGGCATGTTCCTCTCGGGCGGCACCGACAGCGCGGCCATCCTCGCCATGATGGCGCGGCTCAACACACGCCCCGTGCTTGCCTTCACCGCCGGCTTCGAGAGCCCAGGTGCCGCCGATGAGCGCGAGGCCGCGACGCGCGCCGCGAAGGCCGCCGGCGCCGAGCACGTCACCATCGGCATCACCCGCGCCATGGTCTGGCAGCACCTCCCGGCGATCGTGGCGGCCATGGACGACCCCGCCGCGGACTACGCCATCATCCCTACCTGGTTCCTCGCCCGCCGCGCGCGGGAGGATGTGAAGGTCGTGCTCTCAGGCGAGGGCGGCGACGAGATCTTTGGCGGCTATGGCCGCTACCGCAGTGCGATGCGGCCTTGGTGGCTCGGTGGCAAGGCGCCCCGCGGCAAGGGCGCCTTCGACAAGCTGGACGTGCTGCGCGAACCGCCAACCGGCTGGCGCGACGGCATCGCCGCCGCCGAGGTGGAGGCGGGCACCGGCGGCCGCTCCCGCCTGCAGGGGGCGCAGGCGCTCGACGTCGCCGACTGGCTGCCCAACGACCTGCTGCAGAAACTCGACCGTTGTCTGATGGCGCATGGGGTGGAGGGGCGCACGCCCTTCCTCGATATCGGGGTGGCCTTGGCCGGGTTCCGTCTGCCCGATGCGCTGAAGGTACGCCGCGACATGGGCAAGTACCTGCTGCGCCGCTGGCTGGAGAAGCACTTCCCCGCCTCCGAGCCGTTTCGTCCCAAGCAGGGATTTACCGTGCCGATCGGCGCCTGGATCGCCGAGGATGGCGCGCGGCTCGGCCCGCTCGTCGCGCGTCAGGCTGGCGTGGCGGCGATCGCGAAGCCGGACCGTGTGGAGGCGCTGTTCCGCGCGGCCAGCGGCAAGCGTGAAGGTTTCGCCGCCTGGCACCTGTTGTTCTACGCGTTGTGGCATGCCCGGCACATCGAAGGCCGCGACGTCTCAGGGGATGTCTTCGCGACCCTCAGCGGGTAGCGCGCGTGTGGCGGCGATGAGCACCAAAAGCAGCGCGATCCACCATCCCTGCCACAGGCCGTAGCTGAGCGAGCCGACCACGGCAGCGGCCGTCATCGCGCCAATGGCGGCCGGCGTGCGGGCACGCGAGGCCAGTAGCGCGACCAGCAGCGCTGCCAGCAGCGCACCGACCATCCCGAGTTCGAGGCGCAGTTGCAGCGCCGCATTGTGCGGGTGAAGTGGCAGGCTCTCGGCATTCACCAGGGCAAAGCGGGCGCGCTGGCCGGGCTCGACGATGCCGAGGCGGTCCAGCGTGGCGGGTGTCGCGTTCGCCTTGCCGCCGGGGATCGCGCGGCTCGCCTCGAAGCCCCAGCCGAGCAGCGGCCGCTCGGCGATGCGGGAGAGGGAGAAGTCCCAGATGACCACGCGATGCGCGGCGGAGAAGGGCAGGAAGCCGGCGGTGGCGCCACTCGTGAACACGGCACCGAGCAGCACAGGCATCGCCAGGATCGCCAGCGCCAGGCTCGCGGCCAGCGCGGTGCGTGTAAGGCGCGGCACCCAGCTTGCGAGGGCATAGGCAACCAAGCCCGCGACGATGGCGATCTTCGCAGTTTCAGCAGGCAGCCAAAGCGCCACCGCGACACTCGCGGCCGCCAGCAACGCGCGCAGCCATCCCGTGATGGGCGCCGCGATGGCGAGCGGCAGCAGCACGGCAAAGACCGTGATCGACGGCTTCAGGCCGAAGCTCAGGGTGATGTCGTGCTCGCGCAGCCCGCGCACCGCCGCGCGCACGGCATTGTCGGTCGCATGGTCCACCGCCGCAAGTGCCACGCCGGTTGCGAGACCCACGGCGAGCCAACGCAACAACGTGCGATGCGCCGGCGCGTCTGCACGCGCCACAACACCGGCAGCGGCAGCGCCAAGGGCGAAGAAAGCGCCAAGCAGCAGCGCCTCGGTCGCGGCACGGCGCGGGTCCACCGCCCAGATCGCACTCAGTGCGCCCCAACCGGCCAAAGCGAGCGCGGCCCAGAGAGCCGGCCCGCGCGGCCAGGGCACCCGGCCCTCGGCGCGCCAGCCCATCGCCACCACGGCCGCAAGCGTCGCGATGGCGAGCGGTGCGATCGCGCGGAATTGCAGCACGCTCGCGGCCGGCATGACCAGCAGCAGGAGCGCGAGGGGCGTCGTCGGGGAGCGGGGCATGCCCGGCGGGACTAGCGCCGGGGCGGCGTGGCGTCCACTCTGGGGGGAAGAAAGGCTGGGGAAAAGAATTTCCCCTGGCCCCTTTCTTTTATTTTTATCAATGGGTGCTGCCTGTCAGTTCGGTCCCATTAACCAAAAATAAAAGAATGGGGTTTCGGGGAAATTCCTTTCTCCGACCTGCTTCCCCGGAGACGTCCCCATGCCCCACTACGACCTCATCCTACGCAACGGCGCCTGCGTCCTGCCAGGCGGCATCGAGACCACCGATATCGGCGTCCGCCAGGGCCGCATCGTCGCGATGGGCGACCTACGCACCGACGAGGCGACCGAGACGCTCGATTGCCGCAACCTCCATGTGCTGCCCGGCCTGATCGACCCGCATGTGCATCTGCGCGATCCCGGCGACCCCGCGGTGGAAGCCATGGCGACGGGCACCAAGGCCGCGCTGCTTGGCGGCCTGGCGGCGGTGTTCGACATGCCGAACACCCAGCCCTCCATCACCTCGCGCGAGCAGCTTGACCGCAAGCGCGCGCAGATCGCCGCCGAGGCCTGGTGCGATGTCGGCATGTATGTCGGCGGGACGCGGGCGAACACGCCGGAGCTCGCGATACTGGAGCTGCAGGAGAACGTCTGCGCCATCAAGATTTTCGCCGGCTCCTCCACGGGCGATTTGATGATCGAGGATGACGAGAGCCTGGAGCGCGCGATGCGCAGCGGGCGGCGGCGCATCGCCTATCATTCGGAGGATGAGTATCGCCTGCAGGCGCGCAAGCCCAACTACACCAAGGGCATGCCGCACATCATGCATGCGGATTGGCGCGACGTGGAGGCGGCGTTCTTGGGAACGCGGCGGCTGATGGCGTTGGCGCGCAAGACCGGGCGGCCCGCGCATATCCTCCATGTGAGCACCGCGGAGGAGCTCGCCTACCTGCGTGATTTCCGTGATGTCGCGACATGCGAACTGCTCGTGAACCACCTGTCGCAGACCGATGAGGCATATGAGCGGCTCGGCGGCTACGCGGTGATGAACCCCCCGATCCGCGATGCGCGGCACCGCGACGCCGCTTGGGCGGCGGTGCGCGACGGCATGGTGGATGTGGTGGGCAGCGACCACGCGCCGCATTCACGTGCGGCGAAGGAGCGGCCCTGGCCCGACACGGCGGCGGGGCTGACGGGCGTGCAGACCCTCGCACCCCTGATGCTGGACCATGTGAACGCCGGCCGGCTCTCCCTCATGCGCATGGTCGACCTGATGTGCGCGGGCCCGGCGCGGGTCTATGGCGCGACCGGCAAGGGGCGGCTCGCCGCTGGCTACGATGCCGATTTCACCATCGTGGACATGGCGGCGACGCGCACCATCGAGGATAGCTGGATCGTCTCGCCCTGCGGCTGGACGCCGTTCGCCGGGCAGCGCGTTGCCGGCTGGCCGATGATGGTGGTGCTGCGCGGCGGCGTGGCGATGCGCGACGATACGGTGCTGGGCTCGCCGCGCGGCCAGCCGGTTCGGTTCGAGGCGGCACGCGGCGCGTGATGGATGTTGGCGAGGCGATCGGCGGCCGGCGCTCGATCCGCGCATTCCGGGAGACGCCGGTCGCGCGCGACGTGGTTGAGCGCATCCTGGCGCTCTCGGCGCGCGCACCTTCGGGGTCCAACACGCAGCCCTGGCGGGCCTATGCGCTGGCGGGCGCGCCGCGGGATGCCCTGTGTGCCGAGATCCATGCGGCGCATCTGGCCGGCGACCAGGGCGATCGCGAATACCTGTATTACCCCGAGCCCTGGGTCGAGCCGTATTTGGCGCGGCGGCGGCAGGTTGGGTGGGCGCTGTATGGGAAGCTCGGCATCGTCAAGGGCGATGCGGCGCGGATGCAGGCGCAGCACGGGCGCAACTTCTCGTTCTTCGGAGCGCCGGTCGGACTGGTCATCACCATCGACCGGCGGCTGAACCCGGGCAGCTGGCTGGATCTCGGCATGTTCGTGCAGAACATCATGCTCGCCGCACGGGGTGAGGGCCTGGAGACCTGCCCTCAGGCGGCCTTCGCGCAGTATCACCGCATCATTCGCCGCCATCTGCCGATCACGCCGGAGGAGATGGTTGTCTGTGCCATGGCGCTCGGCGAGGCCGATTGGGATGCCCCGGAGAATGCGCTGGTGACGGAGCGCGCGCCGGTCGGCGAATGGGCGAGTTTCCACGGCTGGGAGTGAGCCGCTACCCCGCATACGGGCGCACGACCGTCACAGTGCATGGCGCGAGCATCGCGACCTCAGCCGACACACTGCCCAGCAATCGCCGCTTGATCGAGACAGGGCGGGCACCGAGCACCAGGTGGTCGATCCCGTTGGCCTTCGCGTATTCGGTCAGCGCGGCGGCGGCGTCGATCGCCTCCAGCACATGGAAGGTCACGCGCCCCTCCGGCAGGCCAAGCGGTGCGGCCCATGTCCGGAGGGCCACCAGCCGGTTCACGTGCTTGTTCTGCCCTTCCGGGTTGAGGCTGGTATCGGGGGCCAGGCGGTTCTGCCGCAGCACATGCAGGCAGGCGATGCGCGCGCCGGCATGTATTGCAAGTAGCCCGCGCAGCGTCACGCGAAGCGCGTCATCCAGTAGCGGGTCCGGCGCCTCGGCCAGGTCGAGCGCCACGGCGAGGATCGGCGCCGGCGGTGGCGCGCCCTCGTCGAGACGCCGGCGGAACACCGGCCGCGCCTCTGGGTTGAAGCGGCGGCGCAGCGTGGCGCGCCAGCCATCCGCCTCCAGTTTTTCCGCGCGCGGCGTGAGCACGACCTGGTCGGGGTTGCGTAGGTCGAAGGCCAGCTGCGCGGCGGAGGGGTGGCGTCGCTCCGGGTCGACTTCCAGGCAGCGCAGGATGGTCTCCTGCAGGGCCTTGGGCACATCGGGGTTCAGCGCGCGCGGTGGCGGCGGGTCGCGCCAGATGCGGCGCTTCAATCCGGACAGCTTCTGCGGATCGCCGAAGGGGCGGGTTCCGGTGGCGAAGAAATACAGCAGCGCACCCAGTGCGAAGAGGTCGCTGCGTGGCTCGCTGCGGATGCCCATGACCTGCTCCGGCGCCATGTAGGGCGCGGTGCCGTAGGGCAGGCGGAACTCCTCCTCCATGAGGTCCGGAAGCTGGTCGTGATGCGACAGGCCATAGTCGATCAGCACCGCCTCCCCGCTTTCGCGCAGCAGGATGTTGGAGGGTTTTACGTCGAGATGGACGACGTGCTGGCGGTGGATCGCCTCGAGCGCCGTCGCGACCAGTGCGCCGAGCGGAGCCAACTCCTCCGCCGCCATAGGCAGATGCGCGAGGCGCGGCAGCAGCGACCCGGCGGGAATGCGCTCCATCACGATGAAGGGCTGGGCGGAAAAATCGCCGTTCGCAATGAAGCGCGGTGCGTGCGGGCCGTGCAGGCGCGGCAGGATCATCTGCTCCATCTCGAAGCTGACGATGGCGGCGGGGTCCTCGCCCTCGAACAGGGCCGGCACCTTCATCACCAGAGGGCCGGGGTGGTCAGGGTGGGTCACCGCATGGATCAACGCCATGCCGCCGCGATGCAGGCGCGGGCCTACGACAAAGCCGCCGATGACCGCGCCCTCCGTGAGGCGAAGCCGGTGCATCAGATCGGGCTGCCGCGAGGCTGAACCACCGATAAGGCCGAATCCCATGTCCAGACGACGGGTAGAGCGGGATGCGTTGCGGCCGCATCGCCGACGACGCTGAATCCCGCGACTAGACCAGGGCCAGTCCCCCGCGCGTGAGCGGGTACGAAGGCCTCCTGGTGCAGGGCAGGATGCGAACGCACCATGCCCTAGTGACCGTTCGACAGTCGGCTGGCGAGGCGGTCCGGCAGGCCGGCGGCGCGGATCTTGGCCGCCGCCGTCGCGATGTCATAGGCGACGCGGCGAAAGGTGAGCTCGGCGCGCTCGGTGTCGAAGATGGCGTAGCAGGCGGCGGGGCTGCCATCGCGCGGCTGGCCGACGGACCCGACACCGGCGAGCCAGCGGCGCGGGCGCGGCATCGGCACCGGCACGTCCGTGACCGGGCGGAAGCGGGTGATCTTCTCGGTGGCGGTCAGGCCGAACAGCACCGGCACGTGGGTGTGGCCCGTGAAGGTCAGCCGCGCCTCGGCGGCCTCGATGCTGCGGCGCGCGGCATCGGCATCCATCACGTAGCGCCAGGCGGTGGGGCGGGAGGCTTCGGCATGGACGTAGAGCCGGTCTTCCTCCTCGACCTCGAGCGGAAGCTTGCTGAGCCATTCGCGCACATCGGGTGCCAGCGTCGAACGGGTCCAGGCGATGGCGGCGGCGGCATCGGCGGTCATGCCGGTGAGGTCGCCGGTCGCGGCCTCGTCGTGATTGCCGCGGACGCTGATCGCGGCCCGCGTCATGGCCAAGCGGGTGACGGCGTTGGGGTCGGCGCCATAGCCCACGAAGTCGCCGAGCACGACGATTCGGGCGTCAGGCGCCACGATCTCGGCATCGGCCAGGCAGGCGCTGAAGGCTTCAAGGTTGCCGTGGATGTCGGACATCAGGGCGATGAGCACCGGCGCCTCTTTTTCTGACGGAGCCCGGGGGCGGCCGTGCCCCCGCACTCTCTATTGGTCAGGTCGTATCCCCCCGCCCTTCGCGGGCGTGAAGCCGCCGCCCTGTCACGGCCTGATAAACGTGCGCGTGGCGACGGCCACCTGGAAGATGGCACCGAACACGTCCCGCGCAATCTGGAAGACCTTCGGGTCGAGGTAGGGCAGCGCGATGAGCTCATCCCCGGCCTGCGGCGGCTGGGTCGGCTCCAGGATGACCTCTCCGCTGGGGCGCCGCAGCATCAGGGTGTCCGCGCGCCCGCGGCTGGAGACGCCACCGGCGGCGGACAGGTACTGCGCGATCGTCCAATCCGGGCGCCACACGACGGCCTGCGGGGCGTTGACCTCGCCCTGCACCATCACCGTCTGCGAGCGCTCGGGGATGACGATGATGTCGCCATCCTCCAGCCGAACCGGGTTGCATCGGCCGGAACTGTCGAACACGACGAGCCGCCCCTCCGGCTGCACGCGCCGCGCGCGCTGGATGTAGGAGGAGATGAACTGCGCCTCCGCCGTGCGCACGGCCGCGACTCCCTCGGTGGGGGAAGGCGAGAGGAACAGCTGCCGTTCCAGCCGGTCCAGCGCCTCGTCGATGGAGCGGCGCTGCTGCGCGGCGACCGAGGGCCGCAACAGGAACACGGCGCGTGGATTGGCGAGCGCCGCATCCACCGCAATGTGGTCAAGGATCTGGCACAGGTTCATGCCGCGGTCGGTCACGAGCACGGAGGGAAACAGCCGGCTTCCCTCGACCGAGACACGCACCGTGCGGGCGGCAACATCCGCGGTGAAGGTCACCGTGTCCTGGTCCTGCAGCACGATCCCGCTGAGGTCCCTAAGCGTGAGGTAGCGGGAGAAGGGCTGCGAACCGCGCACGCCGCGCACCACGGCATTGGTCGCGGCCGGCAGCGGACGGGCGAGGTCGATCAGCTCGCGCCCCGAGATCGGGCTGCGCGTCGCCGCCTCGAACAAGTAGTTGTTGCGCACCGCACCATCGGCACCGACCAGCGGGTTCTGCCGCGCGACGAGGATGGTGTCGCCTTCCTGCAAGGTCAGGCGCGGCAGCGTGCCTTCGAGCAGGAAGCGATACAGGTCGACCCGCGCCACGGAGTTGCCGCCGCGCTGCACGCTGATGACGCGGAAGCTACCGCGCGTGGGGTCCACGCCGCCGGCGCGGAGCAGGAAGTCGAGTACGGAGTCCGAGGCCGCGCCCGCGTAGCGGCCGGGATTGCGCACGAAGCCGGTGACGAAGACGCCAATACGCTGGGTCTGCAGCACGTTGGCATAGACCTGGACCTGCTGCGTGTAGACCTGCTGCACCGCGCCCGCGACGACGCCCTGCATGTCGCCAACGCGGGTGCCGGCGAGCCGCACCGGCCCGACATTGGGGATGAAGACATTGCCGCTCGGGTCGATGGCGGCGGTCTGCTCGGCATCGACAGCGCCCCAGGCGCGGATCGAGACACGGTCACCAGGTGCCAGGACGTAGTTCGGGTTGGGTGCGTCGGAGGAGCTCGCCGGCTGCCCGGTGAACAGCGCCGCGCCGAACACGGCCGCGAGCGGCGACAGGCCGCGCGGGCCCTCGCCCAGCGGCTGCACCAGCGTGGGGCCACCTTCGGCCTGGGTCGGCTGGCCCAGGCGCTCGATACCGCGCAGCGGGCCGGGGGTGTCGGCGAGGCTACGCTGGTTGAACACCGGCGCCGGCCCGGTGGGGTTGGGTGCCAGCCCCTGCGCCGCGAGCGACGGCGAGGAGGGGCCGGTCGGTGCCTGGCCGGATTGCGGCGCCTGCCCCTGGGATGGGGTCGCTTGCTGCTGCACGGGCGGGCTGGCCTGCGCCATCCGCTGCTGCGCGAGGGCACTTCCAGGTGCCATCAGCAGTGCCGAAAAAAGCGCCAGGATGAAAACTGGGCGCGGCCGCATGGCCGTCAACTCAAGAAGCATTTTCGCGCAATCCAGAAGCGATGAGGCGCCCCACGGCATAGATGATCGCGAGGCAGCCGAAGACTGAGAGCAGGATAAGCATGCGCCGTGGGTACAGCGGATAGACGGGCAGGCTGGGCTGCACCACGCGCGCGACATAGAGCTGTTGTCGCTGCGTCTCGTACCGCGCGCCTTCGAGCGAAGTGGTGGCGGAGGAAAGCTGCTTGTCGGCAAATTCACGCTCCATCACCAAGCGCTCGAAGGCGGCGAGTTGTTGCAGCAGCGCCTCGCCGCCGCGGGTGGAGGCCTGGCGGTCTTCCGCGATCTGGGACTCGATGGCTCGAATGCGGTTCTGCAGAATTATGTATTGCGGATTGTCGGCACGCAGGAAGTTCCGTGCATTCTGTGCCTCGGTCCGCACCATCGTCAGTTGACCCTGCATGGCGTTGATGCGCTCGCCGGCGGCGGCGGCGCTGCGGCTCGCATCCAGGTTCTGCTCGCGCTCGCGGAACTCGGACAGTGCGTCGCGCGCAGCGAGAACGCGCGCCTCGGCCAAGCCAACCTCGCGGCGGGCATTGTTCAGCGTGTCGTTGCGCTGGCGCTCGCTGAGCCGGTTGATCAGGCGTTCGGCCAGGGTCATCAGCGCTTCGGCGAGACCATGCGCATCTTCCGGGCGAAAAGCTCGCACCCGCAGAATACCGGTGCCGGTTTCGGAATCGCGCGTCACCGTGACCATGTTGTTCATGTAGCGCGTCATCAGTTCCGGCACGTTGCGGTCGAGGCGGAACCACCAGTCCGCTTCCTCGCGCTGGTAGATCGCCGCGACGTCGAGGATCTCGTTGGCGTCGCGGATGGCGTCGTAGGAGTTCACGTAGTCGCGCAGCGCCATGGCCTCGGCACCGCCGGAGGAAGCGCCACCCTCGGCCGCACCGCCGCCGACCCGCCCGATCGACGCCGCCACCGCGCCGCCGCCGGCCGACTGCGCGGAGCCGCGCACGATGAAGCGCGCCTCGGACACGTACTGGTCGGCGGCGAAGCCGTAGAGGTAGGCGCCCACGAGGATCGTCGGCACCAGCACGAGCCATAGGAAGGGTGCACGAAGCCGATCGGCCCAGCTGGGTGGACGATCTTCCTCCTCACCCGGCCAACCCAGCTGCTCGCTGGTTTGCGGATCAGAGAGCGTTGTATGTGGCGAGAGCTTCATCGAGGTCGTCATGTACCGTGAGGATGCCGGCGTCGAGGATCGCGGCGCGCCGGCAAAACCGATGGACGAGGGTGGGAGCGTGGGTGATGAGCACGAGGGAGGCGTTGCGCAGCCGGTGCTCGATGGCCTTGTTGAAGCGCTGGTCTGAAACGGCAAGCGCTTCGTCGACCAGGTAGCAGTCGAAATCAAAGGCGAGCGAAAGGGCCAGCGCAAGCTTCGTGCGCATGCCGGAGGAATAGGTCGTCATCGGCATATACATGTAGCGGCCGATTTCCGCGAGATCGTCCACGAATTCCGCGATCTTTTTCGGGTCGCGATTATAGAGGCGGGCAACGAAGCGGATATTCTCCATCCCCGTGCTGTTCATCAGGAAGCCCGACTGGAAGCCGAGCGGCCATGACACCGACATCCTCCGCCGCACCGTGCCGCTGGTCGGCTTCTCGACCCCGGCCAGAATGCGCACCAGCGTCGACTTGCCGGCGCCGTTGCGGCCGAGAATGCCGACGGTATCCCCACGCTCGACCTTGAGATGGACGCCGCGCAGCACCGTGCGCGACCCACCCTCGATCTTGTAGGTCTTGGTGACGTCGTGGAGCTCCAGGGTAATCCGGTCAATCCAGCGCCAGCGTGTCGCGCACGCGGCGCAGGGCCGAGAGCCCGAGCACGTGCAGCCCGCCGATGCAGACCAGGATGTAGGGGATGTCCCAGTGGTATTTGTAGCGCTCGCCGGCCATGCCGTCGTGCAGCAGATCGATCGCCAGCGCCCAGGGAAACCAGACGAGGATGTCGCGGATCGGCGGCGGCAAGTTGTCGAGGATGAAGAAGATCCCCGACATCGGCAGGAATATGTAGGAGACGATGTGCGCGCCACGCTCGATCGAGGGGTACTCGTGCACCAGCGAGGCCAGCAGGAAGGCCATGCCCTGCGTCAGCAGCATCACCAGCAGGAAGCCAGAGATCATTTTGATCGGACTGTCGGGAACGCGGGCGCCGAAATAGAGCGCCGCGCCGACGAAGACCGTCATGACGGTGATGCTGATCAGGAACTCGACGATGTGGCGCGCGATGAAGGAGGACAGCAGCGTCACCCGGCTATGATAGAGCAGGTTCTGCGTGACGCTGATGACCATGCCGGCGCGGTTGAGGATGTTGCGCAGCATGTAGAAGCAGAGGTAGCCGACCGAATAGAACATCATGATCTCGGCGAACTCGCCGGCATGCAGCACCGAGTTGATCGCGGTGATCGCCGC
>JAQGHV010000281.1 GCA_028288785.1 Rhodospirillales bacterium | reverse complement strand
CGCCTTCCTTGCCGGGGAAGTCGAACGGCACGCCGAGCTCACGGCAGATCGCCGCATAGGCACCAAGGGTCGAGACGATGTTGCGGGCTCGCCCCGGCGCGACATCCAGTACGAAGTTCGGCCGGCTGGCCGTCCAGCTCCACGCCTTGCCGAGCTGGCGCGCCGCGACGAGGTCCTGCTGATCGTAGTAGAAGTTGGGCGGCATGTGGCGGGGGTCGTCCTCCCGCGCAGGCGTGCGGAAGGGCCCCATATGCAGCCCGTACCACTTCCCGCCATGGATCATGTGCAGATGAGCGAAGCGCGGCAGCGATGCCTCGGCGGCATCCAGCAGATTGCGCAGCATCGCGACGTTTGCCGCGACATCCTCGACCCCTGTCTCGCCGTGGGGTGCGCGCGAGGCGTAGACGATGTGCGTGACATCCGGCTGCGACGACAGCGCACGGGTCAGTCCGGCAGCATCTGTCAGGTCCGCCTCCACCCAATCACCGGCGGTCGGAGGACGATGGCGGGAAAGGCCGATGACCTGGAAGGCGTCGCTGGCCTCCGCCTGTTCCAGCACCCTCGTCGCCGCGGCGCCGCTGGCTCCCGCGATGAGAAGCGTCGGCCGGTTCATGCGCTCACCTTCCGTGCCAGCACGCGCGCGGGGGCGCCGTCCGAGCCCACCAGCGCCAGTGCACCGAAGACGAACTCCGCATGGCCACCGGCAAGGTCTCCGGCGCTGCGCAGATGCTCGCAGATCAGCACGCCGTCGCGCAGTAGCGCGCGATGGACGGGGAAGTCGAAATCGCCGGGCGGGCGGCGATTCACCGGCAGGTCCGGCGTCGCGAAATCAAAGGCGACCAGCTTCACGCGCCGCGCCACCAGCCAATCCGCCGCGGCCACGCTCAGGCAGGGGTGGTGGTCGTAGCTCTCGGTCCCGAAGCGGTCGGACCAGCCGGTATTCAGGGCAAGGATGTCGCCAGGCTCCAGCGCGGGCCTCGCGACTTCGAGATGCTCAGGCCCGATGAGGCTGTCCGGCGCCAGGTCCAGCCGCCAGACCACGCCGCGGCCATGCAGCCGATCAAGCGGGATGGCCTCGAATGTCGGGCCGTCATTATAGAAGTGGAAGGGCGCGTCCATATGCGTGCCGGTATGCACGACCATGCTGAATTCGGTGACGTTCAGTGGGTCCGCCGGCAGGCATTTCAGACGGGTCATGCGGAGCGGCGCGAAGGTCGGCACGCGCGGCATGGCGGGTGAGAAGGGGTGCGACAAATCGATCCACGGCCCGGCCGCCGTCGTCGCGCCCGCCGGCGGCAGCGCCATCCAGCCGCGCCAGCCTTGGCCGCGTGGCGGAGATGGGTCGCACATTTCGTTTCTCTCCCTCTCCGCGGCGTCGGCGCCGGGCGTGAATGCTGACCGCGCCGGCGCGCTGCGGTCAACCGCCGCGGAATGCCAGCAACTCGGCAAGAGGCTGCATCGACCGGGCATGCGGAAGCTTTTCGATCGTGGCCTGCAGGCGCGCGATCGTATCGGCATCGAGAGCGGCCGAGCAATTGTCCCGGAACTTCTTTTCCAACTCGGCGTCGGTCAGCGGATTGCCCGGATCGCCCTTCGGCAGCAGCACCGTCTCCGTGAAGGCCCGACCGTCATCCATCGTGATCGTCACCCGCGCCGGGAATTCCGCGGGATAGCGGGCGTTCAGCTCGGCGTCGGCGATCACCTCGGTGACGGCGAGCACCTGCCGCACGAGCTTGTCCTTGATGCGTGCCAAGTCGAATTGCGCCTGGGTCAGCGCCCCGTCCACCGCCGCGACGGCAATGCAGTAGGGCACCGAAATCCGCGCTGCCATGACGGAGCCCACTTCCTTGCTCGAGAAATGGGTCAGGACGGTGTTGTAGGTCTCATTGGTGATGCGGGCGATGCGCTCTGGGTCGATCGCGTTCTTCTGCACGATCGCGAGTGTGGCCTGGATCGGCGAATGGCTCGCGAGAATCGAGGGAAAGAACTTGAACCCGTTCTGCAGGATTTCCCATTCCGTGCCGAGGCCTTTGGTCAGCGCGGCCGCGTTGGGCTCCAGCGAGAACGCGTTCAGGTACCCCTTGGGATGTTCGAGCATGGTCGGCGGGCTGGTCATGCCCAGCTTCGCGAGTTGCGCGGAGAGGATGCCGTTGAGCGCCGCCTTGCCCGGATGGAGGCTCTTCGTCATGTCGCCGGATTCGAAGAAGGTGTTCAGCCCCGCCGCCTGCGTGCCCGCGAGGCCGAGCGCCCGCTGCGTGGCGTCCACGTCGAGGCCGAGGGCATGCGCCGCCGTGGCCGCGCCACCGAAGGTGCCGTTCGTCGCGGTCGAATGCCAGAACCGGTAATGCGTGGGCATGACTGCCATGCCGACGCGCGCGGCGACCTCATAGCCCGCGACCAGCGCTGTGATGAATCGCGGGCCGTCCAGCGCGCCGGCCTGGGCCATGGCCAGAGCCGTGGGAACCACGACCGAGCCGACATGCAGCAACGCGCGCTTGTGCGTGTCGTCATTATCCGCGGCATTTACCAAAATGCCGTTTGCCAAGGCCGCGAAAGCGGGCTGAGCGCCGCCGGCCGGCACGCCGATCACGCCTGCTCCCGGTGC
>JAQGHV010000244.1 GCA_028288785.1 Rhodospirillales bacterium | reverse complement strand
CGCACTGCCTCGCGCAGCGCGTCATCCTCGCGCTTGAGGCCAGACGGCATCTCTCCAACGCTGCGCGCGAGATCGTCGGCGATCTGGTCTGGCACGGCATCACCAGACTCGAACAAGCCAGGCGCCGAAACCTGCGGCCGGCCCAGCACGCGCCCGCTGGCATCCACCGCGATCGAGGCCACCACGACGCCGTTGAACAGCATCTTCTTGCGCGCGGCGAGCACGCCTCCGTCGATCGGCAGCAGTCGCTCGCCGTCGATGGCGAGCTTTCCGACCGGCACACTCTCGACGACGTTCGGCCGATTGCCGGGTGCGAGGCGCAGCACATCGCCATCCTCGATGATGACCGACTGCGAACCGCATTCGCGGGCCAGCGCCGCGTGCTCCGTCAGATGCCGCCACTCGCCATGCACCGGCACCGCGTAGCGCGGCCTTACCAGCGCGTAGAGGCGCTTGAGCTCGTCCCGCGCCGGATGGCCCGAAACATGGACCATGTGGTCCTCATCGGTCATCACGCGGCACCCGCGGCGGGCAAGCCCGTCCTGCACGATCTGGATGGATTTTTCATTGCCGGGAATGCGGCGGGACGAGAAGATCACGGTATCGCCGTCGCCCAGCGCGATCTGCGGGTGGGTGTCCGACGCGATCTTGGCCATGGCGCTGCGATCTTCGCCCTGACTTCCCGTGCAGATGATGAGGAGGTTGTCGTCCGGCAGGTAGCCGGCCTCTTCCTCGGGCAGGAAGGGTGCGACGTCGGCCAGGTAGCCGCATTCGCGCGCGGCCGCCTCCGCATTGCGCAGCGAGCGCCCGAAGATCGCGACCTGCCGCCCCGCGGCCTCAGCCGCCTTCGCGATGGAGGAGACGCGGGCGATGTTCGTGGCGAAGCAGGTAACGGCGACGCGACCCTTGAGGCCCTTGATGATGCCGGCGAGGTTGCGCTTCACCTCGGCCTCGCTGCCGGAGTGGCCCTCGACCATCGCGTTGGTCGAGTCGCAGACCATCGCCAGCACGCCCTCGTCGCCGAGGCGGCGGAAGGCTTCCTCATCGGTCGGCGGTCCGGTCAGCGGGTCGGGGTCGAACTTCCAGTCGCCGGTGTGCAGGATCAGGCCGTGACGGGTGCGGATGGCCAACGCCTGCGCTTCCGGCACGGAGTGGGTGACTTCGAGGAATTCGAGGTCGAAGGGAGCCAGCGTCCAGCGCCCGCCGCGCTTGATCGTGTGCAGCTTCACCTCGCCCTGCAGCCCGGCCTCGCTGAGCTTGCGGCGCAGGACGGCGGCCACGAAGGGCGTCGCGTAGATCGGGCAGCGGAACTGGCGCCACAGATGCGCGACGGCGCCGACATGGTCCTCATGCGCGTGGGTGATGACGAGGCCCACCAGGTCCTCGCGGTTGGCGGCGAGCCAGGCGGGGTCGGGCACCATCACATCCACCTCAGGCAGCGCGGGGCCGCCGAAGCCGATGCCGCAATCGACCGCCAAAAGCGCGCCGTCGCAGCGATAGACGTTGAGGTTCAGGCCAATCTCGCCGGTACCACCGAGGGGAATGAAAGCCAAGTCGTTCTGGCCGGAGCCGATGTCGTAGGGGGGCATATAATCTTCTTAGGTGATTTATGGCGGGAGGTCGCGGGTTACTCGCGCAGCGCGCCTCGGCTCAATATAGGGGCCCGGTTGCGCCCGGCCAACAGGCGAAGGCCTTCCAGCGTAATGTCGGGGTTGGTCTTCTCGATGATCGTGGTGCCCTCGGCGAACAGCGGTGCCAGGCCGCCGGTCGCGACCACCTTGAGCGGCGTGCCGTACTCGCCGCGGATGCGGGAAACCAGCCCCTCGATGAGGCCGACATATCCCCAGTAGATGCCGGACTGCATGGCCGGCACGGTGGAGCGGCCGATCACCGCCTGCGGCCGCCCGATGCCGATGCGCGGCAAGCGCGCGGCGGCGCGGTGTAGCGCCTCGATCGACAGGCTGATCCCGGGTGCGATGACGCCGCCGACATAGGCGCCATCCTCGGCAACGACATCGAAGGTGGTGGCGGTGCCGAAATCGATCACGATCAAAGGGCCGCGATAAATCGTGTGGGCGGCGAGGGAGTTCAGCAGCCGGTCGGCGCCGACTTCCTGCGGCTGGTCCACGCGGATCTCGAAGCCCCAGTCGAGGTGGGCTCGGGCGATCAGGGGCTCGCAGTCGAACCAGGTGCGGGAGAGGCGGCGCAGATCGTAGAGCGCGGCCGGCACGACGGTGCCGATGACGCAGCGTGTCACGTCGGTCGCCTTCAGCCCGACATGCTGGAACAGTGCCATCAGCCAGACCGCGTATTCGTCGGAGGTGCGGTCGTCGCGCGTCGCGATGCGCCAACGGCCACGCCACTCGATCCCGTCATGGACCGCGAAGACGACGTTGGTGTTGCCGGCATCGATGGCGAGGAGCATGGCGCAGTCCTGAACCGGCATAAATGGGTTGGGGCGGGCTGATCCCTGCCGGGGATCAGACGAGTTCGCCGGCGAAGACCGTTTCGATCGTGCCGCCGGTATCGAGTAGAAGCTTGCCATCTTCCGCAAGGCCCGCGAAGAGGCCGGCTCGGCCATCGCGCAGGGACAGCTTCGTGCCGGGACCCGGACCGCGCGCGAGCCAAGCCCCGCGGACCGCGGCGAAAGTGGCGATGTCCCAGCGTGCGATGGCTTCGAGCAGCGCGTTTGCGACAGTCTCGGGCGCCGGGTGCGGCTCCGGCAGGCAAGCGGTCGCACGACCGGCGAGATCCGGCGCGTGGCCAAGGTTGGCCCCAATTCCCAGCACAAGATGCGCAATGCGGCCGTTCGTGTCGGCGTCGGCCTCGACGAGAATGCCGGCGAGCTTGGCGTCGCCGAGCATCACATCATTGGGCCACTTCAACTGCAGCGCTGGTGCATAGGGTAGTAGCGCTTCGGCAAGCGCGACCGCGGTTCGAAGCGCCCATTGCGAAGCCTCGGCGATGTCAGCATTCGGGCGCAGCACGATGCTGATGGCGAGGTTGCCGGCGGGGCTGGACCATTCCCGCCCGCCCCTGCCCCGCCCCGCCGTCTGCCGCCGCGCCATGATGGCGAGGCCTTCCGGCGCGCCAGCGCGCGCTTCGGCCATAGCGATGGTCTGGGTACTCGGCAGGCCCTCCTCGATGCGCAGATCGAACTTCACTCGATGAGCGACGCGATCGCGCCCTGGGCAGCGGCGATAAGCGGCGCCGGGAACAGGATGAAGAGCAAAGTGAACAGGCCGGTCACGTTTAGCACCAGCGAGAGGCCCATCGGCCGCGCATCGAAGGCGCCGAGCGAGGCGTCGAAATACATCACCTTGACGATGCGCAGGTAGTAGTAGGCGCCGACTACGCTGGTCAGCACGCCAATGATGGCGAGCGCCCAGAAGCCGGCCTCGACCGCGGGAAGGAAGACGTAGAGCTTCGAGAAGAAGCCGGCCATCGGCGGCACGCCCGCCATGGAGAACATAAAGATCGCCATCCACAGCGCCATCATCGGGTCGGTCCGGCCGAGGCCCGCCAGATCATCGATGCGTTCCACGGCGCGGCCATCACGGCGCATCGAGATCAGCACCGCGAAGCTGCCGAGCGTCATCGCCAGGTAGATCGCCATGTAGATCAGCAGCCCGCGCAGACCCGCATCGGTTGCGACGGCAAGGCCCATCAGCGCGTAGCCGATATTCGCGATGGAGGAGTAGGCCATCAGCCGCTTGATGTTGTTCTGCCCGATCGCGGCGAAGGCGCCGAGGATCATCGACAGCGCCGAGACCAGGATGATCACCTGCTGCCACTGTGCCGCGAGCTCGCCGAACGGTCCGGCCAGCATACGAGTCAGCAGCACCACGGCGGCGATCTTGGGGGCGCCGGCAAAGAAGGCGGTCACCGGCGTCGGCGCGCCCTCATAGACGTCCGGCGTCCACATGTGGAACGGCACGGCGGAAATCTTGAAGCACAGGCCGGCGACAACGAAGACCACGCCCACGACGAGGCCAGTGCTGCCGGTGTCCGGTGCACCCAGCGCCCGCGCGATCTGGTCGAAATTGGTGCTGCCGGCGAAGCCATAGACCAGCGACGACCCATAGAGCAGCAGGCCCGAGGCAAGCGCACCAAGGACGAAGTACTTCAGGCCCGCCTCGGCGGAACGCTCATTGTCGCGGTCGAATGCGGCCACGACGTAGAGCGCGAGGGAGGTCAGCTCGAGGCCCATGTACAGCGTCATGAGGTCGTTCGCCGACACCATGATCATCATGCCGACGGTCGAGAACAGCAGCAGCAGCGGGAATTCGAACCGAGCGAGCCCGGAGCGTTCGTTGAAATCGATGCTCAGGATGATGCCAACCGCGGCGCCCGCAAGCACCAGCAGTTTGCCGAAGCGGGAGAAGGCATCGGCCACATAGAGGCCACCGAAGATGGCGCCGTCGCCCTGCGCGATGGTCAGCGCCGCGGCCACCATGATCGCGGCGAGTGCGCCCATCGCGACCGGGAAGTGCATCTCACGCTTGGGCACCACGCCAGCGACAAGCAGACCGAGCCCGGCGAGGGAGAGAACCAGTTCCGGCAGAATGAGGGTCCAGGTCATGGCTGATCGTCCCGCTCATTGCTGCGACGATAGGGGTTCGTCGGCTTCTTCTTGGGCTTCTTCTTCTGGATCAGCGTGAACAGGTAGCCACCGCCGATCATCATCAGGATCATGATGAGGAAGACTTCAGGGTGTGCGAAGAGACGCATTCGCTACATCCCCGCCAGTCGGGCCGCGCCCAATGCGGCTTCGTGCCGTGACACGAGCTGGGCCACGCTGGCCGCGAAGAAGTCGAGGAAGCTCTGCGGATAGATCCCCATCCACAGGGTCATGATCACCAGCGGCGCGAAGATCGCGTGCTCGCGCGGCGACATGTCGAACAGGGCGCGCAGCTCATCGCGCTGGATGCGCCCGAACGCCACGCGGCGGTAGAGGTACAGCATGTAGGCGGCGCCGAGGACCATCCCGGTCGCGGCGCCGAGCGCCACCCAGGGGTTCACCCGCCAGGCGCCGACGATGACGAGCAGTTCACCGGGGAAGCCCGCGAGGCCCGGCAGCGCGACCGAGCCCATGGTGAACAGCATGAAGACCAGCGCGTAGGCCGGCATGACCTTCGCGATACCGCCGTAGCGCGCGATCTCACGCGAGTGCACCCTATCATACAACACACCCACGCAGAGAAAGAGCGCGCCGGAGACGATGCCGTGGCTCAGCATGGTGTAGAGCGCTCCGGAGAGCCCCTGCGCGTTGAAGGTGAAGATGCCGAGCGTCACTATGCCCATATGCGCCACCGAGGAGTAGGCGATCAGCTTCTTCATATCCTCCTGCGCGAGTGCGACGAAGGATGTGTAGATGACCGCCACGACGGAGAGCGTGAACATGAACGGCGCGAACATCGCCGATGCTTCGGGCAGCAACGGCAGCGAAAAACGCAGGAACCCGTAGGCGCCCATCTTCAGCAGCACACCGGCAAGGATGACGGAACCCGCGGTCGGCGCCTCGACATGCGCGTCCGGCAGCCAAGTATGGACCGGCCACATCGGCACCTTGACCGCGAAGGACGCGAAGAAGGCGAGGAAGACCCAGGTCTGCATCTCGGCCGGCATGGGCGTCGACATCAACTGGACGATGTCGGTCGTGCCGGCCCGATACCACAGCAGCAGGATCGCCAGCAGCATGAGCACCGAGCCGAGCAGCGTGTAGAGGAAGAACTTGAAGGCCGCGTACACCCGCCGTGCCCCACCCCAGACGCCGATGATCAGGAACATCGGGATCAGCACGGCCTCGAAGAATACGTAGAACAGCACGAAATCCAGCGCGCAGAACATGCCGACCATCATGGTCTCGAGCACCAGGAACGCGATCATGTACTCGCGCACGCGGGTGGTGATCGCCTCCCATGAGGCGAGGATGCACAGCGGCGTCAGGAAGGTCGCGAGCAGGACGAACAGCACTGAAATGCCATCGACGCCCATTACGTAGTTGAGGCCGAGGTTGGGCATCCAGGACAGCCGCTCGACGAACTGGAAGTCCGCGGTGCTCTTGTCGAACTGCACCCACAGGATGAGCGAGAGCGCGAAGGTGATGACGCTGGTCCACAGCGCCGTCCAGCGTGCGTTGGACGCCACGATCTTCTCATCGCCGCGCACGGTCAGGATGATCAGCGCGCCGACAAGCGGCAGGAAGGTCAGCAGCGACAGCAAAGGGAAGCCGGCGGCATTCATCGCGTGGCTCCGAGCAGGAAGATCGTGACGAAGACCACGAGGCCGATGATCATCGAGAAGGCGTAGCTTGCGACCCGGCCGGACTGGACGCGCACCGCGCCGCGCGTGCCTTCCAGCACCAGCGCGGCGACCCCGTTCGGCATGCCATCGATGATGCGCGCGTCGCCCACCTTCCACAGCATGTAGGCGAGGCGCCGCGCCGGGCGGACGAAGATGCGGTCATACAGCTCGTCGAAGTACCACTTGTTCAACAGGAGCAGGTAAATGCCATGGAACCGCGCCGCGAGCATCGCGGGGAGCTGCGGCGCCGCCATGTACATCACATAGGCGAGCAGGATGCCGGCGATCGCGATCACCGTCGGCGCCAGCGGCACCCAGCTGGGCACCTCGTGCACCGCGTGCATGATGTGGTTCGCGGCACCGTTCACGATCGAGCCGTTCCAGAACGCCTCCCACTCATGGCCGACGAAATACTCGACGAAGAGTGCACCCACCGCAACCGCGCCGATCGCGAGCAGCACCAGCGGCACCAGCATCGTCCAGGGGCTTTCGTGGACATGCTCCATGGTGTGGTGGTCGGCTCGCGGCTCGCCGTGGAAGGTGAGGATGATCAGGCGCCAGGAGTAGAAGGCGGTCAGGAACGCCGCGATGCAGCCGCAAATGAAGGCGAACATCCCCGCCGCTGTATGAGAGGCATAGGCCGCTTCCAGGACGAAGTCCTTGGAGTAGTAGCCCGCGAAGAACGGCACGCCCGCAAGGGCTAGCGAGCCCACCCACATCACCGCGTAGGTCGCGGGTATCTTGCGCCAGATGCCGCCCATCTTACGGATGTCCTGCTCGTCGCTCATCGCGTGGATGACGGAGCCCGCGCCCAGGAACAGCAGCGCCTTGAAGAAGGCGTGCGTAAACAGGTGGAAGATCGCGCCCTGATACGCCCCTACTCCGGCCGCGAAGAACATGTAGCCGAGCTGCGAACAGGTCGAATACGCGATGATGCGCTTGATGTCGTTCTGTACGCAGCCGATCGTCGCCGCGAACAGGCAGGTCGAGGCGCCAACGATGGTGACGATGGTGAGCGCCACCGGCGCCTGCTCGAAGATGGGCGACATGCGGGCCACGAGGAACACGCCGGCCGTCACCATCGTGGCCGCATGGATCAGCGCTGAGACCGGTGTCGGCCCCTCCATCGCATCCGGCAGCCAGGTGTGAAAGCCAAGCTGCGCCGACTTGCCGCAGGCGCCGAGGAACAAGAGTACGCCGATCACCTCGAGCGAGCGCATGCCGAGGAAGGTGTCGCCGAGATGCTGGTCGATACCCGCGAACATGGTCGCGAATTCGACGGTTCCGAAGGTCCAGTAGGTGAGTGCGAGGCCCAGCATGAAGAAGACGTCGCCGACACGGTTGACGATGAAGGCCTTCATCGCCGCGCGATTGGCGCTCTCCTTCTCGTACCAGTAGCCGATGAGCAGGTAACTCGCGAGGCCGACGCCTTCCCAGCCGAAGAACAGCTGCACGAGGTTATCAGCGGTCACCAGCATCAACATCATGAAGGTGAACAGGCTGAGGTAGGCGAAGAACCGCGGCGTGGTCGGGTCGTGGCTCATGTAGCCGACGGAGTAAATGTGGATCAGCGTCGAGATGAAGGTCACCATCGCGACCATGACCACGCTCAGCGTGTCATAGCGCAGCGCCCAGTTTACCTCGAAGCCGGCCACGTCGATGAAGGTGACGATCTCGATCACTGCCGGCGCATGGCCGAGTGCGACCTGGATGAACGCCGATACACCGCAGAACGCCGCCAGCGCCATGCACAGCACCGTCACCCATTGGGATGCGCGGTCGCCGAGCCAGCGCCCGAAAAACCCTGCCAGGGTGGCGCCCAGCAGGGGGAAGAAGACAGCTCCGACAAACATGGCGCGCTAACCCCGCAAGGTGGAAATGTCGTCCACCTCGATACTGCCCTTGTTGCGGAAATAAATGACCACGATGGCGAGTCCGATGGCCGCCTCGGCGGCGGCGACGGTCAGGATGAACATCGCGAAAATCTGGCCGGTGAGATCGCCCAGCGCAGCCGAGAAGCCCACCAGGTTGATGTTCACCGAGAGCAGGATGAGTTCGACCGACATCAGGATGACAATCACGTTCTTCCGGTTCAGGAAGATGCCGAAGACGCCAAGCACGAACAGGATCGCGCCCACTGTCAGGTAGTGGCCAAGGCCGATGCTCATCTCAGTGATGACCCCCGTGGTCGGCGGGTGTTGCAATTGGCTTGGGCGCGTCCAACTCCGGCGGGCGCAGGATGCCCATCTCGCGCAGGCCGGCACCTTGCGGCACATGCACCAACCCGACGCTTCCGGTGCGCGAGACCTGCGCGTCGACGTTCTGGCGCCGCGTACCCGGCCGCGTGCGATGCGTGAGCACGATCGCCCCCATCATCGCCACCAGCAGCACCAGCCCCGAGAGCTGGAACAACAAAAGGTAGTCCGTATAGAGAATCCGCCCGATCGCGGCGGTGTTGGACACGCTGCCCCCCGGCGTCGGGTTGATGCGCAGATCCGCCGCATCGGAGGCGAAGCGCCAGGCACCCAGCACGAAGATCAGCTCGACGAACAGCACCGCGCCCACCGCGCCACCGACAGGTGCATAGCGCTGGAAGCCTTGGCGCAGCCGCACGAAGTCGATGTCCAGCATCATGACCACGAACAGGAACAGCACTGCGACCGCGCCCACGTAGACGATCACCAGGATCATCGCGAGGAACTCGGCCCCGGCGATGAGCATGAGCGCCGCCGCATTGAAGAAGGCCAGGATCAGGAACAGCACGCTGTGCACCGGATTGCGGCTGCTCACCACCATGACGGCGGAGCCCACCAGCACGGCGGCGAAGGCGTAGAAGGCGAGTGTCGCGATCATCGGGTTCTCACCGGTACGGGGCGTCGAGGCGGAGGCGCTCGGCCAGCATCGGCTCCCAGCGGTCACCGTTCGCGAGCAGCTTGTCCTTCTGGTAGATCAGCTCCTCGCGCGTTTCGACGGAGAACTCCAGATTCGGCCCCTGGACGATGGCATCAACCGGGCAAGCTTCCTCGCACAACCCACAATAGATGCACTTCGTCATGTCGATGTCGTAGCGGGTGGTCCGGCGCGAGCCATCTTCGCGTGGTTCGGACTCGATGACGATGCACTGGGCGGGGCAAACAGCCTCGCAAAGCTTGCATGCTATGCAGCGTTCCTCGCCATTCGGATAGCGGCGCAGCGCGTGCTCACCCTTGAAGCGAGGCGACAGGGCGCCACGCTCATAGGGATAGTTCAGCGTCACCTTCGGGCTGAAGAAGTACTTCAGCGTCAGTGCCATGCCGGAGACGAGCTCCCGCAGCAGCATCGCGCTTGCCATGCGGTCGATCATCGGAGGTTCTCCATCATGCCGGCAGCCACCCGGTGAGCTTCAGCACGAACGCAGTGAGCACCAGCCAGAACAGGCTGAAGGGGAGAAAGACCTTCCACCCCAGCCGCATCAGCTGGTCGTAGCGGTAGCGCGGGAAGGTGGCGCGCACCCAGACGAAGGTGAACAGGCACAGGCAGATCTTCAGGATGAACCAAACCGGCCCCGGCACCCAGGTGAAGGGAACGATGGACAGCGGCGGATACCAGCCACCAAGGAACAGGATGGTGGTGAGCGCCGACATCAGGATCATGTTCGCGTATTCGCCGAGGAAGAACAGTCCGAACGACAGGCTGGAATATTCCACGAAGAACCCGGCCACGAGCTCGCTCTCGCCTTCCGGCAGGTCAAACGGCGCGCGGTTGGTCTCGGCCAGTGCCGAGATGAAAAAGATGATGAACATCGGGAACAGCGGGATGAAGAACCACACATGCTCCTGCGCCCGCACGATGGCAGTGAGGTTCAGCGAGCCCACGCACAGCAGCACCGTCACGATGACGAAGCCCATCGAGACCTCGTAGCTCACCATCTGCGCCGCCGATCGCAGCGCGCCGAGGAAGGCGTATTTCGAGTTGCTCGCCCAGCCCGCAATGATCACGCCATAGACGCCGAGCGAGGAGATCGCGAACAGGTACAGGATGCCGACGTTGATATCGGCGACCGCCCAGCCATCATTCACCGGGATCACGGCCCAGGCGATCATCGCCAGGCCGAAGGTGATCATCGGCGCCATCATGAACAGCGCGCGCGACGCGCCGGAAGGAATGATGGTCTCCTTCATCAGCATCTTGATGGCGTCGGCGAAGGGCTGCCCGAGGCCGAAGGGTCCGACCACGTTCGGGCCCTTCCGCATCTGCATCGCCGCCAGGACCTTGCGCTCGCCATAGGTGAGATAGGCGACGGCGACGAGCAGCGGCACCAGAAGTGCCAGCGCTTGCGCGACCGTGATGACCAGCGTCCCGAAAGGCGTCGCGATAAAGTCGCTCATTACCTACTCCGCCGCCAGGCGCGGGGCGGCGCCGCCGTAGATGCTGGCGCATTCCGCCATCACGTCGGACGCGCGGGCGATCTGGTCCGCGAGGTGATAGCTGGTCAACGGATAGATGAACGCTGCCTCCCCGAGCGGAACCTCAGCCATTGGCCCAGCCGTATCGGTGCACCCTGGCGCCGCCAGCATATCGATGGCGCCGAAGCAGGGTGCGGCCGCAGCGAGTGCGGCGCGCACCGCATCGATGGTGTCGTAGGGCAGCGTCTTGCCGACGCCCTCGCTATAGGCGCGCAGGATGCGCCAATCCTCCCGCGCCTCGCCGGGCGGATGGATGGCACGGAAGGCACGCTGGGCGCGGCCCTCGGTGTTCACGTAGGTGGCGTCCTTCTCGGTATAGGCGGCGCCCGGGAGGATGACGTCGGCGCGGGCAGCCGCGCGGTCGCCGTGATGGCCCTGGTAGATGACGAAGGTCTCCGCACCGATCCGGGCCGGGTCGAAGCCATCGGCGCCGAGCAGCCAGAGCGCATCGACCTCGCCGCCCATCATGGCGCCGAGCGTCTTGCCTTGTACGAAGCCGAGTTCCAGCGCGCCTACCTGGCCACCGAACAGGTGCAGCAGGTTGAAGCCGTGCCACTCCGGCGTCAGCGCACCGCTGTCCTGCGCGAGCTTCCAGGCGGCGGCAAGGACTGCCGCGCCATCGGCCCGTGCCAGAGCGCCGCGACCCAGGATGATCATGGGCCGCTTGGCCGCATCGAGCGCTTCGGTAAAGCCCTGCATGGCGCTGGGTCCATCGCCCAGATGCTGCGCGGGATAGGTGAGGTCCGTCGTCGGCCCGACATAGGCGATCGCAACACCGCCGTGCGTCCAGCGCTTGCGGACCCGGGCATTGATGACCGGAGCTTCGCGGCGCAGATCGGTGCCGATCAGCAGGATCGCATCCGCTTCGTCGATGCCGGCGATGCCGCTGTTGAACCGGAAGTAGTCCCCACGCGTGGCGTCGATGGCGGCGCCATCCTGGCGGCAATCGAGGTTCACGGCGCCATAGCTGCGCATCAGGTCACGCAGCGCGAGCGTGCTTTCCGCATCCACCAGGTCGCCCGAAACGGCGCCGATCCGCTCGGGCGCCGTCGCGTCGAGCTTCGCCGCAATGGCCGCGAAGGCTTCCGGCCAAGTGGCAGGCGCGAGCTTGCCCCGCCGACGGACCCAGGGCCGGTCGAGCCGCTTGCGCTTCAGGCCATCGAAGGAGAAGCGCCCGCGATCAGCCATCCACTCCTCGTTCACCGCCTCGTTCACGCGCGGCAGGATGCGCATCACTTCCGGGCCGCGGGTGTCGACGCGTGTTGCCGTGCCGGTTGCGTCCTGGACGTCGATGCTGTCGGTCTTGCGCAGTTCCCAAGGGCGGGCAGCGTAGGCATAGGGGCGCGAGGTCAGCGCACCGACCGGGCAGATGTCGATCAGGTTGCCGGAGAGTTCGCTGGTCAGCGCCTTCTCTACATAGGTGCCGATTTCCAGGTTCTCGCCGCGATTCGTCGCGCCCAACTCCGGGGTGCCGGCGACCTCGGCGGCGAAGCGCACGCAGCGGGTGCACTGGATGCAGCGCGTCATGATCGTCTTGATCAGAGGGCCGACATACTTGTCCTTCACGACCCGCTTTTCCTCGGCGTAGCGCGAGCGGTCCATGCCATAGCCCACGGCTTGGTCCTGCAGATCGCACTCGCCGCCCTGGTCGCAGATCGGGCAGTCCAGCGGGTGGTTGATGAGCAGGAATTCCATCACGCCACGGCGCGCGTTGCGCACCATCGGCGTGTCGGTGAAGACCTTCATGCCCTCGGCGACGGGATAAGCGCAGGACGCGACCGGCTTCGGCGCCTTCTCGACCTCGACCAGGCACATGCGGCAATTGCCGGCGACGGAGAGGCGCTCATGGTAGCAGAAGCGCGGGATCTCGATCCCCGCGGCCTCGCAAGCCTGGATGACGGAGGCGCCGTTGGGGACCTCGACCTCGATACCGTCGACACTGAGTTTGGCCATCAGCCTCGCTCCTTCCAGGCCGCGAGCAGGCCGCTCACCAGCACGCCATCGATGCGGGTAATCTTCATGGCCGTCACTCCGCCGCCATCGGTAGCGTCGCGGCGACCGGCACCACATGCTTCGCCTTGTAGGCTGCGATGCGCTCTTCCATCATCGGGCGGAAGTGGCGGATCAGCCCCTGCACCGGCCAGACGCCGCCATCGGCCAGGGCGCAGATCGTGTGGCCCTCGATGCGGCGGGTGACGTTCTCCAGCAGGTCGATCTCTGCGACGTCGGCGCGGCCTTCGACCATGCGGTCCATCATGCGCTTCTGCCAGCCCATGCCTTCGCGGCACGGCGTGCACTGACCGCAGCTCTCGTGCTTGTAGAAGGCTGCGAGACGCGCGATCGCCTTGATCAGGTCTGTCGACTTGTCCATCACGATGACGCCTGCGGTGCCGAGGCCGGTGCGCTGTTCGCGCAGGGCGTCGAAATCCATCAGCACGTCGTCGCAAACCGATTTCGGAATGAGCGGCGTCGAGCTGCCGCCGGGAATGACGCACAGCAGATTGTCCCAGCCGCCGCGCACCCCACCTGCGTGGCGCTCGATGAGTTCGCGTAGCGGGATGCTCATCTCCTCCTCGACATTGCAGGGCTTGTTCACGTGGCCCTGGATGCAGAAGACCTTGGTGCCGGAATTCTTCGGACGCCCGAAGCCGGCGAACCAGGCGGCGCCTCGGCGGAGGATGGTCGGCACCACGGCGATGGTCTCGACATTGTTCACGGTCGTCGGGCAGCCATACAGGCCCACCGCCGCCGGGAATGGCGGCTTCAGGCGCGGCATGCCCTTCTTGCCTTCAAGGCTCTCGATGAGCGCCGTCTCTTCGCCGCAGATGTACGCCCCTGCCCCACGATGCACGTACAGGTCGAAATCCCACCCGCCGCCGGCGGCGTTGGTGCCGAGCAGGCCGGCTTCATAGGCCTCCGCGATGGCGGCTTCGAGGACGACGCTCTCGTTGAAGTATTCGCCGCGAATGTAGATGTAGCCCGCGTGGGCGCCCATCGCGACGCCGGCGATGAGGCAGCCTTCGATCAGCGTATGCGGATCGTGGCGGATGATGTCCCGGTCCTTGCAGGTGCCGGGCTCGGACTCGTCGGCGTTGACCACGAGGTAGTGCGGCCGCTCGCTCGCCTGCTTGGGCATGAAGGACCACTTCATGCCGGTCGGGAAGCCGGCGCCGCCACGGCCACGCAGGCCTGAGTTCTTCATCTCCTCGATGATCCAGTCGCGGCCCTTCTGGACGATGGCCGCCGTGCCATCCCAGTTGCCGCGCTTGCGCGCCGCCTCGAGGCCCCAAGGCTGGACGCCGTAGAGGTTGGTGAAGATACGGTCCTTGTCCTGGAGCGCCATTTATTCGGCCCCTTCCGTAAGCGTCAGCGGTCCACCGATCGGCGCGCTGGTCTGGCGCCCGATGGCGCTGCCCGGCGCCGGTCGCTCGCCACGCCTGAGTTTCTCGATCAGCGCCACGGTGGTCTCGTAGGTGAGGTCCTCGTGGTAATCGTCATCGACCGCCAGGATCGGCGCATTCACGCACCCGCCGAGGCATTCGACCTCCGTCAGGGTGAACAACCCGTCGGGACTGGTGTCGCCGTAGCCCTTCAGGTGTCCGGCATCCTTGCAGGCGCGCAGCACGTCGTCGCTGCCGCGCAGCCAGCACGGTGTCGTGCCGCAGACCTGCAGGTGGTAGCGCCCGATCGGCTTCATGTTGAACATGAAATAGAAGGTCGCGACCTCATAGACGCGGATGGGCGGCATGCCGAGCCGCGCGGCGACCACGTCCATCGCCACGCGCGGCACCCAGGCACTGCCCGTGCTGCGGCCCATCTGATGCTGCACGACATAGAGCAGCGGGATGACTGCGCTCGCCTGCTTGCCATCGGGGTAGCGGGCCAGGAACTTCCGCACCTCGGCTTCGCTGGCCTCGTCAAACGCAAAGTGGTCGGGTTCGCTCATCGGTCGATCTCCCCGAAGACGATGTCGAGCGACCCGATGATGGCGACCGCGTCGGCCAGCATATGTCCCTTCGAGAGCACTTCGATCGCCTGCAAATGGGCAAAGCCCGGTGCGCGGATCTTGCACCGATAGGGTTTGTTGGTGCCGTCCGCGACCATGTAGACGCCGAACTCGCCCTTGGGAGCTTCGGTTACGGTGTAGGTGGCGCCTTCGGGCACGTGATAGCCCTCGGTGTAGAGCTTGAAGTGGTGGATCAGGCTTTCCATCGACCGCTTCATGTCCGAACGCGACGGCGGCGTGATCTTGTTGTCGGCGATCTTCACGGGGCCCGGGCGTATCGCATTGAGGCACTGCTCCATGATGCGGAGCGACTGGCGCATTTCCATCATGCGGACCAGGTAGCGGTCGTAGCAGTCGCCCTGGACCCCCACCGGCACGTCGAATTCGACGCGGTCGTACATGTCGTAGGGCTGCGACTTCCGCAGGTCCCAGGCGCAGCCGGAAGCGCGCAGGCAGGGACCCGAAAAGCCCCAAGCGATGGCCTGCTCGGCCGTCATCACACCGATATCGACGGTGCGTTGCTTGAAGATGCGGTTGTCCGTCAGCAGCCCCTCGAGATCGTCGAGGAAGGCCGGGAACTGGCGCGTCCAGTCGCCGATACGGGCCATGGTCTCTGGCGGGATGTCCCTGGCAACGCCCCCGGGGCGGAAGTAGTTCACGTGATAGTGGCTGCCGCCTGCGGCCTCGTAAAATTCCAGCAGCTTCTCGCGCTGCTCGAACCCCCAGAGTGCCGGCGTAATCGCGCCGCAATCGAGCGCATAGGTCGTCACGTTGAGCAGGTGGTTCAGGATGCGGGTAAGTTCGGCGAACATCGTGCGCAGCCATTTGGCGCGCTCCGGCACGTCGCCCTCAATGCCGAGCAGCCGTTCCGTCGCGATGGCGAAGCTGTGCTCCATGCACATCGGCGAGACGTAGTCGAGGCGGTCCATGTAGGGCAGCGCCTGGATGTAGGTCTTGTACTCGATGAATTTTTCGGTGCCCCGATGCAGCAGGCCGATATGCGGATCGGCGCGCTCGACGACCTCTCCCTTCAACTCGAGGATGAGGCGCAGGACACCGTGGGCCGCCGGGTGCTGCGGGCCGAAATTGATGGTGTGAGTCGCCTCCTCGCCGCTGAGCAGCGGGGCCGCTTCCTCAGCTGGAACGTAGGGAAGGATGCTGCTCATCGCGTGCCCTCGATCCTGGCGCGATCTACGCCGGCGATCTTGGCGCGTTCCTCGCGGATGAGATGCACCTTCTCGTCGCCAGGCAATGTCGTCATCGCTTCCCAGGGGCTCATGAAGTCAAAGTTCCGGAAATCCTGGGCAAGCTGCACCGGCTCATAGACGACCTGTTTGCGGGCCTCGTCGTAGCGCACCTCGACATGGCCGCTGAGCGGGAAATCCTTGCGCAGCGGGTGGCCTTCGAAACCGTAATCCGTCAGCAGCCGCCGCATATCGGCGAGGCCCGCGAATACCACGCCGTACATGTCCCAGCACTCGCGCTCATACCACACCACGACCGGCCATAGTGCCGAGAGCGACGGCACTGGCTGCTCGCCGTTCGTGGTGCAGATCACGCGGACGCGGCGGTTGAGCGACAGAGACAGCAGGTTGGTGACCACCTCGAAGCGCTCAGGGCGTGCCGGATAATCGTTGCCGCACAGGTCCATCAGCTGCTCGAACGCAAAGCCGTCGCGAAGCAGCCCATGCAGTGGCACCCAGCGCGTGCGATCGGCGTGCAGAACGAGCTCCGCGCCGCCGCGGTCGAGCGTAACCGCCGTGACGGCGCCAGCCGCCGCGGCCATGATGCTTTCGCCAAGGACCAGCAGCGAGTTCGGCGCCGGTGCCTCGATAATGTCCTCAGCCACGAAGGATGCTCCCCGTCCGACGGATCTTCTTCTGCAGCTGGAGGATTCCGTAGACGAGCGCCTCGGCCGTCGGCGGGCAGCCAGGCACGTAGATGTCGACCGGCACAATGCGGTCGCAGCCGCGAACCACGCTGTAGCTGTAGTGGTAATAGCCGCCGCCATTGGCGCAGGAGCCCATCGAGATCACCCAGCGCGGCTCGGCCATCTGGTCGTAGACCTTGCGCAGCGCCGGGGCCATCTTGTTGGTCAAGGTGCCGGCGACGATCATCACGTCGGACTGCCGCGGGCTCGGCCGGAAGACGATGCCGAAGCGGTCGAGATCGTAGCGGCTGGCGGCGGAATGCATCATCTCGACGGCGCAGCAGGCGAGGCCGAAGGTCATCCACATCAGCGAGCCGGTGCGCGCCCACGTGATCAGATCGTCTGTGGCCGCAACGAAGAAGCCCTTGTCGGACAGTTCGCCATTGACCTCGCGGAAATACGGGTCGCTGGCGCCGATCGGCTGGCCGGTCGCCGGATCAAGGATGCCGCGCGGCCGCGGCGCCACCAGCGGCTGCGAGCCGATCGGGGTAGTCGACGGGGTCTGCTGCCCGGACTTCTCGACCTGGTTCAATCCCATTCGAGCGCGCCCTTCTTCCACTCATAGACAAAACCGACTGTGAGCACGCCGAGGAAAACCATCATCGACCAGAAGCCGGTGACGCCGAGCTGGCCAAACGACACCGCCCACGGAAACAGGAACGCGACCTCGAGGTCGAAGATGATGAAGAGGATCGCGACAAG
>JAQGHV010000222.1 GCA_028288785.1 Rhodospirillales bacterium | reverse complement strand
AGACGACCCAAGGCAGGCAAGGCTGACGACAGCCATCCGTTGCTGTCTAGGTTTGTCAACGTGGCCTAGATCAAATTCTTATCGCGCTGCGGCATATCCTGCGTGTTGGAGGTAGTTGGCGCACTCGGTTGGGGTGAAAGCATCGAGGGCCGCGGCGATGGCGTCGGTGACACCGATCACGGTGGTCTTAACTGCGGTGCGCAGTAGGTTCTTGAGCTTGGAGAAGACCTGCTCGATCGGGTTCAGGTCGGGGCTATGGGCGGCAGAAGGAACAGCTTCGCCCCGGCCTTTCGGATCGCGCGCCGCACGACTTGGCCCTTGTGGCCGCCAAGGTTGTCCATGATCACGATGTCGGCGGGCTTGAGTGCCTTGGCCAGGGCCTGTTGGACATGGGCGAGGAAGCTGCGGGCGTTGATCGGCCCATCGGAGAGGGCAGGTGCGGACGGAATTGATTGTCGCTGACGCTGCGCTCCGAATACTCAAACTGGACGATGGCCAGTGTTTCCAAACGACCGAGAAAGTTGCGATTTCGCTCAGGTTACGCATTTGCCAACTCACTGCCGGATCCGGCTCCGTGGCAGCGCTGAACTCACAACGCGGCAAATGCTGCCCTGCCCCCAAGTCAATGCAGGCGTTCATGATCAATCATGATGAAGCTAGCAGCCCTACGGGCCGTTCTCCGCCACGAGCCCGCTTCCGAAAATGTTAAATGATGCCCACAATCTCTTGTTGCAGTGCACACCGCAATACTCGTAAAGACCCAAAATACCATATCATCTACAATCACAGGCCGCATTAATTGTCGAATCACAACCATTGCGGTAGTGAGGTACTCATCCTCGGCGGTGACCTCGCGCAGGCCGAGGAAACCGCGTGCTACCTGACGTCCCACGGCTGCCGAGCGGACGCCTTCGTCGACAAACACGCCCTTCTCTCCCGCATTGATGATGCCGCGCCGCGCTTGGTGTTGCTCCAAGCGGCCGGCGCGTCGCCGGAGGCCCTGGTCGATATCGTTTCCGAAATCCGTACCCATGCGCCGCTGCCCTGCATCCTTCATGCCCAGGCTCCCGATCTTCTAGCCCAGCGTGTTCATGGCCTCGAGAACGGGGTCGATGACTGGATTCCCGTGGAGACCAAGCCACGCGAGGTCCTCGCCCGCATTCGTGCGGTTCTGCGCCGCTGCCGGCGGCAGGAGCCGGCCAATCCCTCACCACCTCCAGCTTCAGCGGCGGTCACACCGGCGCCTCCGAAAGTCCTGACCTGGAAATTCTCGCCCGAGCATCGAGAGCTCTTTACGCCGAATGGGTCTCCCTGCCTACTTACCTCCGCTGAGTTCGACTTGCTGCTGCCCCTTATCCTGAACCAGGGGGTCGCCGTCGAGCGAGAGCTGCTGTCTCAGGCCGTGTTCCGTCGCTCCTACAATCCTGATGATAGGGGCCTCGACAACCTGGTTGCTCGTCTGCGGCGCAAGCTTTCCGCCCATTCGAAAAACCCCCGGATCATCAAGCCTGTACGCGGCATAGGTTACCTTTTCACGAGCTTCTAATTTTAGCATTTGCCTCATCCATAGGCACGCACAAAGTCACTCGTGTCACGAGCGTCGCAATATGTATTACAACCAAAACGTGTGTACCGCAGTGCAGCAACACGCACCTACAATCAAGAAGGGAGCAGCGCGCTTCAACCCGAGTAGGAGTTTTGCCCTATGTCTGAATTTGCTTCCACCCCCGGAGGCGGTGCCGGCTGGTACGGTACCGCCGGCCCCGATACCATCATCGGCGACCACCTGCCCGGCTTCACTTTCGACAACCTGATCACGACCTTCGGCGGCGATGATGTCATTTACGCCGGCAAGGGCGACGACATGGTCTTCGCCGGCAAGGGAGACGACATCGTCTTCGGCGGCTCCGACAGCGACCTCATCTTTGGCGAAAACGGCAACGACTACCTGGTCGGCGACACCGGCAACGACATCATCGACGGTGGCAAGGGTTCGGACTTCATCAATGGTGGCGAGGGCGCGGACCGCCTTCTCGGCGGCGACGGCAACGACATCATTCTTGGTGGTAGCGGCAATGATGCCGTCATCGGCGGACGCGGCAAGGACCTGGTAGATGCCGGGTCGGGCAATGACGTGGTCGCCGGCGGCGACGGCGCCGACACCATCTTCGGCGGCACCGGCGACGACAAGCTCTCCGGCGAAGGCGGGCACGATCTGCTCTTCGGCGCCAGCGGCGATGATGTCCTCATCGGCGGCCTCGGGAATGACACCCTGGTCGGCGGCAGCGGCGAGGATACGTTCTACTTCGCCACCGGCTTCGGCAAGGATGTCGTCCTCGACTTCACGCCGGGCACCGACGTGATCGAGCTCGCCTCTCACATCAACGGCGTCGTGCTCACCGACGCGGCGCAGCTGGCTGGCCACATCACCGAGGATGGCTCCGGCGCCATCATCACCCTGGGCAGCGGCAGCATCAAGCTGGTCGGCATCTCCGCCGAAGACCTGCTCGACAACCTCGCGGCCTACGTGAAGATCGTTTGAGCCAGGCCGACACCACGCTAGAACCGCAGGCGGCGTCAAGCTGCCTGCAGGACTTCGATTCGACATCGGCCTCCCTCAGCGCCGATAGCGAAGCCGGAGGCTTGCGCCTCTGGCTGCTACCCGCCGGCCTGCTCGCGGCGGAAACACCCGCTTCCGCCAATGCACATGACCCCGAAATGCTTCTCGATGGCGCCACGCTGGCCCCGCCGAGCTGCACCTTCATGCTTGGCACCAGTGCCACGCTCCGCCGCCTGGTGATCATTCGCGAGCCGGTGGGGTCGACGCATGCGCCCCTCTCGCTGCGAGGTCACGGCACGGCCGCGCTCTCCGATGCGAAACCGATCGCCGCATTCGAACAGCTCTACGCCGGCGAGCCCCTGTTGGATCAGTGCCGGCTGCTGCGCTTCCTCGTCGAGACCTGCGGCCCCGTCTTTCGTGTTGCCCGGCACCCCGGTCTCGCCGCCCTTGTCCTTCGCCTCGCGCAGCGTATCGTGGAGCGGCAAGGCCCTGGCGCCGCCGCAGCGCACGCGCTGACCCGCCAGGGGACGCCGGCCCTTTCTCTTTGGCACGTGCCCGGCCCGTCCGGCCCCGGCCTTTGGCACCTGCTTTCGGCCAGCGGAGCGCACCGCATCCCTGCCCCCATCGGTGGGGTCCTGATGCTGGAAAGCCGCCACGCGGCGAAGCGCGCCACCTTCCTCCTGCCGCCCGCGGACGCCCATACCAGCCCTCCCCTGCGCCTGACCGCTGCCCCGCCAAAACTGCCTGGCCTGCTCGAAGCCGGCGCGGCCACCTTGCCGGCGCAGCGCGCCGTCGCGCAGGCCCTGTCCCGCCGCATCGCGGCCGGCCCGGAGGATGCCCTAGCGGCGCGCCTGCTGCGCGATCGGCGGCTGCTCACGCGCCCGGTCGAGCCGCGCCGGCTCGACGATCCCACTCGCCCCATCGGCGCGGCCCTGGAACTCGCGGTTTCGGATGCCGGCGGCGGCGTCTTCATCGCCGGCTGGCTGCGCGACCCGCTGGGCCTGGTCGATGGTGGCCTCGCGCTGCGTGACCTGATGACCGGCCAGTCCATCCCGGTGCCTGCGCTGCACCGGCTTCCGCGGCCAGACCTCGCGAAGCAGTTCGGCAAGGCCACCCACGGCGATGCCGGCCCCCTGCCTGGCTTCCTCGCCCACCTTCCCGATGCCGAGGCGATGACAGGCGGGCCCGTTGGCCAATGGGGCCTCGAGCTCAGACTCGCATCGGGCGACACCATCCAGCTCATCGCGCCACCGGGGCTGTTGCCGCCCGTCCGCGCCCGTTCTCTCGTGCTGCGTGCCGTCGATCCGCAGGGGCTGACGGAGCAGATCCTCGATGATTGCCTGACGCCGGCCGTCGCGCGTCTGCAACGCGCGACGCTTGCCGGGCTCGCCGCGCCGGAGATCATCGCGATCGGCGCGCGGCCCGCGCGTCCGCAGGTCGCGATCGTCATCCCGCTCTATCGCAACCTGCGATTCCTGCCGTTCCAGGTCGCAGCCTTCGCCTGCGATGCGGCGTTGCGCGCCACGGCGGAGATCATCTTTGTGCTCGACTCGCCCGAGCAACGCGCCGCAGTGGAGTACCTGCTGCGCGGCCTCCACGCGATCCACGCCATGCCCGTGACCCTGGTCGTGATGGCCGCCAATGCCGGCTATGCGGGCGCCTCCAACGCGGGGGCCGCAGCCGCCTGCGCTTCGGCCGAGCACCTCCTGCTCTTCAATTCCGATGTGATCCCGGAGCGGTCCGGCTGGCTCGCCGCGATGCTCGACCCGATGCGCCGCGACCCGCGTGTGCTGGCTGTCGGGCCGAAGCTGCTGTTTGAGGATGGCTCGGTGCAGCATGCCGGCCTGTTCTTCGCACGCTACGGCGCCGCCGGCGATTGGCTGAACGGCCACTACGGCAAGGGCATGCCGCGCCGGCACCCGGACGTGCTGCGCGCCCGCTCGGTGCCTGGCGTGACCGGCGCCGCCCTTCTCGTCCGCCGCGCCGCCTTCGCAGAGGTCGGCGGCTTCTGCACCGACTACGTCATCGGCGACTACGAGGACAGCGACCTGTGCCTGCGCCTGCGCGCCTTGGGCGGCGACATCCGCTACGCCCCCGCCGCCGAGCTCTATCACTTCGAGCGCCAGTCCATCTCGGGCCATGTCGGCTACGCGGAGACGCTCGCCTGCGCGCACAACCGCCGCCTGCATCATCGCCGCTGGGACGCCTCGATCGCGGCCCTGATGGCGAGCTTCGGACCCAAGCCGAGCGGCGCATCCGCCCTGCGCCCGGGGATCGCGGCATGAGAATCCTGATGCTCGCGCACAACCACCCAGAGCTTCAGCCCGGCGGCACCGAGACCATCGCGCGCAATCTCTTCCGCACGCTCCGCGACACCATCCCCGGCGTGACCGGCCTGTTTCTCGCCGCCACCACCGGCGCGCAGCGCGAGCCCAAGCCGGGAACGCTGCTGCAGGCCGCGCCTGGTGGGCAGGCGGACGAGTCGCTGATGTGGCTGCCCCATTTCGACCGCTTCTTCCTGCGGCAGGCCGACACGCAAGGCCTGGCCATGGCGTTCGGCCCGCTCATAGAGAGCGTGAAGCCCGACATCATCCACATCCACCACCCACTGCAATTCGGACTGGAGACCATCGCGCTGCTGCGCCGCCTGGCGCCGCGGGCGAAGCTCGTCCTGACGCTGCACGACTACTTCGCCATCTGCCCGCGCGAGGGCCAGTTGTTGCGCAGCGATGGGCGCCTCTGCTCCAGGCCGACGCTCGATGGCTGCCACCGCTGCCTGCCCACGAGCCCGGCCGCCGACCTGCTGCTGCGCCAGCTCAGCGTGCGCCAGGCGGCCTCGCTCGTGGACG
>JAQGHV010000196.1 GCA_028288785.1 Rhodospirillales bacterium | reverse complement strand
GAGGAATTCCTGGCCCGTCGCGTCACCGACGCACTCCGCGCCGAGGCCAAGCGGCGCATCGCCCCCCTCATCGTGAAGCACGCCACCGCCCTCGAAGTCCGCGTCCCCGCCATCCGCCTCAAGGACACGAAATCCCGCTGGGGCAGCTGCGCGCCGGACGGGACCATCGCCTTCTCCTGGCGCTTGGTGATGGCGCCCGATTGGGTGCTCGACTACGTCGTGGCGCATGAGGTCGCGCATCGCCGCGAACTGAACCACTCGCACCGCTTCTGGGCCCATGTGGAAACCCTGACACCCAACCGAGCGGCCGCAGTCGCATGGCTGCGCGAACACGGAGCGGCCCTGCTGCGCATCGGGTAGCGACGTGGCGTGCGCGCCGCTGCTCGCGCACCCCTCGCCAACGTCGCGCATCTTGTCCTGTTCGACTGGCCAAATCGCCGCCTACGTGTCCGCGGCGGCGATCGAGCCGAGTTTCGCTCACCACCCACCGAGGGCGCGAGCCACGGCGCACCCCACAAGGGAGCGCGCCTAGGACTTCAAGCGATGGCAGCACGCGCGAGCCTTGCAGCGGCGACCATGTTCACGAGCGCCGCCTCGGTCTCCGGCCACTTGCGGGTCTTGAGGCCGCAATCCGGATTGACCCAGAGCTGGTCCGGCGCAAGGCGCGCGCAGGCTGCCTGCAGCAACCCGGTCATTTCCTCGACCGCCGGCACGCGCGGTGAGTGGATGTCGTACACGCCAGGCCCGATCTCCGCGGGATAGTGGTACTCGGCGAAGGCACCGAGCAGCTCCATCTTGGAACGCGCCGTCTCGATCGAGATCACGTCGGCATCCATTTCGCCGATCGCGGCGATGATGTCGTTGAACTCCGAGTAGCACATGTGCGTATGGATCTGCGTGTGGTCGGCAACGCCGGATGCCGTGAGGCGGAAGCTTTCCACCGCCCAGGCGAGATAGGCGCCCCAATCGCCACGGCGCAGGGGAAGCCCCTCTCGCAACGCGGCCTCGTCGATCTGGATGATCCTGGCACCTGCCGCCTCGAGGTCGGCGACCTCGTCACGGATCGCCAGCGCGGTTTGCCGGCAGGCCACCTCGCGCGGCACATCATCGCGCACGAAAGACCAGTTCAGGATCGTCACTGGCCCGGTGAGCATCCCCTTCATCGGCTTGTCCGTCAGCGACTGCGCATAGGACCACCAGCCGACCGTCATCGGCTTCGGGCGTGAGACGTCGCCGAACAGGATCGGCGGGCGCACGCAACGCGAGCCATAGGATTGCACCCAGCCATGCCTGGTAAAGGCGAAGCCCGAAAGCTGCTCGCCAAAATACTGGACCATGTCGTTGCGTTCGAACTCACCATGCACCAGCACGTCGAGGCCGATCTCCTCCTGCCAGCGCACCGTGCACGCCGTCTCGTCGCGCAGGAACGCCTCATAGTCGGCATCCGACAGGACGCCCTTGCCGTGGGCGGCGCGCGCCTTGCGGACTTCCTCGGTCTGCGGAAAGGAGCCGATGGTGGTCGTCGGAAATGGCGGGAGGGCCAGCTGCGCGTTCTGCAGCTTGCGCCGCTCGACATAGGTGGCCTGACGCCTGGTCATCGCCGCCGTGACCTTGGCCAGGCGCTCGGCGACAATACCGTCGTGGATCTTGGGCGAGGTCTTGCGCGCGGCTGCGGCGGCGCCGGCCGCGGCCAATGCTTCGGCCACGCTGGCGCGACCCTCGTTCAGCGCCCGGGCCAGCGTTTTCAACTCCTCGATCTTCTGCACGGCGAAGGCCAGCCAGTTGCGCAGATCGGTATCCAGGGCGGTCTCCTGAGCAAGGTCGATCGGCGTGTGAAGCAGCGAGCAGGATGGCGCGAGCACGATCGTGCGGCCGCTCCGCACCACCGGCTCGAGGCGATCGAGGATGGAGTCCAGATCGGCCCGCCAGATGTTGCGGCCATCGATGATGCCGAGCGACAGCACGAGGTCGGGCGGCGCCTTGGCCAGCACGATTTCGAGCTGCGCCGGCGCCCGGACCAGGTCCACATGCAGCCCGGCGACCGGTAGCGCGAGGGCAATGTCGAGATTGTCGTCCAGCCCGCCGAAATAGGTGGTCAGCATCAGCTTGATACCGGGCACGGCCTTTGCCAGGGCGTCATAGGCCTCGGCCAACAACGACCGATCCTCCCGGACGAGGTCCAGCACGAGGCAGGGCTCGTCGATCTGTACCCATTCGGCACCCGCCGCGGCCAGGCGAGCCAGCACCTCGACGTAGACCGGCAGCAGCGCACGCAATAGCTCATGGCGGTGCAAGCCGCCCTCGCCGTGGCTCTTGCCGAGCTTCAGGAAGGTCACGGGGCCAAGCAGCACCGGGCGCGTCGCGACGCCCTGCCCCTTGGCTTCGAGATACTCGTCGATGACCTTGGTGGAGGAGAGCGCGAAAGCTTGGCCGGAGGAGAATTCCGGAACGAGGTAGTGGTAGTTGGTGTCGAACCACTTCGTCATCTCGGCCGCCGGCACATCCACCGCCTGATGGGTGCAGCCATGCCCACACGCGGCCCGCTCGCCCTCGCCTTGCGCCCCGCGCGCCACGGCAAAGTAGGTATCGAGATCGACCGGCCCGCCCGCCCATCCATAGATCGCGGGAATGGCGCCAACCATGGCGCTGGTGTCCAGCACGTGGTCGTAGAAGGAGAAATCATTGCTCGGCACATGGTCCACGCCGAGAGCGACCTGCCGGGCCCAGGTCTTGGCGCGCAGCTCCGCAGCCGAGGCCAGCAGCGCGGCGCGGTCGGACTTGCCGGACCAATAGCGCTCCTGCGCCATTTTCAGTTCGCGACGAGGGCCAATTCGGGGGAAGCCTAGGGTTGCGACAGTGACGGTCATGAGCCTCGCCTTTGCTGTTTGCGACGAGGCAGCCGGGCGCAATCCGGAGCACGGCGGCCAGGGCCGGCGCGAGCGGAATTTGCGACCTGACCGGGGACCCCGCCGGAGGACGTTATCTATCGGGGCAGGTCTCCTGGCTGACGGGTCAACGCGTTGGTCCTGGCCTTCCCGGCGCCCGAGGGCACCAGTGGCGCGAAATTGGACCGCGGCTCGCCGCTGACAGTTGCGGGGGCAGCTTTGGCATTGGCGTCGCCGCCTCACCAAATTCCCTCTTAGCTCCTTGGCCAAGGCAACCAGGCCAAGGAGAACCTCGATACGCCTGTCTGAACAGGAACGGGATATATGTCAACTGATATCAATATATCATTATATGGTTAACTGCCATGAGCTTGGACGACACGAGGCTCGATTCACGCCTTTTCTGGTAGGCATCCGTCACGCAGATCGCCTTCGTGTGGCTGGAAACGGCAGTGAAAGCAGGGCGACGCAAGCAGGCCGCTCCCTTGTGCGGATGCCGCGACCAGTTCACCAGAACGGTGTGGGTCGGTACTGGCAAAGGCACGTCTTGAAGGCACGGCGAACTCGGCCTGTCTGCACGCTCTCTGCCTGATAAGGTGGCATGCACCGCGACCTTGCCCGACGCCCCAGCCGAGGCCCTACCGCGAGCAACCAAGGAGAAACGCCGCCATGAAGGCCGTCGCCTACACCCATTGCCATCCGGCGACTCACCCGGACTGCTTCCACGACCTCATCCTGCCCGACCCACCGGTGCCCAAGGGCCGGGAGCTGCTGGTCGAGGTGCGGGCCGTCTCGATCAACCCGGTGGACACCAAGCTGCGCGCCAATGCCGACCCGGCCGGCGAGCCACGCGTTCTGGGCTTCGACGCCGCCGGCATCATCCGCGCCCGCAGCCCCGAGGCCTCGCTGTTCCAGGTCGGCGCCGAGGTGTTCTACGCGGGCGTGGTCAACCGCGCCGGCAGCAATGCACAGTTCCAGCTCGTCGATGAACGCATCGTCGGCCACAAGCCGCGCACCCTTTCCTTCGCCGAGGCCGCTGGCCTGCCGCTCACCGGCATCACCGCGTGGGAGGCGCTGTTCGAGCGGCTCCGCATCCAGCGTGGCGGCGCGGCGAATGGCGCCGCGGTGCTGATCACCGGCGGCGCCGGCGGCGTGGGTTCCATCGCGATCCAACTCGCGCGGCGGCTCACCGCGCTCAAGGTCATCACCACGGCGTCGCGGCCGGAAACGCGGGCCTGGTGCGAAGAGATGGGCGCGCACCACATCCTCGATCACAGCCGGGATCTGAAGCCGCAAATCACAGCGCTCGGCCTCACCATTCCCTACATCTTCTCGGTGACGCAGACCGACCAGCACTGGAACGCACTGGCCGACGCGCTGGCGCCCCAAGGCGGCATCTGCGTGATCGACGAGATCAAGACCGCCAACCTGCAGCGCATCCGCCCCAAGGCCGGGTTCCTCGCCTTCGAGGCGATGTTCGCCCGCGCCCTCAACAACACGCCCGACATGATCGCGCAGCACCATCTGCTCGATGAGATTTCGCATCTGGTCGATACCGGCGCACTCCGCCACACCACGACGCGCAACCTCGGTCCACTCACCGCCAACAGCCTCGCCGAAGCGCACGCCCTGGTCGAAAGCGGCCGCATGATCGGCAAGGTCGTCCTCGAAGGGATAACGCCTTGATCATCCTCGTCACCGGCGCCACCGCTGGCTTCGGCCTCACCATCGCGCGGAAGTTCGCCGCCGATGGCGCCAACATCATCGCCGTCGGCCGCCGCGCCGACCGGCTCGCCGCGCTCCAGGCCGAACTCGGCGTCGACCGCGTGCTGCCGCTCACCCTCGATGTCCGCGACCGCGCCGGGATCGAAGCCGCCATGGCCACCCTGCCCGCGGACTGGGCCGCCATCGACGTGCTGGTGAACAATGCCGGCCTGGCCATGGGCCTCGAGCCCGCGCAATCCGCCAATCTCGACGATTGGGATGCGATGATCGACACCAACTGCAAAGGCCTCACCTACATGACCCGTGCCGTGCTGCCAGGCATGGTCGCCCGCAACACCGGCCACATCGTCAACATCGGCTCGACCGCCGGCGAATTTCCCTACCCCGGCGGCAACGTCTACGGCGCGACCAAAGCCTTCGTCCGCCAGTTCAGCCTCAACCTCCGCGCCGACCTGTTCGGCACCAAGGTCCGCGTCACCGACATCGAACCCGGCCTCGTCGGGGGCACCGAGTTCTCCAACATCCGCTTCAAAGGCGATGATGAGAAAGCGGCCTCCATCTACGCCAACACCGACGCACTGACGCCGGACGACATCGCCGACGCCGTCCACTGGGTCGCGACACGCCCGGCAAGGGTGAACATCAACACACTGCAGCTGATGCCGGTGGTGCAGAGCTTTGGGCCACTCCGGATTGACCGAGGCTGATAGGGAGCGAAGGTCGGGGGAAAGAATTCCCCCGAACCCTCTTCTTTTATTTTCATCTGTTGGATGCGGTTCGGCAGGGCGCACTCACCGTGTCGAGGCGGCGTTGACTGTGCAGGCGGGGCCGAGAAAATTCCTCGGGTGCGGGTTCGGAACTTGCCCTTCCTGCGCAGAGGTGGTGCTGACCGCAGGGCCGAACCCCTTCAGGTAAGGTTGGCAGGCCGCACCAACCGTCTCAAGGCAGCACTGACCGCGCAGGCAGCACCAGGCGCTCATCGTACTTGCGCTACCTGAAGGAGGGCAGCGCGACCGTCGCCGCCGTCGCGACCGAGGAACCGGCGACCGCCGAGAAGATCGCAGAGGCACCGACGTTGGTGTGGAGCAACCCGCCGGGCATAAAATTCAGCCAGTCGGCGAGGCTGCGGTACAGCAGGTCCGTGGTGCCGCTGCGCACCAGGATCTCGCCAAGCAGGATGCACAGCGGGATCGCGAGCAGCACGTAGTCTTCCATCGAGGCCTAGAACTGCGTGCCGATCGCCTCGACCAGGGCCGGGCTCAGATAGAGTGAGGCGCCGAGGACGGAGACGATCAGCATCGTCACCGCGAAGTGCAGGCCCAGGAACAACAGCACGACCATGAGGCCGAAGCCCATGGCCGCTTTGGTGATGCCGATCATCGGGCCTGCAACTCGGCCACGCGCGAGAGGATGGCGGAGGCTTCGGTCGCCACCTCCTCATCCAGCGTCATCGGGCCATACAGGTCGTTGAGCCGCCGGTGGTCGGCCAGCAGCAGCCACATCGCATGCACGGCATAGGCGCCGGCGGCGAGCGCGAAGACGACCTGCCCCGCGAGCCAGTCGGCCTGTGGAATCCACAGCGGCGTCTGGAGCGGCGAGTTAGCGCGCGCCTGGAATTCCAGGCTGTCGTCGAGCACCGTATAGCCGCGCCAGGCGGTGTAGTCCGCCAGGGCGGCAAGCAGCACGTAGGCGCTCGCGTTGAGCAGCGCGCGGGCGCTCTCGCTCATGCAGCCGAGCAGGAAATCGACCCGGGCGTGGGATTTCGCCACCAGCGCCCAGGCGAAGGACAGGCTGGAGAAGATCGCCAGCGTGTAGCCGCCGATCTCGTCGACGCCCTGCAGCGAAACACCCGCGAATTTGCGCAGCAGGATCTCGACGCAGCTGGGGAGCGAGAGTGCGAGCAGCCACCAGCCGTCAACAAGTGCGACCCAGCGCGCCGCGCCCTCCACGTAACGCGCGATGGGGTTTCGTCTGATCATAGCGGTGCCATCAGGCGCTGCCCCAAAAACCTGCCGCGGAGGGACAGGGCGCTGATGTTGAAAAGGGTCACTGGTCGTGGAATGGCGGCGAGCTTCGGGTGCGGGAGCGTCGCTCGAAGGTTAGCAATCCATGTCGCGCCGGACGCCGGTTCTTCCGGCGCGATGCCTGCGCTACAGCATCGGGGATGGATGCGCGCAAACACCTGGTCCTGCTCGGCGCCGGCCACGCCCATGTCGAGGTGCTGCGTGACCTGGCGCGTGATCCGGTCGCGGGGTTGCGGATCACGGTGATGAGCCGCGAGCGGTTCTCGCCGTATTCGGGGATGCTGCCGGGGGTGATCGCCGGCCACTACGCGGCGGCAGAGGCGCTGATCGATGCACCGGCGCTCGCCGCGCGCGCCGGGGCGAGCTTCGTGCAGGACAGCGCGGTCGCCATTGATCTGGCGCGGCGCGTCGTGCGTGGCGGCGATGGCGCTGAAATCACCTACGACCTGCTCTCGATCGATATCGGCGCCACGCCGGCGCTCGATGCCGAAGGCGCCGCGACGCACGCCATCCCGGTCAAGCCGATCGACGCGTTGCTCACGCGCTTCGCCGGCGTCGCGGCGGCGCAGAGTTATGCGGTGGTCGGCGGTGGCCCGGCGGGGTTCGAGATCGCGCTCGCGCTGCGGGCAAGGCATGGCGAGGCGCAGATCACGCTGGCGGCGGGGTTGCTTGGCCTGCTGCCGGGTCTGCCCGAGGGTGCGCGGCGCCGCGCGATGGCCGCACTCGCACGCCATGAAGTGGCACTGTCCGAAGGCCACCCCGTCACCGAGGTCGAAGCCGGCGCGCTCCACTTCGCCGGCCGCCCGACGGTCGCCGCGGAGGCGCTGCTCTGGTGCACCGGCGCGGGCGCGCCGGGAGTGCTCGCATCAAGCGGCCTGCCCTGCGATGCCGAGGGCTTCGTGCACGTGCAGGCGGGCCTCGATGTGCCGGGCCATCTGGAGATCTTCGCTGCCGGCGATGCCGCAAGCTTCCTGCCGCGCCGGCTGCCGAAGGCGGGTCTCTATGCCGTGCGGCAGGGACCAGTGCTGGCGGCCAATCTGCGCAGAGCGGTGGCGGGCGAGCCTCCCCTGCCCTTCCACCCGCAACGCCACGCGCTGCTGCTGCTCTCGACGGGGGATGGGCATGCCATTGGTACGCGCAACGGCTTCGTGGTGGAGGGGCGCTGGGTCTGGCGCTGGAAGGACCGGATCGACCGCGCCTTCATGCGGCGCTACAGCGCGGCGTGAAGCCAGGCCGCAAGACGGCGACGCGACCTACGCTGCCATCCCGGCACCATGGCCATCTCCGAAATCGCGCCGCGCGACGCCGTGCCGATGATGGTGAGGCGCAGCACGCCGCCGGTAGCCTGCTCGGCCGCCGCCTCGAAGCCGTGGTCGTGGACCCGCCTCCAACTGGCCCCTGTTCGCCGAAAAGGCGCGCGTCGATGTCACCTTCGGCTGCTGGACCTCGGTAGGCCGCAAGTCGGTCCTGCCGGTGTTCGAGGAGCTGAACGCTCCGCCGAGAACATTCCCATCCTGGAAGGGGCGCTGACCCGTGAGAGCGTCCCGCGCATCCGGGCGCAGATGGAGTTGTCCCTTGCCGCATCCCGCCTCATCGCCAGCGATGCGAGCCTGCAGCGCCAGGGCATCGCGGCGCTGGCCGCCGCCGGCACCGAGGGCGCCCGCGCCCTGCTGCTCGAAGCGCGCAACAGCACGCCGGCCCTGGCCAACGAGATCACCGCCGCACTCGTGGCACTCGACCGCACACTCGGTATCAAGTGAATGCCGTCGCTGGTGGGCGACCGGCGGCAACCACGACCTTCAATCCAGCAGATGCGGCTCCACCGACCACATGTCCCCGTCCTCGGGCGGCGAGCACAGGATCGGCAGCGCGTTCGGCGTCCGCACATTCGGCTTGTGGCCGAGCGCCTGGCGCAGCGCCCGGAACAGCGCCCCATGCGCCACCACAAGCGCCAAACCCGGTGCCGCCGTCGCGCGGTTGATCGCCGCCACCGCACGCTCCCGCAATGCCGCGAAGGTTTCGGCGCCCTCGGGCGTGAAGTCGCCGGCGATCCAGTCATCGTACCAGTCGCCCATCGGATGGCCTTCCTCGATGCCGAAGGAGACCTCCATCAGGTCTTCATCCGTCGTGAGCGGCAGGCCGAGCCTGGCATTCACGATCTCGGCCGTGCGCAGCGCGCGGCCGAGCGGGGAGGCCACCACGCGCACGATGTCACGACCGGGCATGGCGGCCGCGGCACGCTCCGCCTGGGCGAGGCCGACCGCGTTTAGGGGAATGTCGGTGCGGCCCTGGCTGCGGCCCTCCGCGTTCCAATCCGTTTCGCCGTGGCGGAGGAACCAGAACGGAACGCGGTTGAGCTGCATCAGGCTTCAAGCCCTTCCTGCGCCAGCATCCGCTGCACCGCGGGGCGCGCGAGCATGCGCTCCAGATGCGCCGCGAGCTTCGGCGGCAGGTTCAGGCCGGAGCGCTTGGCGCCCCAATACTCGACGAAGAACAGCGCGGCATCGGCCACCGAATAGCCCGACGGCAGCACCCAGTCGCCACCCAGCCACTGGCCGTCGACCAGGGTGAAGTACTTGTTTGCGGCCTCTTTCCCGGCCTCCACGACCTTGGGGATATCGGCCTCGTTCGGAGTGAAGTTGCTCGGGCGATACTGGCGGGTGAAGCCGTAGGGATGGATGGTGCCTGTGAAATAGGCCATCGCCTCGGCGGCGCGGGTCTCACCTTCGAGGTCGGTGGGCAGCAGCCCGGCTTCCGGGTTCGACTTCGCGAGCCAGGTGGCGATCACCGGGAACTCCGTCAGAAGCGAGCCGTCGTCGCGCTTGAGCGCCGGCACCTTCGATTTCGGGTTGATCGTCTTGTATTCGGCCTGGTGCTGCGCGCCGGCCTTCAGGTTGACCAGCGCCAGCTCATAGGGCTTGCCGATTTCCTCAAGGATGATGTGGATGCCGAGCGAGCAGGCGCCCGGCGCATAGAACAGCGTGTTGGTCATTGGGGCGTCCCTCCGCAATATCGGCGGAGGCTAGAGCCATACGTCGCGCGATGGAACCGCCCGAACGCAAATGCTGCTCCGCATTGGCCGAATCGTAGAAGGTTCCGCCCGTTCAGCAGAACAGGGAGGACACCGAGCTTTCGTCACTGATGCGCTTCATCGCCTCGGCCAGCAGCGGCGCGATGGTAAGCTGGCGGATGTTGCGGGAAATGCGCACCGCCTCGGTCGCCATGATGGAGTCGGTCACGGTCATGTTCTCGATGGGTGCGGCGCCGATCCGTGCGACTGCCCCGCCCGAGAGCACGCCATGGGTCACATAGACGCCGGCCGATTTCGCCCCGTTCTTGAGCAAGGCCTCGGCGGCGTTGCACAGCGTGCCACCGGAATCCACGATGTCATCGACCAGCAGGCAGTGCCGGCCCTCGACGTCACCGATGACGTTCATCACCTCGGAGACGCCGGCGCGCGGGCGGCGCTTGTCCACGATCGCGAGATCGGTGCCGAGGCGGCTCGCGATGGCGCGGGCGCGCACGACGCCGCCGACATCGGGGCTCACGATCATCAGCTCACGCCCCTGGTAGCGCTCCTGAATGTCGCGCGAGAACAGTGGGGCTGCGAACAGATTGTCCACGGGAATGTCGAAGAAGCCCTGAATCTGCGCGGCGTGGAGGTCCATCGCGAGCACCCGGTTGGCGCCCGCGGCGGTTATGAGGTTCGCCACCAGCTTGGCGCTGATCGGCGTGCGGCTGCCCGATTTCCGGTCCTGCCTGGCGTAGCCGAAATAGGGGATCACGGCGGTGATGCGGCGCGCACTGGCGCGGCGCAGCGCATCGAGCGTGATGAGCAGTTCCATCAGGTTGTCATTGGCCGGGAAGGACGTGCTCTGGATGACGAAGACATCCTCGCCGCGCACGTTCTCATGGATCTCGACGAAGATCTCCATGTCAGCGAACCGGCGGACGGATGCATTGGTCAGGGGGAGGCCCAGCGATGCGGCCACCGCCTCAGCCAGGGGGCGGTTGCTGTTGCAGGCCACGATCTTCATGCGGGCAAGGCTCCAGACCCCAGCGCGTCGGGGATCACGCGCGCCGCTGCATAGCAATGTGACCCTTCCGTGTAAATCGCCTGCACACGGATGAACGCGTCGCTTGCCTCCGGTGGCCGTGTCGTGGCGAAGTCCGCGGCATCCGGGAGATCACCGCCATGCGCCGCCTGCTCCTCGCTTTCTTCGTCCTGTTGCCGTGGATTGCCAACGCCCAGCCGACGCAGTTTCGCGACCCGCAGGGCCGTGCCACCGCGCGCGCCGAGACGCGCGGCAACACCACCACCTATTATGACCTGACCGCTCGCATCACCGGGCGCAGCGAGCGCCGCGGCACCACGATCCGCCACTTCGACGCGCAGGGCCAAGCCACGGGCCGCAGCGAGGTGCACGGGGCCGCGACCACCAGCTATGACGCGCAGAACCGTGTGACGGGGCGGGTAGAGGTTCGCGGCGGCGATGCCACCCGTTACGACGCGCAAGGCCGCGTTATCGGCCGCATCGAGAACCGCGGCGGGGTAGCGCGCTACCGAGACGCGGTGGGCCGCGACCAGGGCGGCGCGCAGGGGCCGGCGGCGCCGACCGGGCCGCGCTGAGCCATGCCACCGATGCATGTCCTTTCGCGCATCGCGCTAATCCTCGCGGCGGTCGTGGCGGTGGTGCAGATAGTGTACTTCGCGCTGCGTTGACCCGTGGCAGCCGCCCTACTGGCGGTGCACTTGCCGCCCAGTTGCGGCACGGTCAGTCTTTCGCGAACAGGGGGAGGCAGAGGCAAATGCGCGTCGGCGTGATCGGAATGGGCAGCATGGGCATGGGCGCGGCGCTCTCCCTGCTGAAGGCGCGGCACGAAGTCACCGGCTGCGACATGCGCGAAAGCGCCCGCGCCGAATTCACCGAGGCCGGCGGCGCCGCGATTGCCACTGCCGCCGAATTGCCGGACGGCACCGAGGCGGTGCTGGTCCTCGTGGTCAACGCGGCGCAAACCGAAGCCGCGCTGTTCGGCGAAGGCGGCGCCGCGCCACGTCTGGCCCCCGGCGCGGTCGTCATCTCCTCGGCCACCATGGCGCCCGACAGCGCCCGAGCACTCGCCGCCCGCGCCGAAGCGACGGGACTGCTCTGGCTGGACGCCCCCGTATCCGGCGGAGCAGCCAAGGCGCGAGAGGCGGCGATGACCGTGATGGCCAGCGGCAGCGCCGCTGCCTTCGAATCCGCGCAACCAGTGCTGGACGCCATCGCCACCACGGTCTGGCGGCTGGGCGATGCCGTCGGCATCGGCGCCACCGTGAAGGTGGTGCACCAACTCCTCGCCGGCGTTCATATCGCCGTGGCGGCCGAAGCCATGGCACTCGGCATCCGCGCCGGCGCCGACCCCCAGGCGCTCTACGACGTGGTCACAAGCGCGGCCGGCAATTCCTGGATGTTCGAAAACCGCATGGCCCGGGTCCTCACCGGTGACGACGCGCCCCGCAGCGCGGTCGACATCTTCATCAAGGACCTCGGCCTCGTCACCGACATGGCGCGAAGCCTGGACTTCCCCGTCCCGCTGGCCGCCCAAGCCCAACAACTCTTCACCGCTGCCCGTGCCCTCGGCCAAGGGCAACGCGACGACGGCTTCGTCATCCGCGTCTGGCAGGCACTGACCGGGATCGCACTGCCGGGCGACGTGTGACTGATGCGAGCAAAGCGAGGGCTCCGCCCCTCGACCCCGCCAGGGTGAAACGTGTACGTTTCACGGCGGTCCTGGACCTCCATGCGTTGGTTCTGTCTCGCCGAAGGCGAGCCGGGTAGCGGAGGGGGCGCATCTAGGGTGCACCCATTGGGTAGCGCCAACATCGCGCCCCCCTCCGCTACCCGGCGCTTACGTTGAAGTTCCGGCCCTTCCAAACCGAGGACCAAAACACGCAGGGGCCCGGGGATCGGCGCGATCCCCAGCGGGGGTCAGGGGGCAGCGCCCCCCGGCCTTGCTTACGTCCTCACCCGTCGGCGCGGAGTGCGGCTTCGACGCTGGCGGCCACTTGGAACAGTGCCGCGTCGCCGCCGTGTTCGCCCATGAGCATGAGGCCGACGGGGGCTTCACCGGCGGCGTGGCAGGCGAGGCTGATGGCGCATCGGTCGAGGAAATTCGCGACGCTGGGGTTGCGCAGCAGGAGCATGTTGATGCGGTTGTAGACGGCTTCTTCGGCGACTTCGGCGATGCGCGGTGGGATTACGGGAACGGTCGGGCAGATGACCGCGTCGAAGGGTGCGGTGCGGATGGCGGCGGCGGCAATGATGCGGACGCGGTCGGTGCGCAGGGTGATGTAGTCGGCGGCGGCCATGCGTTCGCCGCGCATGATGCGGGCGAGGATGCGGGGGTCGTAGCGCTCGCCTTTTTCGGCGATCAGGGCGCGGTGCCAAGCCCAGGCCTCGCTGACTGCGAAGCCGCCGGTCGCGTTCGCGGCGGAGATGTCGGCCAGGGCGGGCCAGTCGAATTCCTCGATGCGGGCGCCGGCCGCCGAGAGGCGGGTGAGTGCGCGGGAGAACACCGCGCCGACCGTAGCGTCCAGGCCGTCCGTCAGGTAGGTGCCGCGCGGCACGCCGAGGCGGAGCCCTTTCAGGGGCCGTGGGATCGGTGCGGAGGCGTTCTCGCCGCCGGCCATGAGTGCGTCGATCAGCGCGCAATCGGCGACGTTGCGAGCGAGGGGGCCGATGGAATCGAGCGAGGCCGAGAGCGGCAGCACGCCGGTGAGTGGCACCCGCTTGGCCGTCGGCTTCCACCCCACGACGCCGTTCAGCGCGGCGGGGATGCGGCAGGACCCGCCGGTGTCGCTGCCCAGGGCGGCGAAGCCCATGCCGTCGGCCACCGCGACGCCGGCGCCGGAGGATGACCCGCCTGGCAGCCGCCGTGCCGCGCGATCCCAGGGGCTTGCGGGCGTGCCGTAGTGTGGGTTCACGCCGAGGCCGGTGAAGGCGAATTCGGTCATGTTGGTACGGCCGAGGATCACCAGCCCGGCGCGGATCAGCCGCTGCACGGCAGGCGCCGTGGCTTTTGCGGGCGCGCTGTCGCGCAGCACGGCGGAGCCTGCGGCCGTGACCTCGCCGGCTTCGTCGAAGAGGTCCTTCACGCTGATTGGGATGCCCGCCAGCGCGGATGGGGCACGTCCCGCGGCGCGCAGCTGGTCCATCGCGCGCGCCGTGGCCCGGGCGCTTTCGGCGTGAACCTTGATGAAGGCGAGCGCACCCTCTCCGGCCGGGTCGGCGATGCGTTCGAGGGCCTGCTCGACCAGCGCCTCGGAGGTGACGCGGCCTTCGGCCAGCGCGCGGGCAACAGCGATCATCGCAGTCTCCAATGGGGGTAAGCAGCGACGCCTGTCACAGCATCGCCAAGCCGCGCTTGCGCGTGGGTGGCGCGAAGGCGGCATCCAGCGCCGCCAGGTCGTCGTCATTCAGCACGAGCGTCGCGGCCGCCGCATTCTCCCGCACATGCGCGGTATCGCTTGCTTTCGGGATCGCCATGACCCCGCCGCTGCGGATGGCCCAGGCGAGTGCCGCCTGTGCCGGACTCACCCCATGCGCCGCCGCGGCCGCGAGCAGCGCCGGCACATGCAGCAGCCGCCCGCCCTGCCCCACTGGCGAATACGCCATAACGGGCATTCGGCGAGCCGCGCAGAACGGCAGCAGGTCGAACTCGATCCCACGATTTTCGAGGCTGTACAGCACCTGGTCCGTGGCGCAGCCGGGCAGCGTGGCGCCCAGCTCCTCGAGGTCCTCGACATCGCAGTTGGACACGCCCCAGCGCGCGATCTTGCCGGCCTGCACCAGCGCCTCGAACCCCGCGACCGTCTCGGCCAGGGGAACCGCACCGCGCCAATGGAGCAAATAAAGGTCGATGTGCTCCACCCGCATCCGCTTCAGGCTGCGCTCGCAGGCGGCGACGACGCCGCTGCGCGATGCGTTGTGCGGATAGACCTTGCTGACCAGGAAGGCGTCCGCGCGCCTGCCCTCCAGCGCGTCCCCGACCACCTCCTCGGCCGCGCCGTCGGCGTACATCTCCGCCGTGTCGATCACCGTCATGCCGAGGTC
>JAQGHV010000182.1 GCA_028288785.1 Rhodospirillales bacterium | reverse complement strand
TCTTCGGCCCATCGACAAAGCGCTTCGGATCGAAATAGGTGAAGGTCAGCCCGGCATTGTTGACCAGCACGCCGACCGGCCCAACCCGCTCCGCGGCCACCACCAGCGCCTCACGCGCCGCAGGCTCAAGCAGATCCAGCACCAGGCAGGTGAGCCGCGCGGCATCGGCCCCCGCCTCCGCCAGCATCGGCGCCACATCATCAGCGATGTGTCCCACCGCGACCACAGGATGCCCAGCACGCAGCAAGCCGAGTGCCATCGCCTTGCCCAGCCCGCGCAACCCACCAGTGACGATCGCGACCGCGTTTTCCATGGGGCGCACCATGGCCCAGGATCTGCGCGGCTGTCACATCGGTGCGGGTCCGCAGAGTTGTGCCGGCGTGTCCGCAGTCGGAGAGCGGGGGAAAAGAATTTCCCCCGGACCCCCATTCTTTTGTTTTTGAGTTCTTGGTGCTGGTTGGGGGGCAGGCGCTGACTTGCCCGGTCGCACCGGTCGTCGAGCCAGGGCCATTAATCAAAAAGGAAGAATAGGGTCTGGAAAAATTTTTTTCCCCAGCCTTCTCGCCCGATTGCGGACAACCCGGCACGGCTGATTTGCCCATCGTGGTCTTCCCTTGCCGCAATGGCTTTGCCAATCTTCCGCGCAAGAAACCGCGTCCAGGGATCAGGGTCATGCAATTTGGATTGTTCGGGGGCGCCCGCACCAAGCGTAGCGTCGGGATCGAGGACAGCCAGGGCTACACCAGCTTCATCGAATACGTGCAAGAGGCGGATCGTCTCGGCTTCAAGCACATGTTCATGGTGGAACATCACTCGACGGGCCAGGGCCAGGTTTCTGCGTCGCTGACCTTGCTTGCCTACCTCGCCGCCAGGACGACCAACATCCGCCTCGGTACGGCGGTGGTGGTGCTGCCGTGGCACAACCCGGTGCTGATCGCGGAGCAGGCCGCGACGCTCGACCTACTCTCGGGCGGCCGGTTCGATTTTGGCGTCGGCAAGGGCTACCGCAAGCCGGAATTCGAGGCCTTCTGCATCCCTATCGAGGAGGCGTCCGAGCGCTTTGACGAATGCATCACCGTCATCAAGAAGGCCTGGGCCGCGGATGAGCGGTTCACCCACCATGGCAAGCGGTGGAATTTTGACAATTTCCTGGTCGAGCCGGCGCCGCTGCAACAGCCGCACCCGCCCTTCTGGCTGGCCGCCGGCAGCGCCGACAGCATCCGCCGCGCCGCCCGCGAGGGCTTCTGCCTGCTCCTCGACCAGTTGGCACAGATCGATCAAGTGATCGAACGCATCGCCATCTTCCGCGACGAATGCGCCGCCATCGGTCGCCCCTACCATTCCAACATGGTGGGCGTCGCCCGCGCCCTGCAGATGATCCACTCGGAGGAGGAGCGCGAAGCCGCCTACGCCACCCGCAAGCGCGTCGTCGGCGTCATCGGCGACCTCGCCCGCGGTGGCCTGGCCGACACCGTCGAGCTGGACACCGCGCCACTGCTCGGCACGCCGGACGAAATCATCGCCCGCCTACGCGTCCTTGAAGTCGGTGGTGCCACGAACATCCTGCTCACCGACCCCAACGCCTCGCCCGCCAATCTCCGCGCCTTCGCCCGCGAAATCATGCCGGCGTTCGGAGCCCCCATCCGCGTGGCCGCCGAATAATGGCCCGCCTCCCCACACTCGTCCGCGAAAACCTCGACCCCGGCCAGCAAGCCGCCTGGGACCGTATCGCCTCCGGAGCCCGAGGCAGCGTCCGAGGCCCCTTCACCGCACTCATCACCAGCGCCGACCTCTGCGCCCGCGTCGAACAGCTCGGCGTCTTCATCCGCTTCGAATGCAGCGTGCCCATGCGCCTGCGCGAACTCGCCATCCTCTGCGTCGGACACCACTGGCGCGCCGGATACGAATGGTTCGCCCACGCCCCGATCGCCGCAAAACAAGGCGTCCCAGACGCCGTCATTGCCGCCATCGGCACCGACGCGGCCGAAATCCCCTTCGACACCGACGCCGACCGCGTGGTCGTCGCCTTTGTCCGCACCATGCTGCGCACGAACCGCGTCGATGACGCCACTTACGCTGAGACAAACGCCCTGCTCGGCGACAAGGGCTGCGTCGAACTCACGGGGTTGGTCGGGTACTACAGCCTGCTCGCGATGCAGTTGAACACGTTTGAAGTGGTGCCTCCGCCACCGTTTGTGGCGCCCTGGGAGTGAGTAAGGTTGGGGGAAAGGAATTTCCCCCAAACCCCCATTCTTTTAGTTTTATCTATGGGTGCCGGATGGTGGGTAGCACTCGGATTAGGCGTCGGAGCTGAACGTCGAACCAGCACCCGAAGAGAATTTTTCTATAGGCGTTGGGTCGGCGAGCCCGCGCCAACCTAAAAAAATCATGGTGGCGGACAGCCACTGGCACCGCCCCACCAACCAGCACTAATAAATCAAAATAAAAGAAGGGGGCCGGGGAAATTCTTTCCCCCGCCTTCTTCACGCCGCAACAGCCAGTCCCGCCACAGCCGCACGTGTTGCCGGCAGCAGCGACCGTCCGAATTCCTCCGCGTCTTCCAGCGGGTCGAAGCCGCGGATGAGGAAGGTGGTCACTCCGATCGCGTGGTAGGCGGCGAGGCTTTCCGCCACCTGGTCTGGCGTCCCTACCAACGCCGTCGTGTTCGCTCCGGCGCCCACGGCGGCTGCCACTTCCGTCCAGAGGCGTGTGTCGCGCACGGCGCCGCCGGCGGCCGCCTCCAGCAGGCGCTGGGAGCCGATGCTCTCGGGTTTTGCGTTTGCGGTGGGGAGGTCGCCCCGCAGTTCGCGGATGCGGGCCAGGATGGCGTGTGCGCGATCCCATGCGGCGGTTTCGGTGGCGGCGAGGACGGGGCGGAAGGAGAGCGAAAAGCGCAGGGTGTCAGGGTTGCGGCCGGCGCGTGCGGCGCTGGCACGGACGCGGGTGATGGTGTCGCGCGCCTGTTCCAGGGTTTCGCCCCAGAAGGCGTAGGTGTCGGCGTGGCGGCCGGCGACGTTGATGGCGGCGTCGGAGGAGCCTCCGAAGAAGATGGGTATGTGGGGCTTTTGTGCGGGCTTGATTTCGGAGAAGGCGCCTTCGAAGCGGTAGAGCGGACCTTGGTGGTCGAAGGGTTTTTCGCTGGTCCAGGTGCGCTTCAGCAGCTCGACGTATTCGTCGGAGCGGGCGTAGCGCTCGCCGTGGTCGAGGAAGTCGCCGTCGGCGCGTTGTTCCTTGGGGCTGCCACCGGTGATGATGTGGATGGCGGCGCGGCCACCGGTGAGTTGGTCGAAGGTGGCGAACTGGCGTGCGGCGAGGGTGGGCGCGATGAAGCCGGGGCGATGCGCAATCATGAAGCCGATGCGCTTGGCCTGGGCCGCGGCGTGGGAGGCGACGAGCAGCGCGTCGGGGTGTGCGGAATGCCAGGCGACGAGCACGCGGTCGAAGCCGGCGGCTTCATGCGCGAGGGCCATGCGGGCGATGTAGCCGGGGTCGAAGACGATGTCGGCGGGGTGGATCTCGGAGGTGCGGCGATGCGAAATCATGCCGATGAATTCGAGCGGGTGATTGGTCATGCTGGGGTTCCCTGTCTCAACGAAGGCACGAATTCTTGGGTGGTTCGGAGGAGCCGAGCCCATGGAGTATGCACCCGGCGTCTGGTGCCGGCGGCACGAATTTGTTCACGCGGGCGGAGGCACGAGAGGCGCCACCCGCGGCCATCCGTGACCATCACGCGATGCCGAGACGGCGGATGGCGGCGCCGGACGCAGCGTGATCGGCCGCGAGGCGGACGCCGAGTTCGGCGGGCAAGAGCGGCTCGGGGCGCAGGCCGAACCGGCGCAGCGCGGCGTTCACCTCGGGTTCGAGCAGGGCCTCGTTGAAGGCGTGGTTGAGCGTGGCGACGATCGCGGGCGGCGTCTGCGCCGGCGCGAACAGGCCGAACCACCCACCCGAAGGCCAGTCACGTCCGACGCCGCGTTCCTCGGTGGCGGGCACGTCGGGGAAGGCGGGCCAGCGCACCTCGCCGATGGTCGCGATAGCGCGCAGGCGGCCGGACAGCGCATGCGGCGCCGCGATCGGGTCGAGGATGATGTGGCTGTCGCCGGCGATGACGCTGTTGACCGCCCCAGCGCTGCCGGGGAACGGGACGTGCACCATGTCAGCGCCGCCGGCTTCGGCGAGCAAGGCACCGCGCAGGTGCCCGGCCGAACCGATGCCGGCGGAGGCGTAGTTCAGCACGCCGGGATTGCGCTGCGCGAAGGCGATGAGGTCATCGAGGCTGCGCACCGGCAACTCCGGGTTCACCGCGATGAGGCTGAAGCTCTCGCCCACCATCGCGACCGGGGCGAAGGCGCGCAGCGGATCGTAGCCGACCGGGCCGAGATGCGGCGCGATGGTGAGATTGCCCGCGGAGGCGTTGAGCAGCGTGTACCCATCGGGCCGGCTCTCGGCGACGGCGCGCGCCCCGATGGCGCCACCGGCCCCGCCGCGGTTCTCCACGATCACCGGCTGGCCAAGTCGAGCCGACAACGCGCGCGCCATGGTGCGGGAAACGTTGTCGTTCGTGGCACCCGGCGGGAAGGGGCAGAGATAGCGGATGGGCCGGTTGGGAAAGCCCGGCTCGGCATGGACGATGGCGGGTGCGGCGAGAAAGCCGGCGAGGAGGGTGCGGCGGGGAAGGTTCATCGGACGAGGCCCAGTGTGGCGAGAAGAATGAAAAGGATCGCGGTGGAGAGGCTGGCGCGCAGCGCGAGGCCGGTCATGGCCCGCCGTCCTGCAGCAGGGCGCGGCGGCCGGCGGCGCGGCGCGCGGCGTCTTCGGTCGGCACGTGGACGCGGGCGCATTGCACGTCGCGCCAGTGCCGCTCCAGCGGATAGGCGCGGTCATGGCCGTGGTTGCCCGCCAACGAGACCGCGATTTCCACGGCGCGGACGGCGTTCTCGGCCAGCGTCACCTTGGCGAGGCCGGCTTCGGTGGCCTCGGGCGTGCGGCCGGAATCGGTGGCCGCGGCCATGGCTTCGG
>JAQGHV010000177.1 GCA_028288785.1 Rhodospirillales bacterium | reverse complement strand
CTGGCGGAGGAAGTGCGACCGGGTACAAACGGTCTCTGGAGATCCGCGAGAGCCGCCGACGGGGTGACAGCTTAACGCCAGCCGCAGAGTGCAATCGCCGGCTGCCCGCAGGGGGAGCCGGAAGGTGCAGGAGTGCAGGTGTTCTTACGCAGGACAGCGCTCATCCCACAGGGCACCTCCCAGCCGACATTGAGGCTACACTGGAAAAGTGCTGACGGTGCGCTCCTACTCCGACCTGACACCGCTGGTCCGGATCACATCACGCCACACCCGGCGATCCGCCTCGAGCCGACGCGCGAAATCCGCCGTCCCTTCGAAACGCGGCGTGAAGCCCAAACCCTCGAGCCGCTGTCGCAGCCCCGCATCCTGCATGGCGCGCCCGATCGCGCCGGCCCACACTTGGCGCAGCGCGTCCGGCATATCCTTGTGCGCGCACATGCCAAACCAGCCTGTCACGTCGAAGCCCGGCACCGTTGCCGCGATGCGCGGAGCATCGGGGAATACCGAGGAACGCGTCGGGTCGCCGATGCCGAGCAGCCGTAACTCGCCGGCCTGCACCTGCCTGGTTGCATCGCCGAGGTTTCCGATCATGAAGTCGATCCGCCCGCCGATAAGGTCCAGCACCGCCGGCGCCGTGCCGCGATAGGGCACATGCGTCATCTCCACCCGCGCCAAGCCCTTGATCAGCTCACCCGACAGATGCTGTGCCGACCCCGCGCCAGGACTCGCAAATGTGACCTGCCCTGGCCGTGCCCGCGCTGCCGCCAGGATGTCGCCGACGCCGCGGTAGTCGCTGCGGTTGGCGACGAACAGCCCGTAGGAGGAGAGCGCGACATTCGCCACCACACCCGTCTCCGTGCCGGGATCGAGCGGCAGCGTCGCGCCTTGCAGCTGCGGGGTGATGGCCAGCGTGCTCATCGAGCACTGGTACAGCAGCGTGCCGTCGGGCGGGTTCTGCGCGACATAGGCGGCGGCTACCACGCCGTTCACCCCGGTGCGATTCTCCACCACCACGCGCTGCCCGAGCAGCGTGCCGACGGCATCGGCGACCAGCCGGGTGAGCACGTCGCTCGACCCGCCTGGCGCGAAGCCGCTGATGATGCGCAGCGGCCGGTCCGGCAGCCCGGTCTGCGCGAGGGACGGCGAGATCCACGCCAAGACAAGGGCGAGCGCCCAGCCGGCGCAATTCGTGGCTTTTGCCATCTCGTTCATCCCCCGTGGTGCAGCGTCGCGCGTCAGGCCGCCTGTTGCAGCGTCGACGCCACATCCGTCAGCGTCACCCGCCGCATGTCGCGCGGGTAGCGCTTGTCGTCATAGGGCCGGCCGCGATGCATGGTCGTGCGGTTGTCCCAGATGAGCAGGTCATTCACGCGCCATTTGTGGCTGTAGACGAAGCGCCGCTCGGTCGCGTGCTCCATGAGGTCGCGGATCAGCGCGAGCGCCTCGGGCACCGGCCAGCCGACGATGCGGCCGATATGGGCGGAGAGGTACAGGCTGCGCCGCCCGGTCGAGGGGATGAAGCGCACCAGCCTTTGGCGCACGGGGGCGAAGGTGGCGCGCTCGGCTTCGGTGAACTCGGTGAAGCCGAGCATCGCGCGGGAGAACAGCAGGCTGTGCTCGCAGACGAGGTCGCGGAGCTTCTCCTGCATCTCCGCGTCCAGGGCGTCCCACGCGGCTCGCATGTCCGCGACCTCAGTGGCGCCGCCGCGCGGCGGGATCACCCGCGCATGGAGCATCGAATACTTGGCCGGGACCGCCTTGAAGCTGCTGTCGCTGTGCCAGAGCTGGTTGCCTAGGTTGAACATCCGCCGGCGGGCATCGGCGGCGAGGATGGTGCCGTCCGCGGCGAGGTTCGAGATGTCGTTGATGGTCTTGTCGGCCAACCGCGCCTGCTCGACATCGACCGTCGCGCGTGAGGTCTCGATGGTGCCGAGCGCCTCGCCGAAAGCGCGCTGGGTGGGATCGTCGAGCGCCTGGTCGCGGAAGACCAGCGTACCGTAGCGGTCCATCGCCGCGTCGATCTCGGCGGCGAGCGCGGGCGGGACCGGCTGTCGCAGATCGACACCGCTCGCCTCGGCGGCGAAGCCAGGAGTGACGGGGCGGATGGTGAGAAGGCTTGTCATCGTGGTCCTCCGTGTTTCGTCAGATGGTGTTCTTCACTGGTCGGCGCGGATGCCGCGCTTGCGCACGAGCTCGGTCCAGCGCCCCGCCTCGTGCCGCATGAAGGCGTCGAACTGCGCGGGCGTGGTGTCGCCGGGGACGTAGGCGCGCGCGGCCAGCTGCTCGCGCACATCGGCCTGGCGAGTGATGGCCTGCACCTCCGCCGAGACCTGGCGCACGATGTCCGGCGAAGTGCCGTGGCGCGCGACCAGCCCGTACCAGGAGCTCGCCTCATAGCCGACAAAACCCTGCTCCGCGATGGTGGGGACGTCCGGCAGCACCGACAGGCGCTGTGCGCCGGTGATGCCTAGCGCGCGCAGCCGGCCGTCGAGGATGTGCTGCACGCTGCTACTGTCGAACATCGCCTGCACGCGGCCAGAGAGCAGGTCGCTATGCGCCGGCGCGCTGCCGCCATAGGCGATGGAGTTCACGCGCGTCCCGGTCAGATCGTAGAGCAGCTCGCCGGCGAGATGGGTGATGGTGCCGATGCCGGTATGCGCGACGGCGACCTCGCCCGGCCGGCGCCGCAGCTCCGCGATGAACTCCGGCACGGTGCGCGCCGGGAAGGAGGGATGCACGACCAGGATGTTGGGCGCCGAGGAGATCAGCCCCACCGCGGTGAAGTCACCGAACGGCTCGTAAGGCAGGTTCGCGATAAGGACCGGGTTCAGCGCGAAGTTCAGCGACACCATCAGGTAGCTGGTGCCGTCGGCCGCCGCGCGCTGCACGGATTGGGTGGCGATCAGCGTGTTGCCGCCAGGCCGGTTCTCGACCACGACCGAGACACCGAGGCGATCGGTCAACCGCGACGCGACCAAGCGCGCGGAGACATCAGCGGCGCCGCCGGCGGTGTAGGCGACGACGATGCGAATGGGCTTGTCGATCAGTCGCTGGGCGCGCGCCACCATCGGTGCCGCGATTGCGCCGCCGATCAGGATCCGTCTCGTTGTTTTCATTGTACCCTCCTCGAATGTCGCCGGCTCAGCAGAGCAGGCGCAGCCCTACCGACACGTCACTCAGCCGCTCGCGATCGATCCGCTGCCCACCCGCGATGATGCGCCGCACCGGCGTCGCATCGCGGCCATTGTCGATCAGGACGGCGCCGCGCACGCGGCCCTCGGCATCGAGGCCGAGAGCGGCGAAACGCCCTGCGCCGTCGTCGCGCTCGATCCAGTCGAAACCGGGCTCGTGAGCACCGAAGACCTGCACGTTGTGGCCGTGCTGGTCGGTCCAGTGCCACGGCAGTTCGGCGTAGGGTTTATCGATGCCGCAGATGGCGTTCGCGACGGCCAGCGGTTGCTGCTGCGCCACTTGCCAGCTCTCGAAGCGCACATGCCGGCCATCGGGCTGGCGGATGCTGGCGACCTCGCCGGCGGCGAAGATGTTGGGTGTACCGGTGCGGCCGTGGGCGTCGACCAGGATGCCATCTGCAACCGCAATCCCGGCTTGGCGTGCCAGCGCATCATCGGCGACGGCACCGATCGCGACGAGGAGCAGGTCGGCCTCAATTTCGCCCTGCCCAGTCGCGAGGAGCAGCCCGGTATTCTGCGGCGTGATCGCGGTCAGCGCGCAACCGAAATGCAGCACCATGCCGGCCGCGCGATGCCAGCCAGCGACGCGCTCCGCGATCAGCGCAGGCATACTGCGCACCATCGCGCGTGGGCCCATCTCCAGCACCGTCACGGCGCAGCCAAGCTGCGCAGCCGCAGCCGCCACTTCCAGCCCGATCAGCCCAGCCCCAGCGACAGCAAGCCGCAGCCCCGGCCGCAGCATCGCGTGAAGCACCCGTGCATCGTCGAGATTGCGCAGCACCATCACGCGCGGATCATCCGCCCCTGGCAGCTTCAGTCGCCGCGCCTGCGCGCCGGTCGCCAGCACCAGTTGGTCGTACTCGATGCGCGTACCATCCGCCGTCGTAGCGCAGCGCCCGGACGGGTCAATCGCGACCACCCGCACACCGAGGCGCAGGTCGATGCGCTCAGCCGCATAGGCGTTCATCTCGCGTTGCATCAGCCCCTTCGGGCGCGCCTCGCCAAGCAGGATTTCCTTCGACAGGGGCGGCCGGTCATAAGGCGGCTCCTCCTCGGCGCCGAGCAGCAGGATCTCGCGCTCGGGGTCGAGCCCGCGCAGAGCCTCCGCTGTGCGGCGCCCCGCCTGCCCGGCGCCGACGATGACCGTCCTCATCCCAGCGAAACCTGCACCACGCCGCCCTCGATCCGGGTTGGGTAGGTGGCCAGCGCGATCTCCGCCGGCTCGTCCAGCGCGCGGCCGGTGCGGATGTCGAAACAGGCCTGGTGCAACGGGCATTCAACCTTGCCATGCTCGCAGAACCCGTCCGACAGGATAGCGTATTGATGGGTGCAGATGTCGCTGATGGCGTAGAAGCCGTCATCGAGGTGGTACACCGCGATCCGCTCCTCGCCGACCTCGATCACCTTCGGCACGTCCGGTTCGAAATCCTCGGCCGGCGCTACGTCGTGCCAAACCATCACTTCATTTCGACGATGACGTAGTGGTCCTCCACCGAAACCGGGAAGGTCTCGGCCACGAACGGACCCTCCGCCAGCTCGGCGCCGTCCTTCACCGAGACGGCGTAGGAGCGCGCCCTGACGCTGTCCGGGTCGCAGTAGGATTGGCCGGTACGGATGTCGAACTCCCAGCCATGCCAGGGGCATTGCAGCATCTCGAAGGGGCGCGTCCGCTCATAGACGCCCGGCTCGGTCGAGCGGATCAGCCCGATGAGTTTGCCCTTGCACAGGCTGCCGCCCTCATGCGGGCACACATTGCTGATGGCGAAGTAGGCGCCGCCGACGTGGAACAGCGCGATCGGCCGTCCCTTCACATGGACCAGCTTGCTGCCGTTCTCGGCGATCTCGCCCACCTTGGCCACGATGTGCCGCGTGATCGTCGCGGCCTCGCTCATGCCAGGCGCTCGCCGTAGATGGCCTCGGCATTGCCGGCGAAGATGGCCTGTTTTTCGACCACGCTCAGGCGGATCTTGAAGGCCTGGCGGGGGTCGTCGGAATCCCAGTGCGGATAGTCGGAGGCGAAGACGATCCGGTCCCAGCCCATCCAGTCCAGCATCTGGCGCAGCTGCTCCGGCTTCTCGGGCTCCTCCATCGGCTGCGTCGTCCACCAGAAGTTGCGGCGCAGGTATTCCGAGGGCTTGGACTTCAGATGCGGCACCTCGCCGCGGAAGCGGTCGAACAGTCCGTCGAGCCGCCAGCCGAGCGGCGCGGCCCAGGCGAAGCCACCCTCCACGACGACGATCTTGAGGTCCGGCAGCCGCTCCGGCACGCCTTCGATGATCATGCTCGTGGCCATCGCGTGCAGGCTCATCGAGACCGCCTGGTGCTCCTCGAAATAGAAGGACGGGGAGCCGCCCGCGGTCACGGAATGCCCATTATTGCCCGAATTATGCAGGCCGAGCGGGAAGCCGTGATAGGCGGCCGCCTCATAAATCGGCCAGTAGCGCTTGCGGCCCAGCGGTTCAATCGGCCGTGTCACCAGCGCGACCTGGGCAAAGCCCTTCAGCTTCGCGCAGCGCTCGATCTCGGCGACCGCGCCCTCGGCATCCTCGGCCATCACGGTGATGGTGCCCTTGAGGCG
>JAQGHV010000176.1 GCA_028288785.1 Rhodospirillales bacterium | reverse complement strand
GAGACGGTGGGAAATCCGCTCTCGGTTTCGCCCTGGATGAGGCTGCGCATGACCTCGGCGCCGCTGCGGTAGGGCACCGGCGTCATCTGCAATCCTGCCTGTCGGAGGAGCAGTTCCTGCGCGAGGTGGCTGGCGTGGCCGATGCCGGGGTGGGCGTAGACCATCGGCCGGGGCTGGGCCTTCGCATAGGCGATGAAGCCCGCGAGGTCGTTCACCGGCAGGTCCGCCTTCACGAGCAGGACGATGGGCAGGTTCACCAGGTGGCAGATCGGCGCGAAGGCGCGCATCGGGTCGTAGCTGAGGGTGGGCTGCAATTCGCGCCCGATGGCGTTGGCGCCGAGGTCGGCCATCATCAGCGTGGCGCCATCCGGCCGGGCGGTCGCGGTGGCCTGGCCGGCGATGCCGCCACCGGCGCCGCCACGGTTCTCGACCACGAGCGTCTGCCCGTTGGCGTGCTGGCTGAACAGGTTGGCGACCGTGCGGGACAGCGTATCCACCGCCCCGCCCGCGCCGAAGGGCACGATCAGCCGGGTCGGCCGGTCCGGCCAAGCGGATTGGGCGCCCGCCAAGCGTGGCAGCGCCACCGCGATCGCGAAGGCGGCCAGGGCGCGGCGCGTTGCATTGACGTTCATGGATGGAATCCCCCGCCGTTTTGCCGGCATGATTGGCGCGTGTTCGATACACGCGCAACCGAGGAGTAACCGCATGACCTGGTCGATCTGTGCCCATGACCCCGAGAGCGGCGCTTTCGCCGTGGCCGTCGCGACGTGCAACTTCGCGGTCGGCGCGAGTTGCCCGCACGTTCGGGCGGGCGTGGGCGCGGTGTCGACGCAGTCGATCACCAACCGCTACCTGGGCCCGGCCGTGCTGGACGCGATGGAGCGCGGCCTGTCTGCCGAGGCGGCGCTGCGCAGCGCGCTGGCCGGCGATGAGGGGCGCAGCCTGCGCCAGCTCCACGCGATCGATGCCGAGGGGCGGAGCGCCGCCTGGACCGGGGCGCATTGCGTCGAGTGGTGCGGCGACATGGGGCGCGTGGGTGCGAGCTTCGCTGGCAATATGCTGGCCGGACCGGAGGTGCTGGCGGCGACTGCGGCGGCGTTCGAGGCGTCGGCAGGGTTGCCGCTGGCCGAGCGGATGATGCGGGCAATGGAGGCGGGCGATGCCGCGGGCGGCGACCGCCGGGGCAGGCAGTCGGCGGCTTTCATCCTCACGACGACCGAAGATTTCGCCGACATCAACCTCCGTGTCGACGACCACAAGGACCCGATCGTGGAGCTGCGGCGGCTGTTCACCCTGTGGGAGGAGATGGGCGCATCGCGGATCACGAACGCACCGCGTCGCGCGAACCCGGCGGGGCTGATCGACATCGATGTCATCGAGGCGGGGTGGCGGGCGAAGGGGCTGGACCTGCAGTTCCGGCGGCCGGACACGACAGCGCGGTAACCGGGGCCCTCCATCTTCTGGAGGCAAGGCTGCGACTCGGGTAGCTGCCAGCGCCCAACTGCTTTTCCGCGGCGGTTACATGCAGTTTCGCAAGAGACTTGAAATGCGGCAGCCCTGCCTTGCTCGGACCATCGTCTGGCCATGCGGGCGGCGCCATATGCACACCGAGGTCAACCGTTCTGGCCCAGGAGACATGACATGCGCAACACAGTGATCCGTCTCGCCGTCCTCGCCTTCGCCGCCGTCGGCCTGTCCGCCTGTATCGTGGCGCCAGGGCCGTATGGTGGTGGCTACCACGGCCACCGCCATGGCGGGTACTACGCCGCTCCGGCGCCGCGCTACTACGGTGGTGGCGGCTACGGGCGCGGCCATCGCGGCTGGTAAGCAAACAGCGGCCCGCCCGATCCGGCGGGCCGCAAAGGGCCGGCCGTCTACTCGGCTGGCGCGACGTTCGAGGGCACCGGGTTCCGGCTGAAGACCCGCGCCAGCCCGTCGAAGCCCAGGTACAGCACCGGCGTGATGAACAGGGTCAGCACCTGGCTGACCGCCAAGCCACCGACGACCGCAAGGCCCAGCGGCTGGCGCAACTCCGCCGCAGCTCCCCATCCCGCCGCGATAGGCAAGGCACCGGCTGCGGCCGCAAGCGTCGTCATCAGGATCGGGCGGAAGCGCAACAGGCAGGCGTCGCGCACCGCCGTGCGAGCGGGAATGCCGGCCCGCTGTCGTTGCAGGGCAACGTCCACGATCATGATCGCGTTCTTCTTTACCAACCCGATCAGCAGCAGCACGCCGATCACCGCGATGACCGAGAGTTCCAGGCCAAACAGCCACAGCGTCGCGAAGGCACCGAGCGCCGCACCGGGCAAGCCGGACAGGATGGTCAGTGGGTGGATCAGGCTCTCGTACAGCACGCCCAGCACCACGTAGACGATCAGCACCGCGGCCAGGATCAGCATCCCCTGCCCTGCCAGCGCCTGCTGGAAAACCTGGGCGCTGCCGGTGAAGCCGGTGACGATGGTGGGCGGCATGCCGACCTCTCGCTCGACGCTGCGGATAGCGTTGACCGCATCGCCGAGTGCCACACCCGGCGCCGTGTTGAAGCCGATGGTCACCGACGGCAGCTGCCCCTGGTGTCCCACCGTCAACGGGCCCGACCGCCGGTCTATGGTGGCGACTGCGGAGAGCGGAACCAGCCCGCCGCGGTTCGACCGCAGGTACAGCTTTGCCAAGCCGGATTCGTCACGCTGATCCTCCGGCAGGGCCTCCAGGATCACCGGATAGGCATTCGCCTGCCCATAGACCGTGCTGATCTGGCGCGCACCAAAGGCGGAGTAGAGCGCCTGGCGCACCTGATCGATGGACACGCCGAGTGCCGTCGCGCGGTCGCGGTCCACGTTCACCAGCACCACCGGGCTATCCACCTGAAGGTCCGTGTTCACGTCCTGCAGTTGCGGCAGGCGCGACAGCGCGGCTTCCAGGCGCGGCGCCCAGTCATAAAGCTCATCCAGGCGCAGGCCCTGCAAAGTATAGAGGTAGAGCGTGCGCGACTGGCGGGCGCCGAAATTGAGGTTCTGCACCGGCTGGATGAAGACGCGCATCCCCGGGACCTGCGATGTCTCGCGCCGGAGTTGCTGGATGGTGGTGGTGATATCAGGGCGTTCGCTGAGCGGCTTCAGGGTCACGAACAGCCGGCCCTGGTTGATCGAGGCGGAGCCACCCACCGCGCCGATGTTCGACACCACGCTCCTGACATAGGGTGAGCGGCCGAGGATCTCCGCTACCCGGCCCTGCAGATCCGCCATCGCGTCGATGGAGGCGCCGCGCGGGCCCTCGGTGTTGATGGTGATGATGCCGGTGTCTTCGACGGGGAAGAACCCCTTCGGGATGATGATCGCCATCCAGATGCAGGCCGCGAGAGAAGCCGCGAACACGGCCCACACCACGAACTTGAAGCGCAGCGCAAGGTCGAGCGACCAGCCATACGCGCGCTCGACGCCGACAAAGCCGGCTTCCAGCACACGCTCGATAGGGCCGGGCTTGCTGTGCACGCCCTTTAGGCGAGAGGCCATCAGTGGTGTCAAAGTCAGCGAGACGAAGCAGGACGCGATCACCGACAGGCAGACCGTCGCGGCGAAGGCGTTGAACACGCGTCCCACCACGCCGCCCATCAACAGGATCGGCAGGAATACGGCCACCAGCGACAGGGTTATCGATAGCACCGTGAAGCCGATCTCGCGGGAGCCACGGATGGCCGCCTGAAGGGGCGACATCCCTTCCTCAATATGGCGCATGATCGCCTCGAGCACGACGATCGCGTCATCGACGACCAGGCCAACGGCGATGGTCAGGCCGAGCAGCGTCACATTGTCGATGCCGTAGCCGAGCGCGTACATCAGGCCAAACGTCACGCACAGGCTGATCGGCACGGTGATCGATGGGATGAGCGTCGCCGAGACCCGGCGCAGGAACAGGAAGCACACCAGCACCACCAGCCCGATCGCGATGACCAGGCTCTCCTGCACATCATGGACGGCGGCGCGGATGCTGAGGCTGCGGTCGAGCATGACCTCCAGATCTGCGCCGGGCGGAAGCGCCGCCTGCAGCGCCGGCAGCGTGGCGCGCACCCCATCGACCACGTCGACGGTATTCGCATCCGGCTGGCGCATCACTGCGAGCACCAGCGCGCGTTGCCCGTCACGCCAGGAGGCGATGCGCTGGTTCTGCACGCCATTCACGACGTCCGCGACTTCGTTCAGCCGGATAGGCGCGTTGTTGCGCCCGGCGATGACGAGGCGGCCGAACGCCTCGGCGTCCTGCGGCTGGTCGTTGGAGCTGAGCGTGAGCTGCTGGCGCGTGCCGTTCAACAAGCCGACCGGCGCGTTGGAATTCGCCTGCGCGATGGATTGCTGCACGGTGTCGAAGGCAAGGCCCATCGCGGCGATGCGGTCGGGGTCCATCCGCACGCGCACGGCGTAGAGCTGCTCGCCGTATGCCTGCACCTGGGCAACGCCCGGGATGCGCGAAATGGCCGGCCCGATGATGGTGCTGGCGATGTCGTTCAGCCGGTACAGCGGCGTATCGCCGCCCCGCAGCGTGAGCAGCACCACCGGCGCATCGGCCGGGTTCACCTTCCGGTAGGAAGGCGGCGTGGTCATGTCTACGGGCAAGCGGCGCTGGGCGCGGGTGAGAGCGGCCTGCACATCCTGCGCCGCGCTGTCGATGTTGCGCGACAGCACGAATTGCAGCGTGATCTGCGTCGTGTCCTGGCCGCTGACGGAGGACATCGTGTCGATGCCGGCGATGGTGGAGAACTCGCGCTCCAGCGGCAGCGCGACCGAGGTGGCCATCGTCTCCGGGCTGGCGCCGGGGAAGTTCGCGAAGACGGTGATGACGGGGAAATCGACCCGCGGGATGGCCGCGACCGGGAGCCGCGTATAGGCGATGATACCAGCGACGACGGCCGCGATGCACAGCAGGCTCGTCATGACGGGGCGGCGGATGCAGAGCTCGGAGATGTTCATCGGGCTATTCCCTGCAAACCCTGGGCAATGATCAACGCAGACTCGTGACGCGCTGGGGCGCGTTGCGCTCGACGGCACGGCTGCCATCGGTCACCCGCTGCGCGCCTTCCACAATAACGCGCTCGCCGGCGGCGAGTTCGCCGCGCACCACGGCGCGGTCGCCGAGGATGCGGACCAGCTCCATCGAGCGCCGCCGCGCCATGCCGTCAGTGGTCAGTACGAAGATGAAGCGCCCGTTCTGGCCGGTTTGCAGCGATGCGCTCGGAATGGTGATGGCATTCTGCTCGGCGCGCGGCACCATGGCGACCTGCACGTACTGGCCTGGCCATAGCCGGAAGTCGGCATTCTCGAACCGCGCCTTCAGCATGATGGTGCCGGTCGTGGTGTCGACGGTGCTGTCCACGAAGATCAGTTCACCCGTCGCCGGCACGGAGCCGGGCGATTCCGCGCGCGCGGTGACCATGGCAGAGTTGGTACGCATCGCTGCCTGGATTTCCGGCAGCCAGCGCTCGGGTACTGAGAACTGCACCAGGATGGGGTCCATCCGTGTGATGCTGCCGAGTGCGACGTTTTCCGCGAGGCGCATGAAGCTGCCGACCTGCAGGGGCAGTGTCCCAAGCCGACCATCGGCCTCCGCCACGATCGTGGCGAATTCGATGTTGAGGCGCGTCTGCTGGATCAGCGCCTCATCGGCGCGGACGGTGGCGGCTGCCGCGGCGGCATCCGCTTGTGCCTGCTCAAAGCGCTGCTGGGCCGCGAAACCTTCGCCGCGCAGCGACTGGTAGCGCACGGCGTCGGCCTGGGCCCGCGCGAGCAGGGCGCGATCGCGAGAAAGCTGCGCCTCCTGCTGCGCCAGGATCGCCTGGTTGAATCGGCTGTCGATGGTGAAAAGCCGGTCTCCACGGCGAACCAGATTGCCTTCCCGCACATGTACCTCGGTGATCTGCCCGTCGACCCGGGGCCGGA
>JAQGHV010000161.1 GCA_028288785.1 Rhodospirillales bacterium | reverse complement strand
CCCACGCAAACCCGCCGCTTTGCCTCCCCCGCCGTGCGCATGGTGCTGCGGCGCCGCGTGCAGGAATGCGCGGGGCTGGTGCTGGCGCTGAGCGCGCTAGCGCTCGCCCTGGCGCTGGTGACGCATGATGCCGCCGACCCCTCGCTCAACACGGCGACCGACCGCGCCGCGCGCAACTTGGCAGGGCCGGCCGGTGCGATGGCTTCGGATGTGCTGATCCAGGCGTTCGGCGCGGCCGCCTGGCTGCCCGCCGTGACGGCCCTGGCCTGGGCGTGGCGGCTGGCGACACATCGTGGAGTCGGCGTCGTGGCGCTGCGGCTGATCGGGCTGTTGCTCGCGCTGCCACTGGGTGCCGCGGCCGTGGCGCTGCTGCCGCTCGACGGCGCGATCTCGCTGCCTAACGGCGCGATCGGCCCGCCGGTTGGGCACTTCATCGTAGGCGGTCTTGAATCCGCGTTCGGATCCTTCGGGTCGGTGGTCGGGCAGGCGGCGGTCGGGCTTGGTGCGTTCGGCGCCTTCCTGCTGGGCTGCGGCCTGTCCGGAGGGGAATGGCGCGGCGCGGGCCGGGTGGCCGTTGATGGCGCGCGCGTCGCCGGCAGCGCCGCTGCCAGTGCGGCCGTCGGTGCCGCCGGGCGCTGGCGCACCCGCGTACCGCCGCGCGAGTCGATGGCGCGCGAGTATGAGACTGATGAGGCGCCGCCGCCCCGTCCCAGCTTGTTTCGCTCGGGCCTGCCGCGGCCCCCGTTGTTTCGTCCGGGCCTGTTCCGTCGTGGCATGGCCGCCATCCTTGGCCGGCGTAACGGCGAGACCGAGGTGACGCTTGGCGAGATGCTGCGCAATGCCGATGCCGCCGCCCACGCGGTGCCGCCTTCGGCCCAGGAACCGCCGGCGCCGCCGCCCATGCAGCGCGACGTGCCACAAGCTGCCGAGCCCACCCGGCCGCCCGCCCGCCGCGACAGCCCGGACGCGGAGGCCCCGACCACGACGCGACCGCGCGTCACCGTGCCGGTGCCCCTCAAAAGCCGTGCGCCGCAGCCCGCGCTCGACCTCGGCGACGAGGGTTTCCGTCTGCCGCCGATCGACCTTCTTATCCAAGCGCCGCCGCGGCGCGCGAGCGGCCCGTCCGAGGAAAGCCTGCAGGCCAACGCGCGGCTGCTGGAAAGCGTGCTGGATGATTACGGCGTGCGCGGTCGAATCGCGGAAATCCGCCCCGGCCCGGTGGTGACGCTCTATGAGCTGGAGCCCGCGCCGGGCACCAAATCCGCCCGCGTCATCGGCCTCGCCGACGACATCGCGCGCTCCATGTGCGTGGTCGCGGTGCGCATCGCGGTGGTGCCCGGACGCAACGTCATCGGCATCGAGATGCCGAACGCGAAGCGCGAGATGGTCTACCTGTCCGAGATGTTCCTGGCCGAGGATTGGATGCGCGGCCCCGGCAAGCTGAACCTCGCGCTCGGCAAGGATATTGGCGGCGCGCCTGTCGTGGCCGACCTCGCCCGCATGCCGCATCTGCTGATCGCGGGCACCACGGGTTCGGGCAAGTCGGTCGCCGTCAACACCATGATCCTGAGCCTGCTCTACCGGCTGTCGCCGGAGGAGTGCCGCTTCATCATGATCGACCCGAAGATGCTGGAGCTCAGCGTCTACGACCGCATCCCGCATCTGCTGGCGCCGGTGGTGACCGAGCCCGCCAAGGCGATCGGCGCGCTCAAATGGACGGTGCGCGAGATGGAGCGCCGCTACCGGCTGATGAGCCAGTTGGGCGTGCGCAACATCGGCGGCTTCAACGAGAAGGTGGTCGCAGCCCGCGCGAAGGGCGACCAGCTCACCCGGCGCGTGCAGGTCGGCTTCGACCCCGAGACCGGCAAGCCGGTCTTCGAGGACCAGCCCTTGGCGCTCGAGCCGTTGCCCATGATCGTCGTGATCATCGACGAGGTCGCGGACCTCATGATGGTTGCGGGCAAGGAGATCGAGGCCGCGGTGCAGCGCCTGGCGCAGATGGCCCGCGCGGCCGGCATCCACGTGGTGATGGCGACGCAGCGGCCCTCCGTCGATGTCATCACCGGCACCATCAAGGCGAATTTCCCGACCCGGATCAGCTTCCAGGTCACCTCCAAGATCGACAGCCGCACCATCCTGGGCGAGCAGGGGGCGGAGCAGCTGCTTGGCCAGGGCGACATGCTGCACATGCAGGGCGGCGGCCGCGTGACCCGCGTGCACGGGCCCTTCGTCTCCGACAACGAGGTGGAACGCGTGGTCGCCTACCTGCGCGAACAGGGCGAGCCGACCTATGTCGAGGAAGTCACCGAGACGGAGGATGAGGATGCCGACGCGCTGGAATCCGGCCTGCTCGGCGGCAACACCGACGCCGAGGCGTCGCTCTACGACAAGGCAGTGATGATCGTCTCGCGCGAGGGCAAGGCCAGCACGAGCTTCCTGCAGCGCCACCTGTCGATCGGCTACAACAAGGCCGCCAAGTTGATCGAGCAGATGGAGAAGCAGGGCGTCGTCAGCACCGCCAACCATGTCGGCAAGCGCGACGTGCTGGTGCGGCGATCCGAGGAGGATTGAGCGCGCGGCGCTTAGAACTTTATGCTCAGCCGGAACAGGGCGCCGCGGTAGAACTTGTAGCCACAGGCCATTTCTTAGGCCTTCAGCAGGTCACAGAACGCCCAGCGCAGGTCAAGCGGGTTGTCGAAGTGGAACTGGCCGAGGTTCGGATCGAAGAAGTCGCAATCCGTGTCGGTGCTGCTAATTGTAGACGTGCAGCCCAACGGCGTGAGACGCATCATCCGCCCCCGGTACCTTCGTAGTCATCGAAGATAGTAGAAGCCGACACCGAGGACGACCGCCTCGTGCAGGAACACATGCCTGTCCACGCCGTCCTTCCAGATGATGGGATCGCCGGAGATCTTGAGGCGCAGGCCGCCGACGACGGAGGCGATCGCTGCCCGCAGCTGCATCACGCCCACGGGTTCGATCAGTCCGATCTTGTCGCGCTCGAGCGCGCCGCGCGATCACCGTCGGTAGCGACGCTTCCTTGAGGGCGCCCTGCTGAGCCTTCCGGTAGTACTCATAAGTGATGGCGCCGGTCGCGGCGTTGATCGCGGTGTGCCCATCGCCCTGGGTGGCCGGCCGGTCCTTCATGCTGAGCCGCATGTGCAGCCAGTTGAGCGTCAGGCCCGCGCAGTAGCCGCCGGGGAAGGTGGCGTATTCCTCGAGGACGCTTGGTCGAACTCAGCTACGGCGATCTTTCGCACCTGCATCGGGGGAAGGAAGATCGTCTGCACTGCGTTCATGCGGAGGTCTCCGTGAGAGCAACGCCTGTTTAGGCATCCGTCGCATGACTCGCATGTGGGGCGCACTTCGTTTCGCATTCTTGAATTTCGGGGCGGGGCGCAAAGGCGGTTCGTCCCGTGTCGAAAAGCTGCAGGCGCGCGATAGCCGCCCCGCTACTGCGGGAAGGCCAGGTTGGTGACCTCGCACAGGTTCAGGTTGCGCCGCTCGAGCGACTGGTTGTCGTCCAGCACGATGCGAACATCATACATGCACGGCCCCTGCGGCAGTCGGATCGGGTAGGTGCGGCCAACGGCGACGACATCGGCGCCAAGCCGGTCCTCGCCCCAGTTGCTGTCGCTCGAAAGCGAGGCATAGGCCTCGCGGATCGTCCGGCCGGTGTTGTTCACCAGGTTGAAGGACGGGTTGCCCTGCGCCTCGACGGTGCCCGGCGGCGTGGCGATGGCTGGGCCGGGCGTTCGCGGCGCGCCGGGGCCGCCGGGTGCCGCCTGCGTGGCTTGGCCACGGAATTCTACGTCCGTGATGTTGCAGGTGTTGAGGTCGCGGCGCTCCTCGGCGCGGCGATCCTGATAGACCACGCGAATGTCGTTCACGCACTGCCCGATCGGCAGGCGGATCGCGTAGCTCTGCCCGTTCGGCACGACGTCGCGGCCGAGCCGGTCCACGCCCCAGGTTGTGTCGGTGGAGGGCGAGACATAGGCCTCGAGGATGGCCTGTCCGCTGCGGTTGACCAGGTTGAAGGACGGGTCCGTCGATTGAGCCTGGCTGGGTCCGGCAAAGCCCAGTGCGAGGGCGGCGAGGAACAGGACGCGGCGTAGGGTCATGTTGGGATGTCTCCTCCGGAAGGGCCGGGGCGCAGCCTAGCGTGCGCGCAACGAAGGCGCCAATGGGTGGCGCAAGGCCACCAACGGGCGCAGTCATTGCGCCGTGCGGCAAAGGGACTTCAGGCGAAGGGCGCGAGCCTGGCCTCGACCATCGCCAGCGCGGAGGCCAACGCTGCCGTCATGGCCGCCGCCGCGGCATCCGACGTGGTCGTGCTCAGCGGTGCCTGCGCCTCGACCGCGAACTGGGTCAGCAGCCGCGTGCCGCCGCTGGCATTCGCGAGCAGCACGCCGGCGATGCCGGCCCGCGCGCGGCCGAGGCTCGGCTCGGCACGCAGCTGGTTCAGCTCTGCCTCCAGGATCAGGTCGGCGGTGGCGCGGGTGCCGGGCGTGAGGATGGCAGAAAACAGCCCCGCACTGGTGAGCCAGCGACGCAGCGCATCCTCGGCGAGCTCGGAAGGAGGCGCGGTCCATTCATTGTAGTAGTCGCTCGTCTCATTCCCCTCCGGCGTAAGCCCGCGCAGCCCACGCACATCGAGCCCAGGTGCCCAGCGCATCAGGCGCACCAGCAGGGTGCGGCGGCCCCGGCCCCGGCGGCCGCCGGGGGGCCGCGTGATGGACATCGGGAATCGGCGCTGCTCGACGGCGGGACGGTCCGGCAGCACCGAACAGGCGGCGAGGATGGCTCCGGCCAGGGGGCCGATGACGAGGCTGCGACGGATCATCGGCGCTCCGGCGGTCCACCGAAAATCGCCTGGCCCGGAGAACGGCGCAGCGATTCGGTGGTTTCCCGCAGATTGGTGGTGGTGGCGCGCAGGTCGCGCAGGATGGGTGAGAGGTCGGCCTGGGCGTCGCTGCTGATGGTCCGCGCGGTGCGCACCGTCGCCTCCATGGCCCGGATCAGGTCCGGCAGCCGCTGGAGCGAGGTACGCAGCTCGGAGGCTGCCTGACTGGCGTTGACGAAGGTTGCGCGCAATTCCGGCGATTGCGCGATGCCCTGCAACGCCGCCGCCGCCTCGCGCAGCGTGCGCAGCGTGGCGGACCCCTCCCGCACCAGCGCGCCGACATCGCCACCGTTGAGCTGGCCACGCAGGTCGGTCACCAGCAGGGTGGCGCCGTCGATCAGCCCTTCAATGTCAAGCTTGCCGAGGCGGTCCACGAGCGCCTCCGCCGCGCTGGTCACGGCGGCGACGGTCGAGGGTGTGGAGGGGATGAAGCTGTAGCGTGGCGTCCAGGGCAGTTCCGGCACCGGCTGGCCACGCGCGGAATCGATGAAATCAAGCTCCAGATAGCTAAGCCCCGTAAGCCCCTGGGAGGCGATGCGGGTGCGCAGGCCCATGTCCATGGCAACTGAGTGCTCGGGTACCGGCCCGACCCGGGCCATGTCGACGGCGTAGCGCACGACGACCAGCTGGTAGGCGCCGGAAAAGGCAGTTGCTTGCCCCCGGCCGTATTCGGCGGCGGCGAGGCTGATCTCGGTGATGCGCCCGATCGCGACGCCGCGGTAACGCACGCCGGAGCCGACCTCGAGGCCCTGCACGCTCTCGCGCAGATAGGTCTCGAAGATCACGCCCTGCTCGCCGAAGCGCCCGGCGGTGAGGAACAGGACGAAGCCGACCAGAAGCGCGCCGCCGGCCACGATCAGGGCGCCGACGCGGAGGTACAGCCGTGAGGGACGGGCCATCAGGCCCCAGCCTTTCTGTCGGGCGCTTCCTTGCTGTCGGGCGCTTCGCGATTGAAGAAGGCGCGCACCGTGGGGTTCTCCGAATGATCCCGCAGTTCCTTCGGGTCGCCTTCGGCGATCATCCCGCGGGCCGCCTTGTCGAGCATGATGCAGCGGTCGCCGATCGCCAGGATCGATTGCAGCTCATGGGTGACGACGACGAAGGTGGTCCCGGTCCCGCGCGCGATGTCGGTGATCAGCTTGTCGAGCCCGGCCGAGGTGACCGGGTCGAGCCCGGCGGAGGGCTCGTCGAGGAACAGGATCGGCGGGTCGAGCGCCATGGCGCGCGCGATGCCGGCCCGCTTCGCCATGCCGCCGGAGATCTCCGAGGGAAGCTTCGCCTGCGCGTCGCCGAGGCCGACCAGCCCCAGCTTGGCGCGGGCCACCGCCTGTCGGGCCGGGCGCGACAGCCGGGTGTGTTCCTCGATGGGCAATTCGACATTCTCCGCGAGCGTCATGGATCCAAATAAAGCACCGGACTGCCACATGACCCCAAGCCGGCGCAACAACGCGCGCCGCGCATCGCCCGTTGCGTCGGCGAGTTGCTCGCCCAGCAGGCTGATCGTGCCATGCGCCGGCTCGATCAAGCCGATCATTGCCTTGAGCAGCGACGACTTGCCGCAGCCGGAACCGCCCAGGATGACGAAGACTTCGCCACGCCGCACCTCGAAGGAGACGTGGCGAAACAGCGGCGGCCCGCCGAAGGAGACACTGAGATCATCCACCGTGATGACGGCGTCCTCGCTCACAGACCGAGCCGGTAGAACAGGATGGCAAAGATGCCGTCGAGGACGATGATGGCGACGATCCCGCCGACCACGGCACCCGTGGCGGCGTCACCCACCGCGCGCGGCCCGCGCGCGGTGGCGAGCCCGGCGCGGCAGCCGATCATGCCGATGGCGGCGCCGAACACCGCCGCCTTGAGCAACCCGCCGAGCAAATCCTTCAGCGACAGCCACTGCTTGAGCTGGCTGGTGACGGCGACGAGCGGGAAGCCGAGCGCGGCCATTACCCCGGTCATCCCGATCAGTCCGGTGAGGTCCATCACGAGGGCCAGCACTGGCATCGCCAGGCAAGCCGCGATGATGCGCGGCAGCACCAGCATGGCGATGGCGTCCACCCCCATGATGCGCAGCGCGTCCACCTCCTCGTTCACCACCATGGTGCCGAGTTCGGCGGCATAGGCGGAGCCGGTTCGCCCGGACATAATGATCGCCGCCATCAGCGGCCCCAACTCGCGCAGCAATGAAATGCCGACCAGGTTGGGCACGAAGATCTCGGCGCCGAAGCGCTTCAGGGGGATCGAGGACTGGAAGGCCAGGATTACGCCAATCAGCGTGCCGAGCAGGATGGTAAGCGGGAAGGCGCGTAGCCCTGCCTCGTCCAAATGGCGCATCAGTTCGGCCGGGCGCAGGCCGCCGCGCTGGAAGGGTGCGCGGAGCATGGTGACGGTTACCTCGCCGATATAGGCGAGGGTGCGGCCGAAGCTCCTCACCTTGGCGACGGCGCCGGCGCCCAGCGCCTGGAGGGCGGGCAGTTCCTTTTCCGGTTTCACGGGCGGCGCGGCCTCAAGCGCGCGCCGGTTGCGCTCCAGCACCTCCGCGATATCGGGCGGCGCGCCGCTCATCGGCTTGTCGAGCGCAAGCAGCATGACCGCACCGATGCTGTCGAGCGCCGTGACCTTGTCGAGCGTGATGCTGGTGGCCTTGGCGGCACCGGAGGTGGCGTCGCCCCAGAGCCGCTCCGCGGCGCCGACGTCGATCGCTCCGGTAAAGGCGAGGGTGTCGCCTTCCAGGCGGATCGTGGCTTCAGGCATGGATGATGATTTGGGGATCAAAAGGACCGGCTTCCAGCGGGGGGATGACGAATGCCAAAAGCCGTGGTCCGCAGGTCGAGGGTCAGAGTTGCGGGAACAGGGCGGGAAGCAGCCATTCGCTCGAGTTTAATGAGAATCGAAGGGCACCGGGCCTTTTGGCGTATCTGAGGCCAGGATGCCATCGGCGAGAAGCGTGGCGAGCAAGTTCCGCGGGCTGTGTTCCTTGAGGCCGGTGATGCGCGCTGCCTTGCCGCGCGCAATGGACCCCTGAGCAAGCTGCGTTCCAAGAGATGTGCCGCTTCGGCCGGCCACTGGCGGTGGCTTACGTAGAGGCGGAGGCCGCCGGTGAGTGTCTCCAGCGCGAACAGGCCGGACATGAAGGTGACCTGGTCGGGGCAAACCGCCAGGTACCATTCCGTGAATTCGAACAACGCCTTGAGCGAACGGTTGCCGGGTCATCCCGCAGCCACCGCCTCCCAGGCCAGCACCAAAAGCCAAAAACAAAAGAAGACGGTCCGGGAGAATTCCTTCTCCCGGCCTTCCTTCACCCCGCCAGTGAATGGATCAAAATCGCCGCCGCCGTCGACACATTCAGGCTTTCCACACTCCCCGACCCCTTCAGCGTCACCTGCCCGGTGCAGGCCGCGAGCGTTGCAGCGGGAATGCCGTGTTCCTCATTGCCCAAGACGAGCGCAACCGGCCGCTTGCCGCCGACCTCACCGGGCGGCACGCCGCCGCTGAGCGTCGCGGCCAGGGTCGGCATGTGGACGCTCAGCGCCCGGAGCAGCCCAGGGAGGTCCGGCACGCGGAACACCTCGAGCGATTCGAGTGCCCCCTCGCTGGTGCGCCAGGCGCTGTCGGCGATGGTGGCTTGGCGCGGATCGGCCGAGAGCAGCATCGCCTTGCAGCCGAGAAAGGCCGCGGTGCGGGCGATGGCGCCCAGGTTGTGCGGATTGCCGATGCCGTCGAGGATGGGGAGTACCGGCGCCTCGAACAGGATTTTGGGGAAGGGCAGGTTGTTCAGCAGCGGGATCGGCCGCGGGTGGACGACGGCGACGAGGCCGCCATGGTGCGGCGTGCCGGCGATGCGCTCGAGTTCAGCGGCCGGCACCTCGCGGTAAGGTTTTTTCGCGCGCGCCAGGATGGCGCAGAGCGGCCCGGCCTCCGGCTTGCGCTGGGCGGTGTAGAACAAGCGCAGGACAGCGGCGGGGCGGGAGCGGAATGTGGCGGTGACAGCGGAAACGCCGCAGATTCGGTCGGGGTCGTGGGGCTTCATGGGGCAGGAGGAGGCATGACAGTCCAAGATTTGCAACATCCGGGAGCGGCAGGCGTGCAGATCCTGTACCAGGATGGAGCGGTGATCGTGATCGACAAGCCGGCCGGTGTGGCGGTGAGCCGGGGTCGCGCGGGCGGTCCGTCAGTCGATGATTTCCTGGAGGGGTTGCGGCAGGGCAAGCGCCATTTGCCGCAGCCGGCGCACCGGCTGGATGCGGAAACTTCGGGGTGTCTGGCGCTTGGCCGGACGAAGCCGGCGATGGCGGCACTGGGCGCGCTGTTCGCCGGGCGCGCGGTCGAGAAGGTGTATTGGGCGGTGGTGGTGGGCGGCCCGTGCGAGGATGCAGGGGTGATCGACTCGCCGTTGCTGAAGATCAGCAGCCAGGCGGCGGGGTGGCGGATGGTGGTCGATGATTCGGGCCAGCCGGCGCTAACGCGGTGGCGCGTTTTGGGCCGTGGCGAAGGTCTCGCTTGGCTGGAACTGACGCCGGAGACGGGGCGGACGCACCAGTTGCGTGTGCACTGCGCGTCGCAGGGCTGGCTGATCCTTGGGGATGCGATGTACGGCTCGGCGTCGCCGGTGGGCAGGCACGGCTCGTCCGTGAAGGTGGCGAAACGCAGCGCCACCGGGCAGGTCGTGATCGGCAGCACCACCTCTCCCGTCGTGATAGGCGGTTCCGCAGCGCCTGTGGTCATCGGCAGCGCCCCACCCTTGGTGATCGGGAGCGCCCCTGCGCGGACGGGCAAGCGCGGCGTCGGCCTACCCGGTGCGACCGCAAGGCTGGCTACCCAGTCAAGCATCCAGGCTGCCACCGCTCCCGGCAACCTCCACCTGCTGGCGCGGCGGCTGGCCTTTACGCTCGAAACCAGGGTGGACGTCGAGGCGCCGGTGCCCCCCGCGATGCAGCCGGCGCTCCGCCTTTGCGGGTGGTAATGGCGCCGCGCCGCAAAGCTTCATCTCAGCATGCTTGACCGCGCCGCCTCTGCCGGCACACGATTTGCCACATGAAGATTAGCGCCTTCGCTTGACCCCGCCCAGCGGTCTGCGCATCTGCCCGGCTTCCGCCCTCGCCCTTCCTGGCGCGGGCCGAGCGGAGCCTGCCCAAGAATGACAGCCAAGACCCCCAAGCGCCTTCTGATCCGCACCTGGGGCTGCCAGATGAACGTCTATGACAGCAACCGCATGGCGGATGTGCTGGCGCCCCTCGGCTATGCCCCCACCGACGTGGCTGACGAGGCCGACATGGTCATCCTCAACACCTGCCACATCCGCGAGAAGGCCGCCGACAAGGTGTTCTCCGACCTCGGCCGGTTGCGCCTGGTGAAGGAAGCCCGCGCCGAGCGTGGGCAGGGCATGATCCTGGCCGTAGCCGGCTGCGTCGCGCAGGCCGAGGGCGCCGAGATCAGCCGCCGCGCCCCCTATGTCGACATCGTGCTTGGCCCGCAGACCTATCACCGGCTGCCGGAAATGGTGGCCCGCGCCAGCCGCGCCGCGGGCGCCCAGATCGAGACCGATTTCCCGCCCGAGGCCAAGTTCGACCACCTGCCGGAAGCGGTCGGCGCGTCGGAGCCAATCGGCTTCCTCACGGTGCAGGAAGGCTGCGACAAATTCTGCTCCTTTTGCGTGGTGCCCTATACGCGCGGCGCCGAATTCTCCCGCCCAATGGCGCAGGTGGTCGCCGAAGCCCGCGGCCTGGTGGCACGCGGCGCGCGGGAGATCGTGCTACTCGGGCAGAACGTGAACGCCTATCACGGCGCCGAGGGCGGGCTCGCCGAACTGCTGCACGCGGTCGCCGCGATCCCCGGCGTCGCACGCCTGCGCTACACGACCAGCCATCCGCGCGACATGGGCGACGCGCTGATCGACGCCCATCGCGACCTGCCGACGCTGCTGCCGCTGCTGCACCTGCCCGTGCAGTCCGGCAGTGACCGGATGCTCGCGGCGATGAATCGCGGCCACAAGGCGGATGATTTCCGCCGCGTGGTGGACCGGCTACGCGCGGCGCGACCGGACATCGCCTTCTCCTCCGATTTCATTGCGGGCCACCCTGGCGAGACCGATGCCGACCACGCCGCGACTCTCGCGTTGATCCGCGATGTCGGGTTCTCCCAGTCCTTCAGCTTCATGTATTCGCCGCGCCCCGGCACGCCGGCCGCCGGCGCCGCCTTGCAGGTGCCCGAGGAGGTGAAGGATTCCCGCCTCCGGGAGATCCAGGACCTGCTGCGGGACCAGGCGGAGGCGTTCAACATCTCCCGCGAGGGCATGGTCATGGATGTGCTGGTGACCGGCCCCGCCAAGCGGCCCGGGCAGATGGCAGGGCGCTCGCCGTGGTTGCAACCGGTGCACTTCGACGGTCCCGCGACGCTCGTGGGACAGGTCGCGCGCGTGCGTGTGATCGCCGGGCGCAAGAACTCTCTCGCTGCCGAGTTGTTGAGAGGGGAGGCCGCCGCCACATGGCATGGCAGCGAGCCACCCGAAGAACGTTTGCTGGCTGACGTGGCCGCCGAACATTGTGGCCGCGAGATTGCCGCCGAAGGTCTCGGCGGCGAGGTGGTCGCCCAGAATATCGGCGGCGAGGTGCGTCCCTTCACTCTTGCCCAGGAGAATCAGGCCGCTTGACCCAGACCCACGCGATTGCTCTCCGCCACGGCGAAGCCCGCGGCATCCGCCCCGTCCCCCCGGCCGAGCAGCGATCGGTGACGCTGCAATTCGATGACAACGCCCTCCTCGCCGTGCTGCATGGCGAGCATGACCGCAACCTCGCCCGTGTGGAGCAGGTGCTCGGCGTTCGCCTTACGGCGCGGGGCAACCGCATCGCGATTGCGGGCAGTCCAGAACGGACCGAGATGGCGGAGGCGGCGCTGATGGCGTTGTGGAAGCGGCTGGAGCGTGGGCAGCTTGTGGGCACCCCTGAAGTGGAGGCCGCGCTGCGATTGGCCGAGGGCAGCGTCGAACAGGGCGAGCCGCGCCTGCCGCTGCGCGACCTCCCGGCGATCCGCACGCGCAAGGGCGCCATAGCCGCCAGATCAGCTGCGCAATCGGCCTATATCGAGATGCTCGAGACCCACGAGATGTGCTTTGGCGTGGGTCCAGCCGGCACCGGCAAGACCTATCTCGCGGTGGCCCAGGGTGTTGCGCTGCTGCAGGCCGGGCGAGTTGACCGCATCATCCTGAGCCGCCCCGCGGTCGAGGCCGGGGAGCGCCTCGGCTTCCTGCCCGGCGACATGAAGGAGAAGGTCGATCCCTATCTCCGCCCGCTTTACGACGCGCTGCACGACATGCTGCCGCTGGACCAGGTGGCCAAGCGCATCGCCTCGGGCGAGATCGAGATCGCCCCCTTGGCCTTCATGCGTGGCCGCACGCTGGCCCACTCCTACTGCATCCTGGATGAGGCGCAGAACACCACCGGGGCACAGATAAAGATGTTCCTCACCCGCATGGGCGAGGGCAGCCGCATGGTCATCACTGGCGACCCGACCCAGGTGGACCTGCCGAACCATACGCCTTCCGGGTTGGTCGAGGCGCTGCGTATCCTGGACGGCGTGCCGGGGATCGGCGTCGCACGCTTTTCGGAAAAGGATGTGGTAAGGCACCCCTTGGTTGCCCGGATTGTCTCCGCTTATGGCCGTTCCGACGAGGCCGTGGTGCGCGACAAGAAACGCCGGGCGAAGAAGGAGACCGATGGAACCGGAAAGTAGCCGACCCGGCCGTGGACGCATATCGCGTCCGGTGGCTGGGGTCCGGTCGGCGACCTCGCCCAGCGAGATCGCCGTGATGATTGAAGCCCCCGGCTGGCACGCGGCCGTGCCCCGGGTGGCTCGGCTTGCGCGCCGCGCTGCGCAAGCGGCACTGGCGGAGGCTGGCCGTGTCGGCATGGTGACCGTGCTGCTTTCCGATGACCGTGCGCTGAAGCGCCTCAATGGCGGCTTTCGCGGCAAGTCCAAGCCCACCAACGTGCTGTCCTTCCCGGCCGAACACCCGGCCACGCTCGGCGGCATGGCACTCGCGCTAGGCGTTGTCAGGCGGGAAGCCCGGCTCGCCGGGCGGCGGGCGCACATCCACTTGGCGCATCTGGTTGCCCATGGCGCGCTGCACCTGGTCGGGCATGATCATATTGAGGCCGGCGACGCGCGCCGGATGGAGCGGGCCGAAGCGCGCGTGATGCGCCGCCTCGGCTTGCCCAACCCCTGGCGGGGCGTGTCATGAAGCCCCCACCTCGCAGCGATGCGGCACCCGGAACGCGGCGATCATGAGCTCGTCCGACGAAAACAACCGCAACGGGTTGTTCTGGATGCTCCAGGGCCTGCTGCGCAAGCGCGAGGCGGAAAGCGTCCGCGACCGGGTCGAGGAGCTCATCGAGAGCCGCGAGCACGCGCACCGCGAGGGCGAGGATCAACCACGCGACACCGGCCTCGACCCGCATGAGCGCGCGCTACTGCGCAACGTGCTGACGCTCCGCGGCAAGACCGCCTATGACGTGATGGTGCCGCGCGCCGACATCATGGCGATGCAGATCGACCTGACGATGGATCAGGCGATCACCTTCATCCAGCATGATGGGCACAGCCGCTATCCGGTCTATCGCGACAACCTCGATGACATCGTGGGCATGGTCCACATCAAGGACGTCTTCGCCGCGGTTGGGCGCGAGGGACCGTTCAGTCTGCAGGCGATGCTGCGCCGGCCGCTGCTGGTGGTGCCGACCGTGCCGGTCCTCGACCTGCTGCTCCAGATGCGCCAGGCGCGCGTCCACCTCGCACTCGTGGTCGATGAGTATGGCGGGATCGACGGCCTCGTCACCATCGAGGATCTGGTCGAGACCATCACCGGCGACATCGCCGACGAGCATGACGAGGTCGCCGCGCCGCAGATCATCGAACGCCCGGACGGCACCATCGAGATGGATGCGCGCACCCGGGTCGAGGCCTTCGAGGAAAAGTTCGGCCAAGTGCTCACCGATGAGGAGCGCGGCGCGGATATCGATACGGTGGCGGGCCTGGTCACCACGCTCGCCGGCCGGGTGCCGGCCAAGGGGGAGCTGGTGTCGCATCCGTCCGGGCTGGAATTCAGGGTGCTGGAAGCGGATGTGCGGCGGGTGCGAAGGGTGCGGGTGAAGCGGCCGGGGATGCAGGCGCATGCGGCGGAGTAGTCAAGGAAGCGTGGGGAAGAATTCCCCGGGCCCCTTTCTTTTGTTTTTATCGATGGGGCTTCCCGGCAGCCAGTTTCCGCTTCGTCAGGTCGTGCTGAGCTTCCAGCCAGGGCCAATAGCTAAAAACAAAAGAAGGGGTCCGGGTAACGCGCGCACCCTGTACAGGCCATGCCGGTGATGGGCAGGAGGACGCAGCCGGAGAGGATCTGCATGCCGGGCAAGCGTTCGATGTGGGTGGGTGGGGCCCATTGCAGCAAAGATGCGCATTGACGCCGGCGCCCCGGGCCGTGACATGCTGCGCGCCATGCCGAAACACCTGCGCATCGTTCTCGCTGCTCTGGCCGCCGTCCCGCTGCTGGCGCAAGCGCCGTCGCCGGAGGCGTTCCGCATCATCAACGGCACCGGCGCCGAGGCGGTGGCCCTGCACGCGGTCCGCAGCGGCCGGGCGGATTGGGGTTCCAACCTGCTCAGTCGCGGCCCGCTCGCCGCCAATGGCCGCTTCGCGCTGCGCCCCTCTGCGAACGCGGGTTGCCAATTCGACCTGCGCCTGGTGCTGGAGGATGGGCGCGAGGCGGTGCTGCGGGAACAAGATATCTGCGCAAACCGGGAGGTGCGTCTGGCAACCGTGGTCGCCGTGCAGCCCCGCCTCGATGCATCGCCGCGGACCGGGACCCCGCCGCCGCCTTCCTCCGGCGGCGGCCCCCAACCCAATGCAAATGCACGGGTTGCCTCCGGCACCGGCTTCGTCGTGGCGCGGGACGTCGTGCTGACCAACCAGCATGTGGTCGATGGCTGCAACCGCATCCTGGTCCGCACCTCGGATGGGCGCACCCTCGCCGCGACACCGCCGGCACGGATCGACCAACGCCGCGACCTGGCACTGCTGGCGGTGCCGGGCAACCCAGGGCCGCCGCTGACCTTCCGCACCAATGAGGTTCGCCGCGGCGAACCCGTGGTGACCTACGGTTTTCCGCTGTCGGGCCTGCTGTCCTCCGGCCCCACGCTCACGACCGGGGAGGTGAGCGCGCTGGCGGGGATGCAGGACAACCCGGTGCAGTTCCAGATCAGCGCGCCGGTGCAGCCAGGCAATTCCGGTGGACCCCTGTTCGATCGCCAGGGGCATGTGGTGGGGGTCGTCGTGTCCAAGCTCAACGCGCAGCGGGTCGCGGCGCGGACGGGCGACATCCCGCAGAACGTGAACTTCGCGGTGAAGGGCAGCGAGGCCATGGAGTTCATGCGCCGCGCCGGCATCACCCCGCTGACGGCCGAAAGCCGTGGCACGGATCGCAACGTCACCGAAGTGGGTGAATCCGCGCATCCGAGCACATTGTTCATCCGCTGCGAGCGCTGAGGGGCGCGCTCCCGGCTGTGTTCAGCCGGCACCTCCAAACCTGCAACCACCATGCCGGCTCGCCCGCGACCGTGATACGCTCGTGCCGCCGTCACGCATTCACGCCGCGCACCGTCATCTCCGGCGCCGACGCATCGCGCGGCCATAGCGCCGCCGCGCATCCGTGCGTTACAACGCTTGAACCCTCTGGAGGGATTTCATGGCTGTGCGAACCCTGCTGCTCGGCATCCTCGCTGGTGCGATCGCCGTGCCGATCTTCCATCAGCTCACCGTGCTGGCGCTCTATTCCGCCGGGCTGGTGCCGAACGCACCCTGGTCGTTCCGCCCGGTACCGCCCTTCGGCGTGCCGACCATCCTCAACCAGGCCTTCTGGGGCGGGATGTGGGGCCTGCTGTTCGGCCTTATCATGCTCGCTCGGTTGAGCCTCTCTGCCGTTCTCGTTGGCCTGCTCGTGGGCATGCTGGGCGCGGCCATGGTGAACCTCACCTTGCTGCCCTCGCTCCGCAGTCAGCCGATGCCGATCGGCGACCTGAACCGCTGGTGGCGGCCGATGCTGATCAACGGCGTCTGGGGCCTGGGCATGGGCATCATCTTCAGCGCGTTGCGCGGCCGAGCCGTGGCGCGATAGCCATGCCCGACGCCCTTCTGGTCCGCCCCGACCCCACAGACCCACGCCTCACGCGGCGGGTCACGGGGCTCGACCAGGACGGCGCGCGGATCGAGACGAGCGTGACGGTAGAACGGCCGCTCACGCTCTACCTCAACGGCCAGGAGATCGTCACCATGATGACGATCCTCGACCGGCCCGAAGACTTGGCGATCGGCTACCTGCTCAACCAGGGCATGCTGAAACCGGCCGACACCATCACCGCCGTCGAGTACGACGACGACCTGCAAGTGGTCGTCGTGCGCACCGAAGGCCGCACCGACTTCGAAGCCAAACTCAAGAAAAAGACCGTCACCTCCGGCTGCGCCCAAGGCACTGCCTTCGGCGACCTCATGGAAGACTTCGCCAACGTCGCCCTCAACCCCGAGGCGCGCCTGCGAACCTCCTGGCTCTACGGACTGCTCAAATCCATCAACACCCTGCCGACCCTTTACCTCGAGGCCGGCGCCATCCACGGCTGCGCCCTCTGCGTCCAAGACCACCCCATCGCCTACATGGAAGACGTCGGCCGGCACAACGCCGTCGACAAGATCGCCGGCTGGATGTGGCGCGAACACGTCCCGCCCGATGATAAGATCTTCTACACAACCGGCCGCCTCACCTCCGAAATGGTGATCAAAACCGTGCGCATGGGCATCCCCATCCTGATCTCCCGCTCCGGCTTCACCGCGTGGGGCGTCGAACTTGCGCGCGAAGCAAACCTCACCCTCATCGGACGCTGCAAAGGACGCCGCTTCATCGCACTCGCCGGCGAAACGCGCATCATCCTCGACGCCGACCCAAACAAAGGCGAACCCGAAGACCCCCGCCACTGGCGCAAGAACGCGCGCGAATGAGTGACAGCGAGCAAGGCCGGGGCTTTGCCCCTGGGCCCCACCAGGATCGTGCCGATCCTGGACCTCCATTTGTTGGTGCCGGGTTTTGGGAGGGTGTTGAGTCTCGCCGGAGGCGAGCCGGGTTGGGGAGGGGCGCAATGGAGTGCCCTTCATCGACGGAGCTATCTTGATGCGCCCCCTCCCCAACCCGGCCCAACATCGATGAAGTCCCATCCCTCCCCAACTCAAGGACCAACACACGCAGGGGCCCGGGGATCGGCGCGATCCCCGGCGGGGGTCGAGGGGGCGGAACCCCTCGCCTTGCTTGGCGTCATCCTCGCCGGCGGTCTGGCGCGGCGGATGGGTGGCGGCGACAAGCCGTTGCGGGTGTTGGGGGGACGGCCGATGTTGGCGCATGTGATTGGGCGTTTGGGGCCGCAGGTTGGGCGGTTGGCGATCAATGCGAATGGGGATGCTGGGCGGTTTGCGGGGTTTGGGTTGCCGGTGATTGCGGATGATGTGCCGGATTATCCGGGGCCGTTGGCGGGGATTCTGGCGGCGTTGGCGTGGGCGGGGCGTGAGGGGTTTTCGGCGGTGGTTTCGGTGCCGGGGGACTCGCCGTTCTTACCGGAGGATCTGGTGGCGAGGTTGGTGGCAGCGGGGCCGTTGGCGTGTGCACGCTCGGGCGGGTTTGCGCATCCGCCGGTGGGGGTGTGGCCGGTGTCGTTAGAGGGCGACCTGCGGTCGGCGGTGTTGGCGGGGGAGCGCAAGATTGACCGCTGGACGGCGCGGCATGGGGTGGTGGAGGTGGAATGGGATTGCGCGGACGGCGATCCTTTCTTCAACGCGAATACGCCGGAGGAACTGGCGGAGGCGGAGGGGCTCTTGTCGCGGCGAGGTGGCAAGATCATATCGTCGTGATGGGGGAGCAAGCGCGATGAAGGCGGTTCTGATCGGGGTTGTGGTTGCCGTGACGTTGGCGCTGGGCGCTGCGTTCGTGATGGACACGCAGATCCAGCGCACTGCCGACGTGGCGTTTCAGACGCAGGGCGTCCGCCTCTGACGGGTGGCTGCTTGGCGAGGTGGCTGTAGCCTTTGCTGGGCGCCGAGCTACGGCTCCCGGTGGAGCAAGTAAACGCGAGGTCGGCAACAAATCGTTGCGGGCTTTTGCACGTCCGGGGCGCGGTACCATCTGAGAGCTGGTTCTAGCGGCTGCCTCTCCAGGTGCGGGCATGACCGCGAGTAGCGCGGAAGGTAGTGCCATGACGAAATTCAACAGGTTGAGCGTGCTTCTGCTTCCGGTTGCCCTGGGCGCCTGCACCGTGGTGCGTCCCGAGGGGCCCAGTGTCCTTGCGTTGCCCGCGCAGGGCCGCGATCTCGCGAGCTTCAACGCGCAGGAAGTGAATTGCCGCAGCTATGCCGATGCGCAGATTGGCCCGAACGAGGCAGCACGCGGCACGGATGCGGCCGTGGGCACTGCGGCTGTCGGCACGGCAGTCGGCGCCGTCGCGGGTGCGTTGATCGGCTCGGCGAGCGGCAATGCCGGGGCAGGCGCCGCGGTCGGTGCCGGGTCCGGCCTGGTCGCGGGTTCCGCGATTGGCGCAGGTGGTGCGCAGGCCTCCTCGGCGGATCTGCAGGCGCGGTACGACGCGGCATACATTCAGTGCATTACGAGCTCCGGCAACACCGTGGCGTTGCCGCAGGGGCCAGCCTACCCCTTCTACCCTTATGCGGCGGGGCCTTATCCTTACTTCTACGGTGCGGTCGCGCCGTTCGGGTTCTATTATCGTTTCGGCGGTCCCCGGTATTATGGACCGCGCCACCGCCACTATGGGTGGTCGCATGGTCACCACCACCACGGTGGCCGGCGCCGGTAACCGCAGGCACGGGCGTACCGCTCTCTGTCGAGGAGTGGATTTCTTCAGCCGTCATGAAGAATGGCGGCTGTTATTGAGGTCAGAGCGTTTGGTCCGAAATTTTGGTTCGCTCGGCTTGGCCAAGGTTGCTCGGCGGAAGGCAGGTGTGATCAAGGCGTCGTGAACGCGCGACCCTGCTGACCGTTCGATTGCTATCATCAGGCTCCAGCAGCACCTCCGCCTTGCGGCCCAATCGAGGGTGCGGTCAGGTCCCAAACAGCGCCGCGAACGGAAGTACGCGCAGCAGGTCGCCGGGCGCCACTTCGGTCACCGCCTCAGGCAGTTCCGCGAAAGCATCCGAGCGAGTCAGCGATGACAGCAGACCCGCTCCCTCGCGCGGAAATTTTGTTGCGACCGGCAGGCCGTCGGCTCCCTCGGCCAGGGTCACACGCACATATTCCCGACGCCCGGCCTTCTTGCGATAGGCAAAATCCCCCCTCGCCGCGAAGCGAGGCAGCGGACGTGGCGCAGCGCCGGCGAGCCGCAGGATCAGCGGCCTGGCCAAGTGCAGGAAGGTGATGACGGCCGCGACGGGATTGCCGGGCAAGCCGATCACCGGCGTGCCGGCGATGACACCCATGGCTGCCGGCCGGCCGGGCTTGATCGCCAGGCGCCAGAACACCAACGCGCCGGCGGCCTCGATGGCGGCGCGGACATGGTCCTCCTCGCCGGTGGAAACACCTCCGGTGGTGAGCAGCAGGTCATGCTTGCTGGCAGCACTGCGGAGCGCGCTGGCGGTGGTCGCGGCGTCATCGGGTAGGATGCCGAGGTCGGTCGCCTCTACTGGAAGCGCCGCGAGCAGCGCCAGCAACGTGAAGCGGTTGCTGTCATAGGTCTGCGCCGCGCCGAGCGGCATACCCGGCTGCGCAAGCTCGTCGCCGGTCGAGAAAACCCCGATGCGCGGACGCGGCTTCACGCCGAGGTGGGTGCAGCCGAGCGCCGCGGCGAGGCCCATCGCGGGCGCGTCCAGCCGGCGCCCGGCGCGCAGGGCGATGCTGCCCTGGGCCACATCCTCACCGGCGGGGCGGGCGTTGGCGCCGGGCTTCAGGCCGGTCGGGACCAGTACAGAGGTGACGCTTGCCTCGGCGTCTTCCTGCATAACCACGGTGTCTGCGTTTGCCGGCATCGGGGCGCCGGTAAAGATGCGCGCAGCGCTGCCGGGCGCGAGGGCTGCCGCCTTGTCGCCGGCGGCGATGCGTCCGGCGAGGACAAGGCTGGTCGCGAGCTTGGCTTTCAGGTCCGCGTGGCGGAAGGCGTAGCCATCGACCGCGCTGTTGTGGAAGGGCGGCAGCGGCATGGGCGCGATCAGGTCGCGCGCGAGGATGCGGCCGAGCGTGGTGCCCAACGGCAGCTGCTCCTCCCCTGGCAGGGGAGGGATGCGGGTGGTGAGCAGTGCTTCGGCCTCATCGACCCCCATCAGCGTGCCGCCGAAGGCGAAGCAGTCGTCGGTGAGTTGCGCCATCAGGCGAGGGGCTCCGCAAAGCGAAGGCAAAGATCGGCGATTCCCGCGATATCGTCGAGCCGGGCGTGCGGGAGGTCGTAGGGTGGGGCGGTATCGGCCGCGACGGCGCGGATGCCGGGGCTGTCGGGATGCAGCCAGGGCTTGCCGTTGGCGGCGCGGTTGACCTCGATCTTGGCGTGCAAATCGCGCTTGAAGCCTTCGACGATGACGAGGTCGACGGGATCGAGACGCCTCAGCAGCTCCGCGAGACTTGGTTCCGGCGCACCGCGCAGTTCAGTCATCAGTGCCCAACGATTCTCGGACGCCACCAACACCTGCCGCGCTCCCGCCTGGCGATGCGTGTGGCTGTCCTTCCCGGGCATATCAACGTCAAACCGATGATGCGCGTGCTTGAGCGTGGAAACCGACACCCCGCGCGCGATAAGGACGGGAAGGACCTGAGCAAGCAGTGTCGTCTTCCCCGCCCCACTCCACCCCGCGAACCCGATCACCCGCGTCATCCGGCATTCGCCTGCCCGCAAGGCAGCAAGAAACTAAAAACAAAAGAAGGTGGTCTGGAGGAATTCCTTCCTCCAGCCTTCTTCACACGTGCTTCGCGCCTTTGGGCGCCTTGCCCATCTCTTCCTCGACCCACAGCGAATGGTGCTCCTTGGCCCATTTCAGATCGACCTGCCCGCTGCTCATGGCATCGATCGCGTTTTCCATGCCCAGGCTGCCAAGGTAGATATGTGCCAGCATCGCCGCAATCATCAGGACCGATAGCAGGCTGTGGATGATGTGGGAGAGCTGCATCCCCGCGATGTCGGTAGCCGCGAAGGGAAAGATCAGGAAGTAGCCCGAGGCCGCGACGGCGCCGCCACCGAGGATGGTGATCCAGAAGATCACCTTCTGTCCGGCATTGAAGCGCGCCGCCTCCGGATGGCGATTGCCGATGAAGCCCCCCCCCTGCCTGAACCAGGTGATGTCGCGGGCATTCGGGATCGCTTCCTTAACCCACAGCAGGAACATCACCACCAGTCCGAGCGCGAAGGGGAAGGACAGGAAATTATGCGCGTACTTCCCCCATTGGCTAACGGCCGTGAAGCTCTCGGGCCCCACCAGCGGCAGCAGAAGATAGCGCCCGAAGGTGAGGTTCAGCCCGGAAAGCGCGAGGATGATGAAGCAGCTCGCCACCATCCAGTGATTGGCGCGCTCGATGATGTTGAAGCGCTGGATGGTCTGGCCGGAAGGCCCGCCCTCAAGGCGGATGCGGCCGCGACTGAAGAAGAACACCGCCAGCACCGCGATCATGCCGAGCACGGCGATGCCGCCGACCCACGCGAGGGTGCGGTTGTGGTACTCGCGCCATTCGCGGCCGGCGGGCTGGATAAGCGTCGCCGCCTGCTGGTTCGGGATGGTGATACGGCCTTCGATCCGTCCGCCTTGCAGCGTGCGCATCAGTTCCATCTCATCGGCCGCGGACTGCCCCCGATCACCGAGCGGGGCGGGGGTCGGAGCGGTCTGAGCGTGAGCCGCGACACCGGCGCTGGCGAGGACGAGTGCGAGGAGAAGCGCGCGCATCAGATGGCCACCACTTCGCGGTAGGCGGTCCGCCAGCCCCAGGCACCGGCGCCGTAGCCGCGGCGCTGGACGCGTTCGCGGTAGATCTGCGCGATCATGTCGCCATCGCCGGCGAGCAGCGCCTTGGTCGAGCACATCTCCGCGCAAAGCGGCAGCTTGCCCTCGGCGATGCGGTTGGCGCCGTACTGCGTGTACTCGGCCGCCGTGTTGTCGGCCTGCGGGCCGCCGGCGCAGTAGGTACACTTGTCCATCTTGCCGCGGCTGCCGAAATTGCCGACGCGCGGATATTGCGGCGCGCCGAACGGGCACGCGTAGAAGCAGTAGCCGCAGCCGATGCAGAGGTCCTTGTCGTGCAGCACGATGGCATCCGCCGTCGTGTAGAAGCACGAGACCGGGCAGACTGCGGCGCAGGGCGCATCGGTGCAGTGCATGCAGGCCATCGAGACGGAGCGCTCGCCGGGGCGTCCGTCATTCAGGGTGACGACACGCCGCCGGTTGATGCCCCAGGGCACCTCGTGCTCGTTCTTGCAGGCGGTGACGCAGGCGTTGCACTCGATGCAACGATCGGAATCGAGGAGGAACTTCATGCGGGCCATAGGTCTTGCCTCCTTCTACGCCGCGGCGATCTGGCAGAGCGTGACCTTGGTTTCCTGCATGAAGGTCACCGGGTCGTAGCCGTAGGTCGTGACCATGTTCGCGCTCTCGCCGAGCACGATCGGGTCCGTGCCGGGCGGATACTTCGCGCGGCGGTCCTCGCCCTGGTACCAGCCGGCGAAGTGGAAGGGCATCCAGGCGATGCCGGGGCCGACGCGCTCCGTTACCAGGGCCTTCACGCGCACCTTGCTATCACTTTCGGGGCCGCGCACCCAGACCCAGCTGCCGTCGCGGATGTTGCGCGCGGCGGCATCGGCGGGGTTGATCTCGACGAACATGTCCTGCTGCAGCTCGGCGAGCCACTTGTTCGACCGGGTCTCCTCGCCGCCGCCCTCATACTCCACGAGCCGGCCAGTGGTGAGGACGATCGGGAAGTTCGGCGCCACCTGGTGCGACCGGTTCTGTACCGACACCCCGAGGTGCGGCAGGCGGAAGGCGCGGCGGTCCGGCAGCGTCGGGTATTGCGCGATCAGGTCGGTGCGTGGCGTGTAGATCGGTTCGCGGTGGACGGGGATCGGGTCGGGCAGGTTCCAGGCATCGGCGCGCGCCTTGCCATTGCCGTAGGGCACGCAGCCATGCTCCATCGCAACACGCTGGATGCCGCAGGAGAGGTCGGTGGCCCAGGAGGCGACATCGATATTCGCCGGGAAGTGCAGCTGGATGCTGGCCTTCTCGGCATCCGTCAGCTCATCGAACCAGCCGAGCCGCTTGAGCACGGCCACGGTGAATTCCGGGTAGCCGTCCTGGATCTCCGAGCCCTGGCTGTAGGAGCCTTCGGCCAGCAGCGTCTTGCCCTCACGCTCCACACCAAAGCGGGCACGGAATACGCCGCCGCCCTGCTTCACGTGCAGTGAGGTGTTGTACAGGATGTGCGTGCCCGGGTGGCGCATTTCCGGCGTGCCATAGCAGGGCCAGGGCAGGCCGTAGAAGTCGCCGGCGATCTCGGCTGGCGCATCGGCTTTCGCGCGCAGCGTCACCAGATCGAACTTGTCCTG
>JAQGHV010000160.1 GCA_028288785.1 Rhodospirillales bacterium | reverse complement strand
ACAGGAAGACCGCCGCGAGCAGCCCCAGCAGCAGCGCCGCGCCCAAAAACTCGGGCACGCGGAACACGCGCATCTTTGCGATGGCGCTCTCGAACACCGCGAGGGCAAAACCCAGCGCAGCGATCTTGGCCGCGAAGGCGCCGAGCCCGATCAACCAGGCGAGCGGTCCGGCGCCGGGAGCGGCGAGCCCCACGGGGAAGAAGATCGCCGCGATCAGCATCAGCCACAGCATCAGGCGCAGCCCGGACTGGTACTCCCAGATCGCGAGCTGTTCGCCGCTGGCCTCGAGGACCAACGCCTCATGCACCATCGTGAGCTCGAGATGGGTCGCGGGGTTGTCCACGGGGATGCGCCCATTCTCCGCCACGGCGATGGCGAGCATCGCAATCAGGGCGAGGGCGAGCGAGACCCGCACGCCGACCGCGCCATCCTGGAAGCTGCCGGCGATGGCATCGACGTTGGTCGTGCCCGCGATGATGGAGAAGGTGAGGGCGGCCATGATCAGCGCCGGCTCCGCGAACACCGCGAACGCCATCTCGCGCGCGGCACCGAGGCCGCCGAAGGGTGTCCCCGCATCAAGCCCCGCCAGCGCGATCGCGACGCGCCCGAGCGCGAGCAGCCCGGCGATCAGCAGGAGGTCGGCAAGCGGGGACAGCACCATCCCGCGCGCGAAGGAGGGCAGGAGGAAGGCCGCCAGCAACGCGCTCGTGAGGGCGATGAAGGGCGCGACATGGGTGACAGCAGAGGCCGTCTCCGCGACGACGGACCCCTTTGCGAGAAGCTTCCGGATATCCCGCCAGGGCTGCAGGGGGTGCGGTCCGCGCCGACCCATGAGCCGCGCCTTGGCCAAGCGGACTAGTCCCACCAGCAGCGGCGCGCCCGCCATGACCAGCGCCATGTGCATCAGCTGGGTGAGGATGCCCGTGACCGTCTGCACCTCAGCCACGCTCCAGGATGGCGACGAGGGCCAGCATCGCGATCAGCAGGGAGAAACTCAGCATAAGGCATTGCCGGATCGACAGCTCGCGCAGCTGCTCGGCCCGCAACGCCAGCGCATCGCGCATGCGAACCAGCGGCGCGAGCAGGTAGGGAAAGGCGGGGTCCTCGGCGCGCACGGTGATCGTGGCGGCGCTGATGTCGCCCGGATCGGGCATGGTGACGCGCTCCTCGGCGCCGAGCAGTGCGCCGCCGAGCATCCGGCGCAGCGGCTGCGCCATGCCGGCGGCGGAGGGCTGCGTCGCCGGGTCGCCGAAGGGGAAGTGCGGCGGCGGCGCGAGGAAGCCGCCTGCCCAGAGGGAGCCGGTCGAGAACCCACGCGCCCCGCGTACCCGCAGCGCCACGACGAGTGCCGCGGCAATCACCACCAGAAGCAGAAACGCCAGCGCCGGCCAGAGCCGCGCCGCACCGTCGCCGGCGGCGAGCCCCAACGCCGCCGTGACCGGCCGCGTGCCCCCGCCAGCCAGCAACCGCACCCCGCCCTCCGCCAGGTCGAGCAGCGGCGCCGGCAGGATGCCGAACAGGATGGTCAGCCCGGCCAGGCCCACCAGCGCCACGCGCTCGGCGCCAGGGCTTTCGGTGGCCCCAGCCGCACGGGGCGTGCGAGGACGCCCAAGGAAGGCCAGCCCGACGAAGCGCACCATCGCCGCCGTCGCCAGTGCCGCCGACAGCGCGGCCACTGCGGTGGCGGCGGCGACCACGATCTGGAACCCCAGCGCGCCCGTGCGCCAGCCGGCAAGCAGGGATTGCAGCAACAGCCACTCCGACGAGAAGCCCGACAGCGGCGGCAGCGCCGCGGCCGCCCCGGCCCCCACCATCACGGCCACCGCAGTCCACGGCATCGGCCCGATCAGGCCGCCCAGGGCATCGAGGCGCCGCGACAACGCCGCGTGCAGCACCGCACCGGCCCCCAAAAACAGCAGCGTCTTGAACACCCCATGATTGAGCGCGTGCAGCAGCGCCGCACTGGCTGCGAGTGCCGCGAGCGGTGCCAAATCCGCTCCCCGGAACGCCAGCGCCAGCCCCATCGCCATGACGATCAGCCCGATATTCTCGATGGTGGAGCAGGCAAGCAGCGTCTTGCTGTCCTCCTCCATATTCGCCCGCAGCGCGCCAACCAGCGCCGAGCCCGCACCCAGCGACAGCAGAGGAACGCCCCACCACAGCGGCTGCGCCGGTCCGCACAGGTCGAACAGCACCCGCGCCATCACGTAGAGCGCGACCTTGGTCATGGCCCCGGACATCACCGCCGAGACATGGCTGGGCGCCGCGGGATGGGCGAGCGGCAGCCAGGCGTGGAACGGCACCAGCCCCGCCTTGGCACCCGCGCCGGCCAGCACCAGCACCAGGATGAGCGTGGCGCGCAGGCCCTCGGGCGGGGTCTCGCGCAGGGCGGCGAAGCCCACCGCCTCCGGCCCGATCGCGAGCAAGCCGATGGCGGGGATCAGGCAGGCGGCCGCGAAGATGGCAAAGACAAGATAGAGCGCCGCGGCACGACGGTTCTCGGCGCGCTCATGCTCGGCCGCGACGAGCGCCCAGGAGGCGAGCGACATTGCCTCGAACCCCAGCAGCATGGTGAAGGCGTCGGCCGCCGCGAGGGTCAGCGCCATCGCGGCTAGGAAGATCGGCCAGGGCACCAGCAGCCGCGCCGGCGTCGCGGCCGAGGCATGGCTCAGGGCCGCGAGCGACGCGGCACCTCCGGAGATGCCGAGGATCAGCAGGAACCAGGCCGAAAGCCCGTCCAGCGCCAGCATCGCCGGCCCCCAGAACGAGCCGAACGGCAGCGCCATCACCGGTGCAGCAGGAAGCAGCAGCGCCAGAATGGCCACCACGCAGAATCCGCCCGAGGCCGCCGCCGTGCCGGCATGCACCGCCCGCGCCGTCCAGGGCGCACGCACCGCGCCCACGGCCGCGAGCGCAAGCAGCGCGGCCAGCAGGCAGAGAATGGCCGTCAGCACGGCGTGCGGAGTCGATCGATCGTCACCGGGGAAGCCTATCCGCTCACGCCGGTCGCCGCGAGGGGGCGCGCCTTGCCATCGCACCCCTGGGGGGCCGCGCAGGGTTGCGCCCTAGCAATGTGACCGCACCTTTGCAGATGAAGGGCGGAGGGCTAGGAACACGCGCAATGCAAGCCCTTCTCGCTTTCAGCCGCGCGGTGGATGCGGTGAGTGACCGCTTCGGCCGTATCGCGGACTGGATGGTGCTGCTGGCCTGTGCGGTCAGCGCGGGCAACGCCTTCCTCCGCTACGGCATTTCCGTCTCCTCCAACGCCTGGCTCGAACTGCAATGGTACCTGTTCGCCGGCGTGGTCATGCTCGGCGCCTCGCACACGCTGTTCCGCAATGAGCATGTCCGCGTCGACATCCTCTATGGTTGGGTCGCCCCGCGCACGCGCCTCTGGATCGACATCCTCGGGCTGATCCTGTTCCTGCTGCCGGCCATGGCGCTGCTCGCCTGGATGACTTGGCCCGTGTTCCTCGAAAGCTTCCTGCGCGGCGAAATGTCCGGCAATCCAGGTGGGCTGATCCGCTGGCCGGCCAAGCTCCTCATGCCGCTCGGCTTCGCCCTGATGGTGGCGCAGGGGCTCTCGGAACTCATCAAGCGCATCGCCGTCTTGAACGGCGTGCCCACGGGCGGGACGCAAGTGTTCACGGAATATGCGCGGCCCGAACAATGAGCCTTGAGATCATGCCGCCGCTCATGTTCGGCGGCCTCGTCGTGTTCCTGCTGGTAGGTTTTCCGGTCGCGTTCTCGCTCGCCGCCGTCGGGCTGTTCTTCGGCTTCCTCTCAATCGAACTCGGCTTCTTCACCACCGCCTATCTCGGCAACCTGCCGCTGCGCGTCTTCGGCATCCTGTCGAACGAGCTGCTGCTTGCAATTCCGTTCTTCACGCTCATGGGCGCCATCCTGGAACGCTGCGGCCTGGCCGAGGACCTGCTCGAAGGCACCGGCCAGCTGTTCGGCAAGATCCCCGGCGGCATCGCCTATGCAGTCATCCTGGTGGGCGCGGTGCTGGGCGCCATCACCGGCACCGTGGCGGCGAGCGTGATCGCCATGGGCATGATCAGCCTGCCCATCATGATGCGCTACGGCTACGACATGCGGATCGCCACGGGGGTGATCGCGGCGTCCGGCACCATCACCCAGGTGATCCCGCCCTCCCTCGTGCTGATCGTACTCGGTGACCAACTCGGCCGCAGCGTCGGCGACATGTACGCCGGCGCCATCGGACCCTCGATCCTCCAGGTGCTGCTGTTCCTGGGCTTCATCGCCGTCGTCAGCATCGTCGCACCGCACAAGGTGCCGCCCCTGCCGGCCGAAGCACTGGTGCCACGCGGGTGGCCCTTGTACTGGCGCGTGCTCAAGGGCACGGTTCCCTCGATCGTGCTGATCTTCCTGGTCCTCGGCACCATCTTCATGGGCCTCGCGACCCCCACCGAGGCCGGCGCCATGGGCGTGGTCGGCGCCATACTCCTGGCCATCATCAATCGCCGCTACAGCTGGGCCCTGCTGCGCGAAGCCATGGGCAACACTATGCGCATCACCACCATGGTGATGTTCATCCTAATCGGCGCGACAGTGTTCAGCCTGGTCTTCCAAGGCGTGGACGGCGGACGCTGGCTGGAACACCTGCTCACCGCATTGCCAGGCGGCCAAACCGGCTTCCTGATCTTCGTCAACCTATTCATCTTCTTCCTGGCATTCTTCCTCGACTTCTTCGAAATCGCCTTCATCGTCATCCCGCTGCTCGCCCCCATCGCGAACAAACTGGGGATCGACCTCGTGTGGTTCGGCGTTCTGATCTGCGTGAACATGCAAACCAGCTTCATGCACCCGCCCTTCGGCTTCGCACTCTTCTACCTGCGAGGCATCGCACCCAAGGAAATCCGCAGCTCCGATATCTACTGGGGCGCACTCCCCTGGGTCGGACTGCAACTCATCCTCGTGCTGATCATCATCCTGTGGCCCGAAAGCGTGACCTACTGGATCGACCGCGGCACCGGAGTCGACCCCGCCAGCGTCACCATCCAAGTCCCGCCCCCAGAACCCGACGACGACTCCGCGCCGGCGTTCCGGTAGGGCAGCAAGGCCGGGGCTCCGCCCCTCAAGCCTGCCAGGGTGAAACGTGTACGTTTCACGGCGATCCTGGACCTCCATTCGTTGGTTCTTGGATTGGGAAGGGTGTTGAGTCTCGCCAGAGGCGAGCCGGGTAGCCGCGGGCGGCGCTGAGTCGGCGCTGCCCGACAGGTGCACCCGCGATGCGCCGCCCGCGGCTACCCGGCCCTCTTCGATGAAACCCCAGCCCTCCCCAACCCAGGGCCAAAACACGCAGGGGCCCGGGGATCGGCGCGATCCCCGGCGGGGGTCTGGGGGCGGAGCCTCCGGCCTTGCTTCTCGTCATTATCCGTCAGCGCGGAGTGCGCTCTCGACCGCTGCCGCAACCGCGAACAGTGCGGTGTCGCCGCCGTGTTCGCCCATGAGCATGAGGCCGACGGGGGCTTCGCCGGGGGTGTGGCAGGGGAGGC
>JAQGHV010000158.1 GCA_028288785.1 Rhodospirillales bacterium | reverse complement strand
CCGACCTGGATGCGGAGGTTGCGCGCGGCGTCGATGGTGCCGCTGTCGTTCGGGCCGAGGATGGTGGTGGCCTCGCGCTCCTCGATGATGGCGGGGCCGGCCAGTTTGGTGCCGACGGCGAGCGCGTAGCGGTCGAAGACCGGCGTGTCGTGCCAGGTGCCGTCGAACCAGGCTTGCCGGCTGCCCTTGCGCGCGGGGCCGGCGGTGTCGCCGGCAACCGCGCCGGAAATGGCGATCTCCGGCTCCGGACCGGTCACGCGCACGCGAAGCGCGAGGAACTCGATCTCCGCACCATCGACGACGCGGGTGTAGAGCGCGCGATAGGCTTCCGCGAAGGCCTCCGACAATCCCTGCAACGACGCGGCCGCGAGCGGGCCATCGGGCAGCGGCACCGCGATCTGGTGCAACTGGCCGAGCAGGCGCATCTCGGCGTGCCGCGCGACTGTCATGTCCGCCGCGGGGACGCCGGCCGCCGCGAGACGGGCACGGGCCTCGGCCTCCAACGCCCCGAGCGTCGCGTTGGCGCTGGCCCAGGCGGTGTTCGCGCCGAGCGGCATCAACGCGCTCCGCGACTGCTCGAAGGCCAGCGGCGCGGCCAGGAATCCCAGCGCGGAGGCGGCACCGGAAGCGGGCGGGATCAGCACCTCCGTGATGCCCAGAATGCGCGCGACATCGGCGGCGTGCGCGGGCCCGGCGCCACCAAAGGCGACCATGGCGTGTCCCCGCGGGTCGCGGCCCTTCTCCACCAAGTGGATGCGCGCCGCACCCGCCATCGCCTCGCACACCACGGCGTGGATGCCCGCCGCCGTCGCCATCGCGGAGAGGCCGAGCTTGGCACCCAATGCCGCAAGCGCCCTCTCGGCCGCCGGCACGTCGAGTGCCATCGCGCCGCCGAGGAAGAAGCCGGGGTCGTAGTAGCCCAGCAGCAGGTTGGCATCGGTGACCGTGGCGTTCTCGCCGCCGCGCCCGTAGCAGGCGGGGCCGGGGTCGGCCCCTGCGGAATGGGGGCCAACCTTCAGCAGGCCGGTCTCGTCGATGCCCGCGATGGAGCCGCCACCGGCGCCGATCTCGATCATGTCCACCACCGGCGCGCGGATTGGCAGGCCGGAACCGCGCTTGAAGCGGTGCACGCGCGCCGCCTCCATCATCGGCGCGACCGCGGCGCGGCCATGCTCGATGAGGCAGGCCTTGGCCGTAGTGCCGCCCATGTCGAAGGCGAGCGCGTCGGGCAGCCCGGCCTCGCGCGCGAACAAAACCGTCGCCAGCGCGCCGCCGGCGGGACCAGATTCCAGCAGGCGGATCGGGAAGGCGCGGGCCGTTTCCGGTGCGCACAACCCACCGTCGGACTGCATCAGGCGCAGTGTGCCAGAAAAACCCTGTGCAGCGAGTTCGCGCATAAGGCGGCCAATGTAGCGGTCCATCAGGGGCTGCACGAAGGCGTTGGCGCAGGTGGTCACGCTGCGTTCGTATTCGCGGATCTCCGGCGCGACCTCCGACGACAGGCTGATCGCGACGTTTGGGAAGGCCTCGCGCAGGATGCGGCCGGCTTCCTGCTCATGCGCCGCATTGGCATAGCTGTGCAGGAACACGATGGCGATGGCGGTGCAGCCTTCCGCGACCAATCGCCCGCCCTCGGCGCGGAGCTGCGCGGCGTCGAGCGGCGTCAGAACGCGGCCGTCATGGGCGACGCGCTCGGTGATTTCGAGGCGGCGGCGGCGCGGGACCAGCGGGTCCGGAAAGCGCAAAAACAGGTCGTAGATGTCGTAGCGCTGCTCGATGCCGAATTCGAGCGTGTCGCGGAAACCCCGCGTCGTCAGCAGGCCGAGCGTGGCACCGCGGCGTTCGATGAGCGCGTTGGTGACCAGCGTCGTGCCGTGCACCAGCTCGCCGAGGGCCGCGATCTCGATCCCGGCCTCCGCACTGATCGCGGCGATGCCGGCGAGCGCGCCCTCGGCCGGGTCCTGCGGCGTGGTGAGGCATTTGTGCAGGCGAATGGCGCCTGTCGCGGCATCGAGCAGCACGAAATCTGTGAAGGTGCCGCCGATGTCGAATCCGAGGCGGTAGCGGGCGGCTTGGGTCAGGGGCATGGAAAGTCCTTTGTTCGGCAGCCGGACGTGCAAGCATCATGCCGGCAAGACCGCCGGGGCTGGCAAGGGGGCGCGCGCGACCCCATACTCGTTTCGCCCCATGAACCGCCGCACGCTGCTCGCCCTGCTGCCTGGTCTCGCCGGCTGCACCCCCGTGGTGCTCCCGATGGGGCCGCCACGCGCGGCGCCTGTCCTGGAGAATGAGAGCCTGGTGATGGCCGATGGGGCGCGGCTTCCGCTGCGCTCCTGGCTGCCGGAGGAGGCACCGAAGACCGTGGTGCTCGGCCTGCACGGCTTCAACGAATATGCGCGCAGCTTCCTGGCCGATCCCGCGCCGCTGTTCACCGCGCGCGGTGTCGCGCTCTATGGCATCGACCAGCGCGGGTTTGGCGCGGCACCCAACCGCGGCTACTGGGCGGGACACGAGACGCTCGCCGCCGATGCCCTAACCGCCTGCGTGCTGCTGCGCGCGCGACACCCCGGCGTGCCACTGGTGCTGATGGGCGAGAGCATGGGCGGCGCCGTCGCCATGCTCGCCGCGACCGGCGCGCAGCCCCTGGAGGCCGACGCGCTGGTGCTGCTCGCTCCCGCGATCTGGGGTCGGAACACAATGTCGGGGGCGCTGCGCTTCGCACTGTCGCTCGCCGCCGTGACGCTGCCGGCGGCGGTGCTGACCGGCGGGGTCGCCGGCGTAGTGCCGACCAACAACGAGGCCTCGCTGATCCGCTGGTCGCGCGACCAGCTTATCCTGCGCCAGACCCGGGTCGATGCCGCGCTCGGATTGATCGACCTGATGGATGCCGCCGTGGCCGCCGCCCCGCGCCTCGGCGCCGATGGCAAGCCGGCGCTGATCCTCTATGGCGGGCAAGATCACCTGGTGCCAGCGGCACCGACGCGCGCGGTGCTGAACACGCTGAATGCAGCAGCACCGGTGACGGTTGGGTTTTATCCGGGCGGCTATCACCAATTGCTGCGCGACCGCGGCGGCAATGTTGTCACGGAGGACGTGCTCGCGTGGCTGCAGGCGCCTTACGCTGCGTTGCCTTCCGGCGCGCGCGATGCGGGCATCGCCTGGCGCGCACAGGCTTCGTGAGGCGCCAGGCTTTCCTGGGCCCGGATGGCGTACTCACCGCGTTGCTGTCGCTGCTGGTTGTGGTGGGGAGCTGCGGCGTCACGCTGCTTCTGGTGCTGCGCCATGTGCGGCGCGTGGCGCATGCGGCGCACTCAAGCCATCAGACGAGTAGCGCGCACTGGACGGAGTTCCCGCCTGGCCTCGCCGGTGCCGTTCCCTTGCCCGGCGAGGCGCGCATTGACCCAACGACAGGCCAACCCCTCCGTGCGCTGGTGCTCGGCTTCCGGCTGACCGACGGCGCACCCTGCCCGGTGTACCGGGCGCGGCTGTTGCGCGCGGTGGCGCTGGCCGAAGCCGACCCGTGCATCATGCTGGTGCTGCTGGGCGGCATCACCAATGGCGGGGCTGTCTCCGAAGCCGCAGCCGGACGCGGCTTCCTGATCGCTCACGGCGTTGCTGCTTCACGCGTGGCGGTCGAGGAAGCCTCCCGTCACACACTGGAAAACCTGTGCGCCTTCCGCGAAGGTTTTTCGTCCTCCCTGACGCCGGATTTTCTGGTCACCAGCCGCGCACATCTTGCCCGCGCTCTCGCGATCGCCGAGGGGCTGGGCCTGCGCTTCACGCCATGCGCGGCGGAGGAAGTGGGCGCCATCCCGTTCATGGCGTTGCTGCGGGAAGCGGTGCTGCTGCATTGGTACCGCGTCGGTGCGGCCTTCACGCATGCCACGTACAACCGCCGGATGCTCGCCCGCATTACCTGAAACCAGCCATCATGAAGAATGATCGCTGGTATTTCTTTGCGCCCTCAAGCACCGGGTGTGCGCTTGGCGCGCCGGACTGCCGGCGACGGCCATTCAGCCGCTCGGCCCGTTTCACAAGCCGCAGAGCAATGATCAGGTGCGCGTTTGAGGCTCGCGTCAGGCTGCGCGCGTCACCCGCTCCATGCCCTTCGTGCCGGGCCGGTAGCCAAACCAGCGCGCGACCCGGAGCGCGTAGTAGCAGGCCTTGAAGGCAATCACCGGCAGTTGCAGGTTGGTGTTGCTGTGTACATCGCCTGCGAGCAGGCTCACCAGCCCTTCGCGCATGCGGAAGCGGTTGCGCGGCTCCATGAACATGTCGCGCAGCGTCGGGTCGTTGATCTTGTAGATCAGCCACGAAAGCGAGCCGATCGCGCGGCGCACCTTGTGCTCGAAGGCGCGCATCTGCGGGGCCGCCGCCGCACGGTCGTCGAGCCAGGTGTCCACCGCCTCGGCCCCCATCTCCGCACTCGCCATCGCGAGCAGCACGCCGGAGGAAAACACCGGGTCGACGAAGGCGAAGGCATCGCCCGCCATCAGCCAGCCATCGCCCGCCATGGTTTTCGACGCATAGGAGTAGTTGCCCGTCATCGTGGTGGGCGTCACTCGCTCCGCCTGCGCCATGCGCCGCGCCATCGACGGCGTGGACGCGATGGTGGCCGCAAAGAAATCATCGATGTCGCCGGTGCGGCGCTTGAAGAATGCCTGGTTGGAAACGCAGCCGACGCTCGCGACGTCGCCGGGCAGCGGGATCATCCAGAACCAGCCATGTTCGAACAGATGGATGGTGATGTTGCCATCCTCCGTCTCCGCGAAGGGCGCGACGTTGCGGAAATGCGCGAACATGGCGGCGGTGTTGTTGTGCGGGTTGCGCTGCTTCACCTGCATATGTGCGGCCAGAAACGTGTCGCGCCCGGAGGCGTCGATGACGAAGCGCGCCTGCCAGGCGTGCTGCTCGCCATCGGCATCCGTCGCCACGATGCGATGGCCCTTAGCACTGTCGAGCGTCACGTCGGTCACGCGTATGCCCTCGCGCGTTTCGGCGCCAAGCTCCCGCGCGCGGGCGAACAGCAGCGTATCGAGGTCTGCACGCTTCACCTGGTAACTGTAGGTGTAGTCCTGGTTCAAACCCTGCGCGAAGTTGAATGTCACGTGCTTGCCGTGCTCGTCGGAAACAAAGCGCGCCCCCGGCTTGTAGACGCCGATCTCGGCCACGCGCTCGCGGATGCCGAGCGTGTCGAACACGCGCAGGTTCTGCGGCAGCAGCGATTCGCCGATGTGGAAGCGCGGGTGCCGATCCTTCTCCAGCAGGACCACGCGGCGCCCCTTGGATGCGAGGATCGCCGCTGCCGTGGACCCTGCCGGCCCCCCGCCGATGATGAGCACGTCGCAGGTCCGCAGGTCGGACCTGGACAGGCTTTCGGAGCTGGACGCGTCGAGCGGCATGGGGTGCCTTTGGCAGAAGGGTTGATGCTCGTCATAGTCAAAACGATCACCCGGGGCAAAATCAAGACAGGATGAACGTGGCGCCATCTGAAATAGCGATCGTAATCCCAGCCTATCAGGAATCCGCCACCATCGGGGCCATCGTCGCCGCTGTACGCGCCGCCATGCCCAGTGCCGCGCTGATCGTCGTTGATGACGGCTCGACTGACGGCAGCGGCGCCATCGCGGATGCGGCCGGCGCCCGCGTATTGCGGCCCGGCGGCAATGCCGGCAAGGGCGCCGCGTTGCGCGCTGGCATGCGCGCGGCACTGGCCGAGGGCGCGACCTTGGTCCTGACGCTCGATGCAGATGGGCAGCACCGTGCCGAGGACCTGCCGCGCCTCGCCGAGGCGGCACAGGCGGCGCCGCGCTCGATCATCATCGGCTCGCGCCGTGCCGACCAGGTGAATGCGCCGGCATCGCGCAGGCGCGCGAACCGGGTCGCGGATTTCTGGGTGTCCTGGGCAGCGGGCGAGTTCATCAGCGATTCGCAGAGCGGGTTGCGCGCCTATCCGGCGGCGGCGCTCAGCGACCTCGGCCGGTATGAGGGCCACTCGCAGCGCTTCTCTTTCGAGAGCGCGATCCTGATCGACGCGGCCCGGCGAGGTTTTTCGATGCGCTCGATCGACATCCCGGCGCTGTACGGCGCGATGCAGCGGCACAGCCATTTTCGACCGGTGGCAGATATCGCGCGCATCGTGCTGATGGTCGCGGGCCGGCTGCTCATGCGGGGAATGTATCCGCAGGGGCTGTGGCGCAGTCTCAGGCCAACGGCCATGAAGAATGACCGTTGAGCATTTTTGTGCCTTCAGTTGCCGGGCGCACGCTCCGCGTGTTTGGCTCGCCGGACGACCGGCGGCGGCCGTTCGGCCTTGTGGCGCGGGCACCGGGACATTGCTGTCGAAGCTTAGGCCGCGCCGCCATTGATGCCGATGCACTGTCCGGTGATGTAACCGGCGCGGTCGGAGCATAGGAACGCGGTCAGGTCGGCGACCTCCGTTGGTGTGCCGGCGCGGCGCGCGGGGACCAGGGCGCGGATGCGTTCGGGCGAAAAACCCTCGGCCGCGGGGCTCTCGATGATGCCGGGCGCGATCGCGTTCGCCGTCACTCCGCGCGCTGCGACCTCCTGGCTCAGGGATTTTATGGCGCCGATAAGACCAGCCTTCGCGGCGGCGTAGTTCGCCTGCCCACGATTCCCCACCACGCCGGAGAGCGACGCCATGGCGATGATGCGGCCCCAGCGCGTCGCCATCATCGGCAGCAGCAGCGGCCGCGCGACGTGGAAGAATCCATCCAGCGAAACCGCGATGGCGCGATGCCACTGGAGCGCGCTCATCCCCGCCATCGGGGCGTCGTCATGCACGCCGGCATTGTGGACCAGGATCTGAAAAGGCTGCTCCGCGATCAGTGCCCCGAGCGCCGCCGCCGTCGCCGCGTGGTCGGTGATGTCGAAGCCGATCGCGGCGCCACCCAGCTCGGCCGCGAGCGCCTCCGCGCCGGCGAGGTTCACGTTGGCATGGATGGTCACCTGCACGCCATCGGCCGCCAGCGCGCGGCACACCGCGGCGCCGATCGGGCTGGCGCCGCCGGTCACCAGAGCGCGCCTCATGGCGGCAGCATCACGGTGGCCTGGCCTTCGAGAAGGGTGGTGCCCGCGGCGGCCACGCAAAAACTGTAGATCAGCCCGACGCTTTCCCGCGCCAGGGCCGTGGCGGTGATCTCAAGCGGCGCCGCAATGTCGTCGAGGCGATCCACCGAAAGCGTGAAGCCCCGCAGGGCGGAGAGGAAGCCCGGCTTCTGCGCACCGCCATCGAGGAGCGCACCGTGCAGCGCCATCGCCTGGCCCGCGTATTCGACACCCGCGATGGCCGGCAACATCTCGTCGCGGCGCAGTGGGTTCGCGGGGTCGCGGTGCGACGTGGCGATGCACAGGATGTGCTCCGCATCATGGTGCGTGACGGCGGCCAGCAGGCACATCGCGCCCTGGTGCGGGATGAGCTCGGCGATCCTCATGGGCGCACCTCAACTTCGAGATGCGCGTCCTCCAGCATCGCGAAGCGCAGTGTCGCGGGGCGCTCGCCGGCCAGCGCCGTCAGGAGCGGCAGCCCCCGCGCGCACGGGTTGTCGAGGCGGGGCGGCGCCTCGTCGCAAGGTGTCGCCTGGTAGGAGATGCGCAGCCCCGGAAGTGCGCCGCCAGGTGCCAAGACGAACGCCAGGCCGAAGGCGCAGCCGGTCGGGCGCTCCGCGGAAAGCGGCGGGTCGAGCGGTGTGTCGCTCGCGCAGAACAGCACCGGCTGTCCCGTGCTCGCGACCTGGATGGCGGCCTGGAGCAAGCCGCTCGCGAACACCCAGTCATACCCCCCGACGCTCGTCGAAGCGCGCTGCGAGCCGGTCGCGATTCCCCAATACCCCGCCGCGGCGTTGTGCACGCTGTTGTGGAACTGCGTGGGCGAAATCGCGACCTCGCTCTCGTGCAGGGCCGCGAGGATGGCGCCGATCACCTGCCCGTCGCCATTGCTGCTGGCGAAGACGGTGTCGAGCGATTCCGGCGGCAGGCCACTCGCCTCCGCGGCCTCGGTCGCCAGGGCCAAAGCGAGGCGCACCGCGGGGCTGGTGCGGCGTCGCTCGGTCGCGGCGAGCAATGCGGGCGGCGGCGGCGCGAAGGGTGTCGCCTCCCACGGCACGGCGCCGGCCAGGATGGCGCGCGATGCGACCCAGCCAGACAGGCCCGGACCCAGTACGGCAATGCCGCGGATCGACAGCGCGATCACGGCAGCCGGCCGATGACGAGCGCGACATTGCTGCCGCCAAAGCCGAACGCGTTCTTCAGCACGCGATCCACCCGGGCCCCGCTGTTGCCGACCGCGATCCGGGTGCCAAAACCCGCATCGGGCGTGTCGATGTTCAGGCAGCCGGGGATCAGCCCGTCCTCGATGCACAAGCCGGCGAACACCGCCTCCAACGCGCCGGAGGCGCCGAGCGTGTGGCCCGTGTAGCCCTTGGTGCTGCTGGCCGGCACGCGGTCTCCGAACAACTGCGCGATGGCCCGGTCCTCCATCGCGTCGTTGGCGCGGGTGCCGGTGCCGTGCATCGAGATGAAGTCGATCTCGGTCGGGCCGATGCCTGCCGCGGTGAGGGCGGCATGCATCGCGGCCATCGCGCCGAGTCCGTCCGGATGTGGGGAGGACATGTGGTGCCCGTCGCTTGACGCGCCGGCGCCGAGCAGCCCGAGCGCCCCCGCATCTCCGGGCGTGGCCCGTTCCAGCAGGACCAAGCCCGCGGCCTCGCCGATGCAAATGCCGTCGCGATCGGCGGAGCAGGGGCGGCAGGCGCCACGCGCGAGCAATTCGAGCGATGCGAAGCCGTGCAAGGTCAGCCGGCACAGGCTGTCGGCCCCGCCCGCGACCACCGCATCGGCGATGCCCACCTCGATCATCCGCGCGGCCTCCAGCAGGGTTAGCGCGCCGGAGGTGCAGGCGGTAGAGATCGAGAAGGCCGGGCCGCGCAAGCCAAGCCTGGCGCGCACGTAGCGGGGCAGCGAATGCAGATCATGGGTGCGCGCATAATCGACGGTGGGCAGCGCGCCATCCGCGTCACGCCGCGTATAGGCCTGCTCAGTCTCCTCGATGCCTGAGGTACTGGTCCCGAGGATGACGGCCACGCGCGCCGGGCCGAACCGTTCGCGCGCGTCCAGCACGGCCTCGGCGAAGCCATCGGTGCGGAGCGCGGCCTCGGCGATGCGGTTGTTGCGGCAGTCGAAACCGGCGAGCTGGCCGGTGATGGGCACCAGGTCGGCGTCACGAATCTGGCCCGTCCAGATGCCGGCCGGCATGCCCGGCATTGTGCAAGGCGCGAGGCCGCCGTGACGCCCATGCAGCGCGGCGCGGCTGGCGGCCAGGCCGGTGCCGATGGCGCTGATCGCGGTCATCGCGGTGATGCGGAGTGGGACCATCATTGTACTATGTCGTGCGCGCCGAGCGTGGCGCCAGTGTGGCCGCGAGCAGGAAAGCGTACACGACGCCCAGGGCCACGGTCAGCCCGATGCTGCGCAACACCGGTGTCGTGCAGACCGCCAGCAACCCGAAGGTGAGCAGGGTCGCCAGCATGCAGGTCAGCACGGCGGCAAGCGTGCGGGCCGCTTCGGCGGTGGGCGTCGAGGCGTCGAGGCGGCGCAGGAACAGCGAATAGTCGAGAGCGATCCCGGCCAGCAGCAGGCACGCCGCCAGATGGAACAGGTTCAGCCGCTCGCCAAGCAGTGCCAGGCTCGCGATGGTGAGGAGCAGGGCGCCGGCGATCGGCAGCGCGGCGTGCAGCCCGGCGCGAACGCTGCCGAGGCCAATCACGAGCATGGCCAGGACCAGCGCGGCACCCAACGCGGCGGCGAGGGCCGCGCGCAGCGAGGCATCGCCGAGCAGGGTGCTCAGCTCGGCGCGGAGATCGATGACCAGCGCGCCAGTTTCACCGGCCAGCGCGGCCCGCAGCGCGTCCGGGTCGGTGAGGCCGGCGGGCAGCATCAGCGCGTGCCAGCCCGCCGCATCGGGTGCCAGCAGCGGGGCGATCCGGGCGGCGAGCGCGCTGCCGGGCGCCAAGTCGGTTGCGCTCAGCGGCGGCAACGTGCGGCTGCGCGCGACGCCTTCGAGGAAGGGGTCGAAGGCGGTTGCGCGGAAGGGCAAACCGGCGCGCGCGGTGTCCAGCGCCTCGCGCAGGGTCGCGTCGCCCGGCAGCATGGCTTGGCGTGCGCGTTGCGTGGTGGCGCTCGGCACGTATCGGGCGGGGTGGTCGAGCCCGGCCAAGCGGCCATCCGCGAGCAAGGGCGCAAGGGCACGCGCCGCACGCTCGCTGGCCTGCAGCGCCGCCTCTGCATCGGCGGCCGGTAGCACGATGAAGGTGCCGACATCGGGTGCACCCAGGGCTGCGCGCAGCTCCGCATCCAGGCGACGGGGGGCTTCCGGGACCGGGCTCAGCGCCGAGATGTCGCGTTCGACCGGTGGTCCGCCCATCGCTAGCAACCCGAAGGCGGTGGCGACGATCAGGGCCAGCGCGCCGATCCGCGCGCAGGGCATGGCGCGCAGGAGCGCGATGACCGCATCCGGCAGCGGCCGTGCTGCGATGCCGAAGGGCTGTGCAAGGCGTGGCAGGAGGTAGCGCGTCACCAGCGCGCTCACCAGCAGCCCCACCGCCGCGAAGACCGCGAGCTGCTGCAATCCCGAGAACCCGGCGCCGAGCATCGCCACCATGCCGATGATGGCGGCCAGCGCCGCGAGGCGCAGCGTCGGCCAGATGCGGCGCGCGGTAGCGGCGAGCGCCTCGGTGCCTTCACGCTGGGTCAGCAGCAGGATCGGGTAGTCGACCGCGACGCCCAGCATCGTCATGCCGAAGCCGAACGCCGCGCCATGCACGCTGCCGAATATCGCCACCACGGCGAGGAAGCCGGCCAGCGTCCCCGCCGCCAGCGGTACGCCGACCAGCGCCAACATGGTGAAGGATCGGGTGCGCCACAGCAGCAGGGCCGCGATCAGCACGGCCGACAGGATCGAGATCATCTCAACATCGCCCCGGATGGCGCGCGCGGCCTCGGCTGCGAACACGCCGGGACCGCTGAGCAGCAGCCGCGCGCTTCCGGGCGTGGCGGCCGCGAAGGCGGCGCGGATCGTGTCGGCGGCGGTCTGCTGGCCCACCGGATCCAGGCCATTCGCGCGGCTCCGGGCCAGCAGCAATGCGCGCGGCCCGGCCTCACCGCCAGCGAACCACACGCCCTCCCGCAGGGTGACGCTGGAGGTGCCAATCAGCCCGCGTGCCAGCGCGATGAAGGCACCGGGCGGATCGGCGAACCCGAACTGCCGCAGCAGCGGCGCGGCCGAGGAGCCGAGCCCATCCAGCAGCGCCTCTAGCTTCGTGCGCAGGGCGGGGGCGGTGAAGATCGCGGGTTCGGTCAGGGGCGAGAGCAGGTAGCGATAGGCGAAAAGCTGCTCGCGCTCCGCCTCGCTCACATCCTGGTTGCCGTTGGCCACGAAGGCGAAGTTGCCGGAGGTGCGCAGCGCATCGCCGACGGCGCGCGACAGCCGCGCAAGCTCGCCAGGTTCGGCGCCCTCGATGCCGGCGAGCAGCAGGGTGGTTGCCGCGCCGGTCTGCAATTCGCCGAGCAGGAAGCGCGCCTCCGCGCGATCGCTGCGCGGCAGGAAATCGGCCATGTCGCCGCCCGGCGGCGCGGCGCGGAAGGTGAGCGTCAGCGCGCCGAGCAATAGGCCCAGCGTCGCCACTAGCGGCAGCCAGCGGGTCACGGCCGGGCTTCGATCGACATGCGCGTGATGCCGCCGCGCTCCTGCGTTTCAACAGTCGCAATCTGCGTGCCGCGGCCCGTGACGACGATGGACTGCACCGCGGAAGCGAGCCGCACCGATCGCGGATAAAGCGCCAGTCGCCACTCCGAACCCGTCTCGCTGAAGCGCACATCGTAGAAGGTGGACAGCCGCGGCAGGTCGCCGGCGAGGGTGCCGCGGATGGCCTCGACCAACGCGCGAACCTCCGGCGCAGTGTCCAGGCTCAGCACCTGCCGCGCGCCGCGCCGCTCCAAAGTGAGGGTGTCGCCCTCGACCGTCAGGCGTTCCTCCACCGGCTCGGTCGTGTGCTTCTCGACGCGGTCCGGTGCGCGCCAGGAAAGGGTGCCGCGCGATGGCAGGGCGCCGTCCAGTTCCGGGATCGAGCGGGTCTCGCTGAACACGGCCCGGCTTTCGCGCACGGCGGCAAGGCCGCGCATCACATCCTCGACGCCAGCCGCGTGCGCCGGCAGCGACAGCGCGAGCAGGATCAGTGCCCAGCGCATCATGCGGGCTGCTCCTCCTGCCAGAAATCATAGAAGTTGAACCAGTTGAACGGGTGCGCGCGGCACATCGCCTCCAGCCGCACGGCGTAGCGGGCGAGCCATTCCCCAAGCGCGGCCTCGCGCGCCGCGCGGTCCAGGGTGACGCGCTCCGCGAAGGGTTCGAAGCGCAACGCGTAGCGGCGTGGGCCGAGCCAGGTGCCGAAGCACAGCAGGACCGGCGCGCCGAGGATCGCCGCCAGCTGCAACGGGCCGCCGGGGAAGGGTGCCTCGCGGCCCAGAAATGGCACGCTCAGCATGCGCTCGCCGCGTGGCGCGCGGTCGCCGAGGATGCCGATGACGCCGCCGCGGGCGAGGCACTCGCTGGCTTCGATCATCGCGGCGGGGTTGCCGAGCGAGATGATGTCGCGCGCGCGGGAGGGGTCGAGCGCGTTGAACAGCGCATGCGCGGCATCGGCCATGTGGCGGTGCATGAGGATGCGGATTTCAACCGGCGCGTCGGCGCCGCCGATGCTTCGCAGCGCGTCGAAGCTGCCGAAATGCGCGCCGAGCAGGATGCAGCCGCGCCCGGCCAGCGCATGCTGGCGCATCGCATCCAGCCCCTCGATCGTGATGGCGTAGCCGGCGGTGCGGCCGGTCAGCAGGTAGGCGCGGTCGAGCAGCGTCGCGGCGAAGGTGAAATAGAGGCGCCAGAGGTCGCGCAACCGCGGCTCCCGCCCGAGCGCGCGGGCCAGGTAGTGGCGCGAGGCGCGTCGCATCCGAGGCGGGGAGGAGGCGAGATAGACCAGCGTGATCGGGTAGAGCAGCGCCTGCGCCAGGTGCCAGCCCATGCCGAGCGCGATGGCCGCCATCACCCCGAGCCAGCCGCCGCCGCGTTGGCGTTGCGCCGTCCAGCTCACGCGGCAAACCGGGCTTCGATGGTGAAGGCGGTGACGCCGTCGCGGGTGCCGGTGATGGCGATGGCGCTATCCGCGCGCCTGGCAAAGCCGAGCAGGACAGTCTCGCCGGGCCGTACGGGGGCCAGGAACTTCGCGCGCAATATCGCGGTGAGCCGCCCGCAGGCGAAGGCGGCGCGCGCGGCCTCCGTCGCGTGGTCGATCAGCACCACGGCGGGCACCAGGGGGCTTCCGGGGAAATGGCCGGGCAAGGCGGGGTGCTCATGCGGAATGGTGAAACTCATCGGGGTTCCGGGGTATTTTTTGGGGGTCCATCGATGGTCAAGTTACACCGACGACATCGACCGTGACAGGCGGCCGAATCGGCGGGAGCCGGCCAAAGCGAGGTGAACGGGAGGCTCGCGTCATTTCAGCGTCATGCCGCTGTACTCACGCGGTGCCCTCGCGCAACGCGGTAAGGGCCTGGCGCGACAGCTTGCCAAGTGCGTCGCGCGGCAGTGCCGACACCATCAGCATCGGGCGCGGCAGGAAGGCGCTTTCCACCCGCCGGCGCAGCGCCGCAGTGATCTGCTCCGAGGAATGACCAGGTGCCACGACGAAGGCGGACAGCCGCGCGCCGGGATCGGCCTCGATGTCGTCTGGTGCCAGGAACACACCGTCCCGTACGCCCTCAATCTCGCACAGGATGCGGTTGAGGCCGGCGAGCGACGCTCGCTTGCCGGCGAGCTTCACGATGTCGCTGCGACGGCCGAGCAGCCGGAAGCGGCCTTCGGGCAGCGAATCCAGCGAATCGGCCAGCGACACGCGGTGCGGCAGGCCCGGCACGTCCACGATGGCGGCGCCGTCCTCGATCGCGACGGTGATGCCGTCATAGGGCTGCCAGGCATCGCCTTCGAGGGTGCGGCGGGAGGCGAGCGAGCCGGCCTCCGTCGCGCCGTAGATCTCCAGCACGCGGGTGCCCCAGGCTTGCTCCGCCTGCGCGGCGAGCTCCGGGGCAAGGGGTGCGGTGGCGGAGATCACCGCCTCCAGCGCCGGCAGGGGTGCGGCGGCTTCGAGCTGGCCGCGGAGCTGCAGCGGCGTGGTGACCAGGATGCGGCGCCCGGGCATGAGCGTGAGGGCCTCGGTGATATCGGTCGGGTAGAAATTGGGGCCGCAGAACACGGCGGCGGCGCTGTGCAGCGGCAGCATGATCGTGGTCTCGAAGCCGTACATGTGCTGCGCGGGCACGGTCGCGAGGATGGTCGCGGGCGAGCCGTCGGCACGGCGCAGGCCGAAGCGCAGCGCCGCCGCCTCCGCATGGCGCACCAGCGACGCCCAGGGTTTGCCATGCGCGACTGGGAGGCCGGTGCTGCCGGAGGTAAAGGCGATGACCGCGAGGTGGTCGCCGGCGATTGCGGGAACCGGCGAAGCGGCGCCGTGCGCCCGGTCCGGCGTGATGCAGGGCAGGGACCACCCGGCATCGGCGCCGTCGCCGATGATGCAGGTCGCGGCGTGGCTCGCCACCAACTCCTGCACGCGGCGCGCTGAGCGGTCGGCTGATAGCAGCGTGGTGTGGCCGGCGATCAGCGCGGCCGCGAAGCCCAGGAGTGCCAGGTAGCGATCGGCGCACAGGTTGATCACCGGCCCCTGCGGCGGCAGCCGTGCCCCCAGCGCACTCGCCTCTGCGAGGAACGCCGCGACGGTGATCGCCTCCTCGCCGCGCCGGGCCAGGATGTCGCCGCCGTCCCGGCTGGTGAGCGGGATCATCTCAACCGGCATGGCTGGCCCTGAACATGCTGCGGAGCGTGCGGAACGGTGAGGCCGGCAGGTTCGGAAACACGCGGGCGCGAAAAGGGTGTTCGGCCAGGAAAAGGGTGGGGATCAGGATGGCGTGCAGCGCCATGCTGACGGCCAAGCCACCAGGTGCTCCGGCCAGCGCCACCAGGTGGACCACTGCCAGGCCCGCCAGCAGCACCGCCCAAACGCCCGTGAGCCGGCGCGCGTAGCGCTGGCACTCGGGCGGCACGGCGCCGAGTTCCGCGCGCATATAGCGCGCGATCAGCGCTTCCCTCCCCGGGAGCAGGGTGCGGCCGAAATGCGCCGCGAGCAGCACATCGCCCACGAAGGGCAGGCTGGCGAGCATCCATTCCGCCACCCCAGGCCGCATCAGCAGCAGGGCCAGCGCCGCCACCGCGATCGCGCCCGGCAGCAGCACCACGATCCGGCGCGACGGCAGAAGTGCCACCGCCACGAGCGCCAGGCCGGCGGCGGCGGCGAAATTATTGTGATGCGTGAGGCGCAGCGCTACCACGCCGGCGGCGATCGCGGCCGAGATCAGCAGGCGTGCCGCGAGCAGCGACCGCATTCAGCGCGCCCGGTGCTTCTCGACATGCGCCGCCAGGGCCCGGAGGTTCGCGAAGATATTGTGGTTGTGTTCATCGTCCGAACGCAGCTGGAAGCCGTAGCGCTTGGAGATCGCGAGCGCGATTTCGAGGGCGTCGATCGAGTCGAGTCCCAGCCCATCGCCGAACAGCGGTGCCTCGGGATCGATCGCCGAAGGTGCCACCTCCAGGCGGAGGGAGGCGACGATCAGTTCCGCCATTTCGCCTTCCAGCTCCTGGCTGTCATGCACCGTCATTTTTTCCTCCGCTCATCCACTCACGCCATGACACAGATAGGATCTCCATTATGGCAAAGTGCTGGCAGCCAAAGTGCTGGCTGGCGCAAACGCTGGCCGACAACACATAAAGAACGCCAGGGAGACAAGATATAACCGGATGAGTAGATGACGGCGCCCCAGAGTTTCGAAGGATATCAATCACCAAGCGCCCTCACAAGGCTGCAGGACGCGCGCGTGGCGTGGTTCGCCTGCCTGCCGCGGGAGATCACCTTCACCGTCGATGTCGAGTCGGAAGGGCCGCGCGGGGACGCCGCCTGTGCCCGCATGACCGAGGCGTTGATGACGCTGATCGAGACCGGCAACGGGCTCGGGACCTTCTTCATCCTGGGCGAGGTTGCTGTTCGCAACCCGGGCCTGGTGCGCGAGATCGCCGCGCGCGGCCATGAGGTGGCGAGCCACGGCATGCACCACCGGGCTTTGGCGCGGAGCGGCCGGGCGGCGCTCGGCGACGAGCTGGCCCGTGCGCGTGGCATCCTCGAGGAGGTGAGTGGCGCGGCGGTCCTGGGCTTCCGTGCACCGCTATTCTCGCTCGACGCCGGCAGCGCCTGGGCGGCCGAATGCATCGCAGCCGCGGGTTTTGCCTATTCGTCGTCGGTGGTGCCGGCTTGGAACCCGCTGCATGGCTGGCGGGGCGCGCCAAACAAACCTTTCCTTTTCGAGGCCGGATTGCTGGAGATCCCGGTGCCGCTCGGCCGTGTCGGACCGCTGGCGATGCCGTTCCTGGGCGGCATGTACATGCGTTCTCTGCCGCCCTGGCGGATGAAGCAGTTCTCTCGCCAGAACGCGGCGACCGAGGCCTTGTGGTGCTACTGCCACCCCTATGACATCGATACCGAACCAGATGGTGATGTCGCGGAGGCCGGGAATGGCCGACTCGCGCGGTTTTTCCTCAGGCGCAACCGCAGCCTGATGGCGCCACGCCTGGCGGCGCTGATGGCGGGGCGGACGTCACGGCCGTTTGCGGCCCGGCTAGCGGCGTTCCGGGCGGGGGCAGCCGTTTTTGCGGTGTAAAAAGGCACTCAAACACACTGATACTTAGTCGAAGATATCGGTATCCACCGCGACGCGCTCTTCGGAGCGCCACAGCGAATAGGCGAAGCCCACCGTGGCGGAGGCGTTGAAGTCGCGCCGGAACAGCGGGCTGTCGCGGTTGGCGGCGCCGCCGAAGTAGTCCAGGCGCCCGGTCACGGCGGCCGACAAGCGGTCGGTCAACGGGAATCGGTAGGACAGGCTTGCGCGAGCGCCGAGATAGCCCGCCTTCGCGCCAAAGGTTGGGCGATCGGCGCGCGCGAATTGCGGCCGCACCTCATAGAAATACTCCATGAACCGGTCCGAGGCGACGGTCACGCCGAGCGTCGCGCGGAGCCGAGAGTTGGGCAGGATGACGTTGCGCGCCTCGACCGAGAGATCGGGGGAGAAGGTGACGCCGCGAAAGCTGATCGAGCTGAAATCGGTCGAGAACACCGCGCGCAACGGTGTGTCGAGAAGCAGCCGCACCGGGTATTCGCCGGCTGTGCCGCGCCAAAGCGTGAGGCGCAGCGTGGGTCCGATTTCGCCCAGGAGATCGAGGTCGGGCATGCCGCGCCGCGCGTCATTGTCGCTCGACGAAACCGGCAGCGAGCCCGAGGCGCTGACCGAGAACTCGATGTCATCGCTCAGCGCCGCACGCAGCCTGGCGCCGCGATCGTCGCTGCGCAGGACTTCGCCGCGATAGATCAGGTAGGGGGCCGCAATTCCGCGCACCCGGCCCTGGCTGGCGGCCGGGTAGTCGGCGAGGTAGCCGCCGCCCCCAGCCACGCCGACCTCCAGGACCGGGAGGCGGACTTCCTGTGCGCGGCTGCCATGGGCGAGGGCGCACAGCATTAGGGTGGCGAGGATCCGGGTCAGCATGGGGCACGCTCCGCAATCAGCAGCACATTGGGGAAGGGCGTGCCGGACCAGCACGGCATGATCGTGACGGAAAACCCCGCCGCCGCAAGGGGGGCGGCCAGTTCAGCGAGTGGCAGCGGTGCGATCGCGGTGTTGGCACCCTCGCGGCGCAGTGCGCGACCGATGCGCTCCATCGCAAAACCGACGCGACTGCGCCACCCGAGACCGGGGTCGAAGGCGCGGATCAGCACCCGCCGCCGCGCGCATTGCGCGACCCGGCCGAGCAGGTCGCGCTGGAGGTCAGGCGGCATCTGGTAGAGCACGTCGACCAACAAGGCCGTGTCGCAATCCGGGAGGGTTGCAGTCGCGATATCGGCGGCATCGAACCGCGCGGGGAGACCCGTCGCCGCGCGGGCGGCATCGTCGATCTTGGGGCCGGCGCGATCGAGCCCCGTCACCCATTCCGCGCGCCCGGCGAGCAGCAAGGCGAGTGCAAGCTGGCCATGCCCGCAGCCGAGGTCGAGCATATGCCCGAGGCCGGGTGCGGCGAGCCCGAAGATCGTCGCCGTCGCGGGGTCATGGCGCAGCTTGCTGGCGACGAAGTGCCGCGTGAACCGGCCGGACCCTGCGTAGCGGTCGGCGGTCGCGCGAATCAGCGCGGCATCGGGAAGGCGGTTCTGGGCCATGCGCCGCCTGTCGCATCGAAGGGCGGTTCGGGCAAGCGTGCAGCGGCTTCCAAAAGCCCTCCACGCGCCGCCTTGACGCGATCGGCCTGCCAGCATTCGATGCCCAAAGCCGAGGGAGCACCGAACATGGACGACGAATTGCTGCATGAGGTTCGCCCGGGTGGGATCGCCTGGACGGTGCTGAACCGCCCGCAGGCGCGCAACGCCATGACCTTCGGGATGTATGAGGGCCTGTATCGCTTGGCCGGCGAACTCGGCGCGGACCCCGCGGTGAAGGCCTGGGTGATCACCGGCGCCGGGGAGAAGGCCTTCGCGGCCGGCACCGACATCAACCAGTTCCGCAGCTTCTCCGGACCCCAGGACGCGCTCGACTACGAAACCAAGATCGACCGCATCCTCACGGCGATCGAAGGCTGCCCGAAGCCCACCATCGCCGCCATCTCGGGTGCCTGCACCGGGGGCGGCGCCGCGATCGCGGCGGTGTGCGACATGCGCCTCGGCGCGGCCAATGCGCGCATCGGCTTCCCCATCGCCAAGACGCTCGGCAATTGCCTGTCGATGGCGAATTACGCGCGGCTCGTGGCACTCATCGGGCCGGCCCGGGTGATCGACCTGATCTATACCGCGCGGCTGATCGAGGCGGAGGAGGCGAAGGCGGCAGGGCTGCTCAACGAGATCCTGCCGGACATGGCGGCGCTGCACGCGCGCGCCGAGGCGCTCGCTGGGATCATCGCCGCGCACGCGCCGCTGACGCTCCGCGCGACCAAGGAGGCGATGCGCCGGCTGCGCGAGGCCGCGCGGAACACGCACGGCGACGACCTCGTGACCATGTGCTTCACCAGCGCTGATTTCGCCGAGGGGGTGGAGGCGTTTCTCGCGCGCCGCCCGGCGGTCTGGCAGGGAAAGTAGAACAGGGGTGTTTACCGAAGGTGACGTCGCGGCGATGATGGGGGCGCCACTATGGCGGCCCTTGAATATGCGCCGCCGTCGCGGCGATGATTCGCTCGCCGCGGTTGCGGCGCCTGGAGGCTCCGATGCTCACCCGCCGTTCACTGCCGTTGCTCGCCGCCGGACTTCCCCTCGCCGCCCGGGCGCAGCCACGCTGGCCGCAACGGCCGATTAAGTTCGTGGTGCCCTTTGCGGCGGGCGGCATCATCGACGTGGTGGCGCGGATCGTGGCCGAGCCTCTCGCGCGCCGCCTCGGGCAGCCCATCGTGATCGAAAACGTGCCTGGTGCGGGTTCCACCATCGGCGTGCGTGCGGCAGGGCGTGCGGCGGCGGATGGCTATACGCTGCTGTTCAACGGCGCCGCGCATGTGGTGATCCCGGCGCTGTACCCCGATGCGGGCTTCGACGCGCTGGCCGATTTCATGCCGGTCGCGCTGGTGGGCGACCAGAGCTTCCTGCTGTGCGTGCATCCCTCCGTCCCCGTGCGGACGGTGCCCGAATTCCTGGCCTGGCTGCGCGCGCGAGGCGGCGATGCGACCTTCGCGACCACCGGCATCGGCGCCGCCTCGCACTTGGCGGGCGAGCTGCTGAAGACGCTGGCGGGGGTGGACTTTACCGTCGTGCCCTATCGCGGCACGCCTGCGGCGGTGACGGATTTCCTGGCCGGCCGCATCGACTTCATGATCGACAGCCAGACCCTGCTCGCCCCCTATGCGCGGGATGGCGGTGCACGCCCGCTCGCGGTGACCACGCCGCGGCGGTCCCGCCTGCTGCCGCAGCTCCCCACGCTCGCCGAGGCGGGGATCGCGGGGTACAGCGCCTCATCCTTCCAGGTGCTGTTCGCGCCACGCGGCACGCCCGGCGAGATCGTGACGACGCTCGCGGCGGCGGTGACGGAGGTCCAGGCGGATCCTGAGGTGCAGCGCCGCTTCACCGATGCCGGCGTCGACATCCTGGCGGGTGATGCCGCGACCTTCATCCGTGCCGAAGCCGAGAAATGGCTGCCCATCCTGCGCGCGAGCGGCGCTCGGCCCTGACAGGGCGGGCGAGAAGCGCCCTTACCCGCCGCCGCACGGCGCGCGTCGCAAACCACGCGGGGCGGCGGCATCCGGCGCCATCAGCAGTGTCAGCAGGCACGCGCTGAATGCCTGGGTGAAGCCAACCTCGCTTGCGCCGCCATGGCCACGGATATTACCGCTCGGCCGCAGCAGCAGCGTGGGCGCCGTGCGTCGAGCGGCGATGGTCTCGACCAGCGATGTACGGGCGGCGACGTCGGGGTCGAAGGGGTCCTCGTCGAACAGCGCGATCGCGAGCCGTGGCCGGGCATCGGGGAACCCCGCCAGTGCGCGGCGGAAATCATCGACCGCGGCGCCCTGCCCGGCACTCTGGGCGCCATGTGCGGCGGGTGCCACGGCAATCACGGCATCGACCGCCTCGGGCATCGCGCCCGCGAGCAACAGCGACTGCCACGCCCCGCCCGACTGCCCGCCGAGCGCCACACGGCGGTAGCCGGCGGCCCGCAGCCGCGGCACCTCCCGCAGCAGCCGGGGCAGGGTGGCGGCGAGGTCATCCTCGAGGGGGCTGCGGTCAAAGCGGAACACGTCCCAGCCGGCATCGTTCAATGCCGAGACGAAGCCCGGCGCGGGTGCGGCGCGGCTGTCCACCTCGCGGCCGCCATAGCCATGGCTCCAGAGCAGCACGCCGGCAGCGCGTTCCGGCCCGTGCCGCCAATGGAACGGGCTGGCGCGGAAAGCGCCGAGCGTTTCTGTCCGCGTGGCCATCACCGCCGCCTGACCTTCGGGCGCGAGGTCGGACGCGAGAATGCGGCACGCGGTGCCCTCGGGCGCGTTGGCGCGGTCCTGCGTCTCGCACAGGGTCATGGCGTCGCGGCGGGCGGCCTCCGGGCTTGCGCGTCCGCTGACGAAGCGCCAGCGCACGACGCGGCCATTCGGGGCGGCGGCGATCACGAAGGCCGCGTGCGGGAGGGCGCCACGGTAGTGCAGGGACCACCCGGTGACGGAGCGCGCGCCGGCGCCCGCCGGCAAGGTGGCAGCGGAAAAGGCGGCGCGATAGGCCTCGAAACCGTCGCTTGGCGATGGTGCGTCGCGCGACGCTGGCGGTGGGGCGGGCAGGGTCGCCGTGCCGGGCGCGGGTCGCGTCGTGGGCTCGACCGACGGGCTCGGCTCAGGCTCCGACCAGGGGTTGGCGCCTGGCACCGCCGCCTGTGGTTGCGAACGCTGCGCCGCGGCACCGAGCGGTGCCAGCATCGGCAGCGACAGCATCATAGCCAGGAGGGCGCGTTTCATCGCGGGACCGTGTTGCATCCCACCCGCCCCCGCGATGGGGGCTGGAAAACTGCACAAGGCGGCCCTATGGCTCGGAGCCGCCTCTGTGATTGCTCGATGATGTCCGACGCGCCTGCCCCCCGATATGATTTCCGCGCCGCCGAACCCGGCTGGCAGCAGGCCTGGAACGAGCGCGCCTGCTTCGTCGTGCCGGACGTGCCCGATCCAGGCCGCCCGAAATATTACGTCCTTGAGATGTTCCCCTACCCCTCGGGCAAGATCCACATGGGGCACGTGCGCAACTACACGCTCGGCGACGTTGTGGCGCGCTACAAGCGAGCCCGCGGCTTCCAGGTGATGCACCCGATGGGCTGGGACGCCTTCGGCCTGCCCGCTGAGAACGCGGCCCGCGAGCGCAACATCCACCCCGGCGCCTGGACCTACGCGAACATCGCCGCGATGCGCGCGGAGCTGAAGCGCATGGGCCTTAGCATCGACTGGGAGCGCGAATTCGCGACCTGCGACGTCGGCTACTATGGCCAGCAACAGAAGCTGTTCCTGGATTTCTGGAAGGACGGCCTGGTCGAGCGCAAGGAGAGCTGGGTCAACTGGGACCCCGCCGATGGCACCGTGCTCGCCAATGAGCAGGTGATCGACGGGCGCGGCTGGCGCTCGGGTGCCGTGGTCGAGAAGAAGCAGCTCAGCCAGTGGTTCTTCGCCATCACGAAATTCGCCCCCGAGCTGCTGGAGAGCCTCGCCACGCTCGACCGCTGGCCGGAGCGGGTGAAGCTGATGCAGGCGAACTGGATCGGCCGCAGCGAGGGCGCGCGGGTGCGGTTTCCCGTCGTGGAACCCGTGGCCGGTGTGTCCGAGGTAGAGGTCTTCACAACCCGCCCCGACACACTGTTCGGCATGTCCTTCCTGGCCGTCGCGGCGGAGCATCCGCTGGCCGTTGCGGCGGCGGCTCGCAGCACGGAGGCCGCGGGCTTCATCGCTGAGTGCCGCTCCATGGGCACCAGCGCCGTCGCCATCGAGCAGGCGGAGAAGCGCGGCGTCGACACCGGCTTCCGCGTCGCGCACCCCTTCCTCGAAGGGGTAACCTACCCCATCTGGATCGCGAACTTCGTGCTCATGGAATACGGCACCGGCGCCATCTTCGGCTGCCCCGCCCATGATGAGCGCGACTACGAATTTGCCGCGAAGTACGGGCTCTCCATCACCCCGGTGGTGCTGCCGACTGGCGCCGACGCAGCGACCTACGCGCTGCCCGGCCGCGCCTATACCGACGAAGGCACCATCTTCAATTCCGGCTTCCTCGACGGCCTTCCGGTGCCCGAGGCGAAGCGCACCGCGATCGCCGAACTGGAAGCGCAGGGCGCCGGCCAGGGCGTGGTGAACTGGCGCCTGCGCGACTGGGGCGTCTCCCGCCAGCGCTACTGGGGCTGCCCGATCCCGGTCATTCATTGCGCCGCCTGCGGCCCGGTGCCGGTGCCCGACGACCAGCTCCCCGTCGTGCTGCCGGAGGATGTCACCTTCGACCGTCCCGGCAATCCGCTCGACCACCACCCGACCTGGAAGCATGTCGATTGCCCGCGCTGCGGCACGCCCGCGCGGCGCGAGACCGATACCTTCGACACCTTCGTCGACAGCTCCTGGTACTATGCGCGCTTCTGCTCGCCCCACGCCGAGCAACCGGTGGTGCGGCAGGCCGTCGATGCCTGGCTGCCCGTCGACCAGTATATCGGCGGCATCGAGCACGCGATCCTGCACCTGCTCTATTCGCGCTTCTTCAGCCGCGCGATGCGGGAGACTGGGCATCTCTCCGTCTCCGAACCCTTCGCGGGCCTGTTCACGCAGGGCATGGTCACGCACGCCTCCTTCAAGGGCGCGGATGGCCGCTGGCTCTACCCGAACGAGGTCCACCAGCGCCAGGACGGCGCCACCGTGCACATCGACACCGGCGAGGACGTGGCCGTCGGCCGTGTCGAGGCGATGAGCAAGTCCAAGCGCAACACGGTCGATCCCGGCGTCATCATCGACCGCTACGGGGCGGACACCGCGCGCTGGTACATCTTGAGCGACAACCCGCCCGATCGCGACATGGAGTGGACGGAATCCGGTGTCGCCGGCGCCTACCGCTTCACCCAGCGCCTGTATCGCGCCGCCGAGGCGGCGATTCCGCGTGTGGACGATCCCGGCGAGGAGCGTGCGACGCGCGGCCTCACCCGCGCCACGCACATTGCGATCGCCGCGGTCACCGACGCGCTGGACGCCTTTTCGTACAACGTCGCGGTGGCAAAACTCTACGAATTCGCCAATGCGATCGAGGAGGCTAAGACCGCCTCCGGGGCGGCCCTGTTCGACGCACTTTGCATCATGGCGCGGCTGGCCGCACCCGCGATGCCGCACCTCGCGGAGTCGATACACGCGCTGCTCCGCCCCGGCGCCGGCCTGGTCGCCGAGATGCCCTGGCCCGAGGCCGACCCCGCCATGCTCCGCGCGGACACGCTCACCATCGCCGTGCAGGTGCTGGGCAAGCTGCGCGGCACCATCGAGGTGGCGGTGGACGCCGATGAGGAAACCGTGTTCCGTCTGGCCGAGGCCGAGGAGAATGTGCGGCGTGCCATCGGCGACAAACCCATCCGCAAGCGCATCTATGTCCCGGGAAGGATCGTCAACATTGTGGTCTAGACGCTCCCTTCTCGCCGCCAGCGGCGCAGTCGCGCTGCCCGGCTGCGGGTTCCGCGCGATCCACGCGACCGGCAGCGCCGGCCCCTCCGCCGATGTCGCGCGTGAGCTTTCGGCCCTGCGCGTCGCGCGGGTGCCGGAGCGCAACGGGCAGATCCTGCGCCGGGCGCTGGAGGAACGCTTCGCCACCACCGGCACCCAGGCGCGCTATGACCTGCGCGTGGGCGTAAGCTTCGCCGCCGAAATCGAGGGGTATCGTCGCGACGGAACGCCGTCCCGCGTGCGTTATGTCGCAACCGCACCCTGGTCGCTCTATACCCTGGCGACGCCGGCCGTGCTGCTGGCCAGCGGCGCCGAGCGCACCTTCGACGCCTACAATTTGCCGGAGAACCAGTTCTTCGCCTCCGACAATTCGCGCGACGCGATGGAGCGGCGCCTGGTCGAGCAGCTGGCCCAGGATGTGGCGCAACGCCTCTCCGTCTATTTCGCGACCCGCGCGGCGGGCTGATGGCCAAGCTCGACGCGCGGCGCATCGCGGGTTTCCTCGCGGAGCCGGGCGACACGCGCGTGGTGCTGCTGCACGGCGAGGATCAGGGGCTGGTGCGCGAACGTGGCGCTGGCCTCGTTCAGCGCGTAGCCGAGGGCGACGCCTTCCGCATGGTCGATGTCGCGCGTGAGGCGGCGGTGAAGGATGCCGGGCTGCTGGCGGCCGAGGCCTCGACGCCGGCGCTCACCGGTGGGCGCCGCATCGTGCGGGTGCGGGATGCGACGGATGGCCTTACCGCCGCGGCCAAGGCTGCCTGCGCCGGGCGCGGCCCGGGGATCGTGCTGCTGGAGGCGGGCGAGCTCGCCGGCAACAAGGGCCTGCGCCTGGCGCTCGAGAAGCACGAGGCGGCCGCGGTCATCGCCTGCTACCCGGAGACCGGCGCGGCGCTGGAATCCTCCGTCGCCGCCTGCCTCACGAGCCTCGGCGCGCGCGCCGAGCCGGCCGCCCTCGCCTGGCTGGCTGCGCGGCTCGGGGAGGACCGCATGGTGATGCGGCGGGAGCTGGAGAAGCTGGCCCTCTACGTCGGTCCTGGCGTGGCGATTACCGAGGAAGATGCCGCCTCCTGCATCGCAGGCGGTGCCGCGCTCGATATGGATGAGGCGCTTCTGGCGGCCTCGGGCGGCGATGTGGCGCGGGCCGACAGCGCGCTGGACGCTGCCTTCGCGGAAGGCGCGAATGCCGTGCAGCTGGTGCGCGCGACGCTGCGCCACATGCAGCGGCTGCAGGCGGCCGCCGATGCGGTGGCGGGCGGTGCGTCGCCGGGGCATGCGCTGGCCGGGCTGCGGCCGCCGGTCTTCTTCAAGCAGCGGGGCGCGATGGAACGCGCGCTGCGGCTGTGGTCGCCGCAGTCCCTTGCCGCAGCGGGGGCGGCGCTGCTGGAAGCGGAGCGGCGGACCAAGACAACCGGCATGCCCGATGTCGCTGTGGCGCGGAACGCGGTGCTCGGCATCGCACGGATGGCCGCGCGGCGGCGCTGAGGGTCAGACCATTCGCGACATCGCGGGCCAGCCGCCGCAGGTAGTCTCGCGCACCAGGCAGGCGGAATGTGCGCTCGGGTCTTGAGCAAACCAAGCCGCGATCAAGCCACCAGCACCACCGCGACCAGCCCGATCGCGAGTGCCGGCAGCAGGCGCTCCCGCAGGGCGAAGTAGGCGGCAACGCCGACCGCCAAGCCGGTCAACCGCGCGTGCAGGGGAAGTGCCGCGAGCGCGCCGCTCGGCGCGAGCACGGCCAGCGCCACGAAGGCCGCGAGCGTCGCCTGCGCCACGCACGACGCCCAGGCGATGAAGGGATGATCGGCGCGCAACCGCCCTGCCAGCATTACCCCCGCAAGCCGCAGCGCCAGGCAGGCGAGGCCGGTCAGCAGCAGCGCCAGATCAGCCTCGCTCATCGGCCACGCCCGATGAGGAACGCCGCCGTGCCGCCGGTGAGCCCCGCCGCCAGCAGTCCCCAGGCCGGTGGCAGCACCAGCGCGAGAGGTGCCGCCGCCGCGCCTGCAAGCACCGCCCGCCGCGGCCCCGAGCGCGTCAGGTCGGCTGACATCAGCAACGCGAAATAGAGCGGGTTGGCGAAGACCAGCGCGGTGCGCAGCGCGGCGGGCATCGCACCCGCCAGGACATGCCCCGCCACGGCGCAGACACCCGCGATCATGAAGGCGCCGGCGCAGAAGCCCGCGAACCACGGCAGCCGCGCGGCGACCGGCTGCTCCGGCAACACGCGCATTGCCGCCGCCCAGGTGGTGATGCTGATGAAGTGCGCCAGCAGCAGAGGCCGCCGGTCTCCTTCGCGCCGACGCAGCCACGGCGCAAGCGCCACCGACATCGGCAGGAAGCGCGCATTGACCGCGACGGCGCCCACCACCGTCGCGATCACGCCGCCACCGGTGCTGGCCGATTGCAGCACGACCAGCTGCCCCGGCATGCCGTAGATCGCCCAGGCGCAAGCGAGCGCCCAGCCCGCGGAAAGCCCGGCCTCCCGCACCGCCGCGCCGAAGGCCAGGAAGGTGGCCCCCATCGCGATGGCGGGGGCGGCGAGCGCCGCACGGATGCCGAGAATAACAGCGGGATGCATGGCACGATGCTGGCAGGAAAGCCGCCCTTGCCTAGTCCCAGATAACGAACATATAGGGAACTACAGGAGGGTTCATGGAGCTGCTGCGCAAACTCGAGATCCTGGCCGATGCCGCGAAGTACGATGCCTCCTGCGCGTCCTCCGGCACCGACAAGCGGGACAGCCGCAAGGGCGGGCTCGGCAGCACCGAGGGCATGGGCATCTGCCACGCCTATGCGCCGGATGGCCGTTGCATCAGCCTCCTGAAGATCCTGCTGACCAATGCCTGCGTGTTCGACTGCGCCTACTGCATCAACCGTGCGACGTCGAACACGCCTCGCGCCCGCTTCACGGTGGAGGAGGTGGTTGGGCTGACGCTCGACTTCTACCGGCGCAACTGCATCGAGGGGCTGTTCCTCTCCTCCGGCATCATTCGCGACCCCGACTACACGATGGAGCAGCTGCTGCGTGTCGTGCGCAGCCTGCGGCTCGACCATGGCTTCCACGGCTACATCCACCTGAAGACCATCCCCGACGCGGATCCCGGGCTGATCACGGAGGCCGGGCTGTACGCGGACAGGCTGTCGATCAACATCGAACTGCCGCAGGCGGCAAGCTTGGCCGCTCTCGCGCCCGAGAAGAATTTTGCCGACATTCATACGGCGATGGGTAGCCTGCGCGGGCAAATCGCGGACGCAAAGGAAGCGCGGCGCACGGAAGGGCGGGCAAAGGCGCCGCGCTTCGCGCCAGCCGGCCAGTCGACCCAGATGATCATCGGCGCGGATGCCTCGGACGACGCGACGGTGCTGGGCGCGAGCGTTGGCCTGTATCAGGGCTATGGCATGCGGCGGGTCTATTATTCCGCCTATTCGCCGATTCCCGATGCGTCGGCCGTGCTGCCTCCACGAGCGCCGCCGCTGGTGCGGGAGCATCGGCTGTACCAGGCCGACTGGCTGCTGCGCTTCTACGGCTTTGGCCTCCAGGAGATCGTGGCCGGCGGCGAGGCCGGCATGCTCGATCTTGCGATCGACCCCAAGCTGGCCTGGGCGCTGAAGCACCGCGAGACCTTTCCGGTCGATGTGAACAGTGCCCCGCGGGAAGTGCTGCTGCGCGTGCCGGGGCTGGGGACGAAGACGGTCGGGCGCATCCTCGCCACGCGGCGGCACCGTGGGCTGCGTGCCGATGATCTCGCCCGCATGGGCGTGCGGCTTACGCAGGCGCTACCTTTCCTTGTCGCGGTGGATCATTTGCCGCGGCAGTTGGATGGACTGCACCTGCGGGCACGGCTGACGCCTGCGCCGGTGCAGGCTTCGCTGTTCTGATGGGCTATTTCGTCACCCTGCCTGCGCCGGCCGACGCGGAGGCCTGGCGCAACGCCGCCCGTGATGCCTGGCGCGCGGGCATCGCGCCGGATGACCTGGTCTTCCAGGTGGCCGGCGATACCGGTGACCTCATCGCCACCGCGTCGAACCCGGCGCCGCGCAACGACGCGCCGTCGCCGCTGGTTCCGCGCGATTTCCTCGCGCTGGCGGAGGTCGCCATCCGGCACCGCGACCCCGAGCGCTTCGCGCTGCTGTACCAGACGCTGTGCCGTATCGCGGCTGGCGAGCGCGGGCTGCTGGACGACGCAGCCGACCCCGCCATCTCCAGGTTGCGCGACATGGCCAAGGCGGTGCGGCGTGACGCGCACAAGATGCACGCTTTCGTGCGCTTCCGCGAAATCGAAGGACCCCGCCACGTCGCCTGGTTCGAACCGGATCACTTCATAGAGGAAGCCGAGGCCGGCTTCTTCATCCGCCGCTTCGCGCAGCTGCGCTGGTCCATCACAACGCCGCGCGTGAGCCTGCATTGGGATGGCGAGTCGCTCAGCATCGGCCCCGCAGGCCGGCGCGACGAGCTCCCTCCCGCCGATGCGGGGGAGGCGCTGTGGCGCGCCTATTTCCGGGCGATCTTCAACCCGGCCCGCCTGAAGCCGGCGGCAATGCGCTCCGAAATGCCGCAAAAGTATTGGAAGAACCTGCCGGAGGCGCAGGACATTCCGCGCCTCATGGCCGAGGCGCCGGGTCGCGTCCGCGCCATGGTCGCAGCCGGCGCCGCCTCACCCAATCCCAACACGCAACGTCGGAGGCAGATCATGCCCGCTTCTGTCACATCTACGGACGGCCTCGCTGAACTGCGCGCCCGGCTGCTCGCCGAGCCCATGCCGGAATGGGCCTCGCGGTCGACCCAGCCGGTAATGGGCGACGGTCCGCTTGGGGCCGCGCTGATGCTTGTGGGCGAGCAGCCTGGCGATGAGGAGGACCTTGCCGGCCGCGCCTTCGTGGGCCCGGCCGGGCGCCTGCTGAATGCCGCGCTGGAGGAGGCGGAGGTGCCGCGCGACGCATTGTTCGTCACCAATGCGGTCAAGCATTTCAAGTTCACGATGCAGGGGAAGCGCCGCCTCCACCAGACGCCGGACGCTGGCGACATCACGCATTACCGGCCCTTCCTGCGCGAGGAGGTGCGGCTGGTCGCCCCGCGCCTGGTGCTGTCGCTCGGCGCCTCGGCGCTGCGTGCGCTCACCGGCCGCGCGATGCCGGTGACGAAAAGCCGCGACCTGCAACTGCAGACCGAGGATGGCGTGCCGCTGCGTGCGACGGTCCACCCCTCCTACCTGCTGCGCCTGCCGGACGAGGTGACCCGGCGCACGGAGCGGCAGCGCTTCGTGGCCGACCTCGCCCGCGCCTATGCCGAGGCGCGCGGGGCCAACCTCTCGTAGAGGGCGACCAGCCTCGCGGCTTCGGATGCCCAGGAAAACTGGGTGAGCGCGGCGTGGCGCCCGGCCGCACCCATACGCGTGCGAACCGCCGGGTCTGCAAGGGTCTGGACCGCCGCCGCGATTGCGCGCGGGTCGCTGCTGTCCACCAGCACGCCGCAGTCGGACTCGCGCACCACGCCGGCCACTTCGGTCGCGAAGGCGGGCGCGATGATCGGTAGGCCTGCGAGCATGCAGTCGAACAGCTTGTGCGGCAGGGCGAGGCGATGGTTTTCCTCGCCCGGCTGGAACAGGACCAGGCCGATGTCGCAGCCCGCGGCCATGGCGAGAGCGTCCACGCGGGGCTGCCAGCCCTGCCGTTTGATCCGCGCGTCGAGTCCGAGGCTTAGGGCTTCCCGGTTGAACGCTTCCTCGCTGCCATCGGTAAAGTGGCCGAGCAGCACCAGGCGCGTGTCGGGCGGCATCAGCGCGAGTGCGGCCAGCATTTCCGGCCACCCACGCGCGCGCGTCAGTGCGCCGAGATGGACCAGCCTGAGTGACCCGTCTCGGTGCGCGCGCGGCGTGACCGGCTGGGCATCCGCATGGTTGCGCACCGGCACGCAGAGCGTGTGCCGCCCATAATCCCCGGCCAGCCCATCCTTTGCGACGACCACCGCATCGGCCCGCTGTCCGAGCGCCCGGCAGAACAGCCGCAACGCCGCGCGCGCCAGCGGCCGCAATGGCACAGGTAGGACAGAGTCGAGGCGCGAGGGGTAGTGCTCATGCACATCGATCACCAGCCGTGCATGGCTACGCCTTGCCGCGAGCCACCCCGCGACCCAAGCATCGGGTTCGGAGGCATGCAGCACCGCCGCGCCCGAAGCCGCGGCACGCTTGGCCAGTGCATGAATGCCGAGCAGTCTCGCCCAGCGGCCCCGCGCTCGGGGGAAGGTCTCGATCGCGACACCCGCCACCATGCTTGGCGCGGTACCGTCCGGCGCCGGGCAAAGATGACGCACCCGCCAGCCCGCCGCGACCAGCGCTGCACCTTCCTTCACCACCACGCGTACATCATCCGGCGGATGCACGGCTGAGAGCATCAGCACCAGTGGCGAAACCCTCACGGCACGAAGGCGTCGGGGTGCGTGGCGGCGAACATCCGCGTCGGCGCTACCTCGTACATGGCACAACCGCGTCCGGATGCGCCCCGGGGCATCGGCACCAACCGCGCGGCGCTCACGGCAGGAAGGCATCTGGATGAGGCACAGAGAAGATCCGCACCGCCGGCACCTCGCACAGGGGAGCCACGGCGTCCGGATGCGCGATGGCACACCGACCGCGCGGCGCTCGCGGCAGGAAGCCGTCCGGATGAGGCATGGAGAAAATCCGCACCGCCGGCACCTCGCACAGGAGCGCGACGGCGTCCGGCCGCGCGGCGGCGCACCAACGGCGCGGCGCTCACGGGAGGAAGGCGTCCGGATGAGGCACGGAGAAAACCCGCACCGCCGGCGCTTCGCACAGGGGCATGACGGAGTCCGGATGCGCGGCGGAGCACCAAGGGCGCAACGCTCAATGCAAGAACTCGCCGAGATGAGCGACCATCCGTGCCCCCGCCTGGCCGTCCCATAGGGCAATCGGTGCGGCGCGCGGCCAGTCCCCACGCAGCACGGCCCCGACCGCTGCGCCGAGGCCGTCGGGCCCGAGCAACCGGGCGCTGCCCTGCGTGAGCGTCAGCGGCCGCTCGGTCTCCGCGCGCAGCGTCAGGCAGGGAATGTCGAGCATGGTCGCCTCCTCGGAGACGCCGCCGCTATCGGTCGCGACCAGCGCCGCGCGGCACAGCAGCCCCAGGAATTCGCCATGCGTCAGCGGTTGCAGCAACCGAACGCGCGCCGGGGGCGTGAGCCCGAACTCCTCCATCCGCGCGCGGGTGCGCGGATGCAGAGGCCACAGCATCGGCATCAGTTCCGCCGCGCCAGCGAGCCCGCGCAACAACGCCGCAAGCGGTGCCGGAGCATCGACATTGGCGGCACGATGCAGCGTGACCAGCCCGTATTCGCGCGCCACCACCCCCTCCGGCAGAGGGCGCTCGCGTGCGGTGGGGAGGGCACGCAGCAGGCTGTCGGCCATCGCGTTGCCAACCGCGCGCACGGCACCAGGCGCGTGACCCTCGCGCAGCAAAAGCGCGGCACTCGCCTCATCCGGCGCCCAGAGCAGAGTGGCGATGGCGTCGATCGCGCGTCGGTTGATCTCCTCCGGCATGTCGCGGTCGCCGCCGCGTAGCCCGGCCTCCAGATGCGCCACGGGAA
>JAQGHV010000149.1 GCA_028288785.1 Rhodospirillales bacterium | reverse complement strand
CCTTCATGAGCTGGCGCGTCTCGGATGGGTTGAGCCCGGCGGCAGGCTCATCGAGAAGCAGCACGCGCGGGTGTGCCGCGATCGCCCGTGCGATCTCGACCAGGCGCTGGATGCCCGGCGGCAGGCTCGCCGGCGTCAGATGCGCGATGCCGCCGAGGGCGAGCCGATGCAGCACGTCCTCCGCGGCTTGGCGCGCCTTCGCCGCCTCGGTCCGCCCGCCCGGAAGCGGCAGGAACGCGTCCGCCCACCCTGACCGCCCGAGCCGCGCCCGACCGAACATGACGTTCTCCGTAACGGTCAGGTCGGAACACAGCGCCACATGCTGGAAGCTGCGCGACAGGCCGATGCGCGCCCGCGTCGCGGAGGCATCCGGTCCAGCCGCAGGTCGCCCAGGGCGATGGTGCCGCTCGATGGCTGATAGAACCCGGTGAGGCAGTTGAAGAGGCTGGTCTTCCCTGCCCCATTCGGGCCGATCAGGCCGGTGACCTCGCCGGGGCGGAACGCCATGGTGACGTCGTTCAGCACCCGGTGCCCCCCGAAGGCCAGCGAGATATCGTCAACCGTGAGTGCCGCGGCTTCAGACATTGCGCGGCCCTCCCGCGAAGCGGGCTTTCAGCATGGCAAGTGCCTCGGCCGCGCGGTGGCCCAGGGTCACGACCAGCAGCAGCGCCGCGCCGTAGATGATCGGCACCCAGTCGCCCCAGGCCGCGAAAACCTGCGGGATGAGCGTGATGAAAGCGCCGCCCGCCATCGCCGCCACCAGCCCCAGCGAACCGAAGCCGATCACGGTTCCCACCAGCAGGTAGATGGAGGTCGAGAGGGTGAAGCTGTTGGGCGAAACGGTGGATGTGGCGAAGGCCAGCAGCGCCCCCGCGATCGCCGCGACGGTTGCGCTGATCGCAAAGGCCGCGAGCCGTGCGTAGCCGCCCGAAAAGCCAAAGGCCTCGGCGGCGCGCGGATGATCCCGCGCCGTCAGCAATACCAGCCCCTGCCGCGACCGGCGGAACCTCGCCAGCAGCACGACCACGAGGCCCAGCGCCACCAAGGGCAGGTAGTAGCGCTGCAGGTCTATGGACACGCCGGGGATGACCGGGCGCGACACGTAGAGACCCTCGTAGCCGCCCGCGACGGGGCCAAGTTGCAAGATCATCTCCGGCACCGACAGGGCGAGCGCCATGGTTGCGATTGCCAGGTAAATGCCCGACAGCGCCCGCGACGGCCCGGCGAATGCAAGCCCGAGTACGGCACCCGCTACCGCCGCCACCGGCAGGCTGACCAGAAGTGAGACGCCGAACTCGCGCTCCATGATCGCCGAGACATAGGCGCCCAGGGCCAGCAAGAAGCTGTGCCCAATGGAGACTTCGCCGCCGAAGCGCAGCAGGAATCCGACGGAAAGCACCGCGACCGCGTTCGCCATGCAAACGCCGACGCTGTACGTCCAGAAGCCTCCGAGCAGGCCGGGCAGCAGAGCCAGCGCGGCGAACAGCGTCAGCGCCGGCCAATGCCGCAGCCGCTACGGGGGCTGCTGGGCGATACGCGGGGCGATCACGGAAAGATCCTCGGGCACGCGAGCCACCGCCGCGCTGGGGCATGATGCCACCGGGAAAGACGTTGAGCGCTACCAGCATCAGGACCAACAGGAAGGTGCTGCTCAGCTCCGAAGTGACGACGAAGCTGAACAGGTTCATGGCGACCCCCACGATCAGGCCTCCGATAATGCTCCCCGGAAGGCTCGAGAAACCGCCGAGCACCGCCGCCGCGAAAGATTGCAGCATGAACGCTGCGACCGTGGTCGAGCTCAGGAAGGTACTGGGTATGATGAGCAACGACGCGATCACGCCCAGCGTCGCCGCGGCACCCCATGCCAGCCCTTGGACCGCGTAGAGGTTCAGGCCGCAGACCCGGCTCGCGAAGGGGCTGGTCGATACCGCGCGGAAGGCGATGCCGATGCGCGTGCGCTCGATCACCAGGAACAGCGTCGCGACCACCACCACGGCGACCACCAGGACGGTAATGTCATAGGAGGTGATGCGCAGCCCCGCGATCTCGGTGCTCCAGACCGGCACCGGCAAGTCGAGGTTGACGATATCGGCGCCGAACAGCACCTGCACCGCGCCCTGCAACACGAGGCTGATGCCCAACGTCGCGATGGTGCCGCGCAGGTCCGAACGCTCCGACACGCGCGCGATCAGGCCGTAGGAGATGACGGCCAGCACCACGACGATGGCGAGTGCCACGAGCACCGCGACCATCCAGCCGAAGCCACCGCGGGCCGTCGTCAGCGCATAGGCGACGAAGCCCGCCAACGCTGCCAGATTGCCCTGCGCAAAGTTGACGACGCGCGTCGCCTTGAAAACCATCACCAAGCCGAGCGCACCGATCGCGTAGAGGCAGCCGGTGATCATGCCGGTCCAGACCAGCACCAGCAGGTCGGGCAGCGTGCCGCTCATGGCTTGGATGTATCGCCGGGCTTTAGCCGGCCGGCCGCCAGCTCCATCAGGACCGGGAAATAACGGCTGCCGGAGCCGGCCGCGACCAGCTCGCCGTAATAGGCGCGCGCCGTCTCCGTCACCCGCGCCGAGACACCGGTCTGCGCCGTGAGTTCGAGCACGCCACCCAGGTCTTTCAGCACGTAGTCGGCCGAGAAGGACCGCTCCGGGTAGCTGCGCGGCAGCATGGCCCTGGTGCCGTGATTGCGGAGCACGAAGCTGTCGCCCGACCCACGCGAAACCGCGTCCAGAAACACGGCCGGTTCAACCCCGGCGCGTTCGCCGATGACCATCATCTCCGCGAGCGCCGCGACGTGTTCGAAGACGAGGGCGTTGTTGATCAGCTTCACCGCCTGCCCCGCGCCAACAGCCCCGCAATGGGTGACATCGGTCGCGAGGTTTCCGAGCAGCGGGCGAAGGCGCTCGAAGGTGGCGGCGTCGCTGCCCACCATGATGCTGAGCTCGCCGCGGATCGCGGCTTCGCGCGTGCGCGCCACCGGTGCATCGGCAAACTCCATGCCGACTGCGGTAAGGCGCTCCGCCACGCTGCGTGCCGAGGCGACGGTCGTGGTGCTGAGATCCACCACCAGCAATCCGCGTCGCCCGATGCTGGAGATGCCGCCTTCGCCGCAGCACAAGGCGTCGACCTGCGCCGCGCCGGGGAGGGAGAGGAACACGATATCCGCCTCGCGCACGGCATCGGCGATGCTGTCCACCAGCACGGCGCGGCTGTCGGCCAGTGCGTCGCGCGCCGCTTGGCACAGGTCGAACGCCCTGGCCGCGCTGCCGGAGCGCTCCGCCATGTTGCGGCACATCGGCCCGCCCATGACGCCGAGCCCGATGAACCCGATCTTCTGTGTCGTTGTCACCGTCTCAATCCATCAACATGCCGCCGTTGACGTCTAGGACCGTACCGGTGATCCAGTTCGACGCCGGCGAGCAGAGAAACAGGATCGCCTGGGCTATATCCTCGGGTTGGCCAAACCGCTTCAGCGGCACGCTGTCATTCGCCGAAGGCGGGGCTCGCCCGGTCACGGTCTGCCACATCGGAGTCTCGACCGGGCCAGGCGCGATGGTGTTCGCGAAGACGCCGTGCTGCGCACCGGACTTCGCCACCCACTTCATCAGGCCGTGCACCGCCGACTTCGCCGCCACATAGGCCGGCCCGGATGCGACGCCGCCGATCTTTGCGGCGATGGAGCCCAGCGCGACGATCTTGCCGCCGCCCGCGCTCACCATGATC
>JAQGHV010000146.1 GCA_028288785.1 Rhodospirillales bacterium | reverse complement strand
CGTGCCATCCATCCCGAAGCCATCCAGGCCATGCGGGACGCCGGCTGCACCGTCGAGATTCTCGAAGACCCGACGCCAGAGTCGCTGGCCGAGGCGCTTCCGCGTGCGGAGGCCATCACGGTGCGCCTCACGCCGATCACCCGCGACGTGATCGCGCGGGCCGGAAAGCTGCAGATCGTGGCGCGGCATGGTGTGGGCTATGACGCCGTCGACGTCCCCGCGCTGACGGAACGCGGCATTCCCCTCACCATCACGCCAGAGGCGAATGCGGTGAGCGTCGCGGAACACGCGATGATGATGATGCTCTCCGTCGCGCGCCGCGTGACGGGGTACGACGCGAATATGCGAAAGCCGATCTGGGGCACCGTACCGGCGTTGCCGACGATCGACCTGGCAGGGCGCACGCTGCTGATCGTGGGATTTGGCCGCATCGGCACGCGCGTCGCGAAGCGCGCGGCGGCCTTCGACATGCGCATCCTGGTGAGCGACCCGAAGGTGCCGCGCAACACCATCCGAGGCCTCGGCTATGAGCCGGTGCGGAATATGAGCGATGCCCTTGCGCGCGCCGATATCGTCACGCTGCATTGCCCCTCGAACGCGGAAACGCGGGACATGGTCAATGCGGAATTCCTCGCGAAGATGAAGCCTGGCGCGTCGCTGGTGAACACCGCCCGCGGCACGCTGGTGGTGGAGGATGCGCTGGTCGCCGCGCTAAAATCCGGCCACCTGGCGGCCGCCGGCCTCGACGTGTTCTATGAGGAGCCGGTGACCACGCCGATCGCGCTGATGGGTCTGCCGAACGTGATCCTGACGCCGCACTCGGCGGCGGGCACGGCGGAGTCCATGCGGCGCATGGCGCTCAGCTGCGCCGAGAGCATCCTCGCGCGCTTCGCCGGCACGCTCGATGCCGATAGCGTGGTGAATCCTGAGACCCTGCCGCGGAGCAACGCATGAACCCGCTTCTGATCCTTGCGGAGCACGCCGCCTCCTGGCGCGACCGTCCGTTATCCCCCGAAATCGAGCATCACGCGCGGCGCGCGCTGGTCGATTGGTTCGCCAACACGCTGTCGGGAGCATCGCGCGCGCCGGCCACGCTGATGTCGGAGGCCCTGGCCGATGAGACGCGCGGCGGCGGCGGCGCCTTCTGCTACGTGAGCGGCAAGCGGGTGCCGGTGCGCCACGCGGCGCTGATCAACGGCACGGCGAGCCATACGGTCGAGTTCGACGACATCTACCGCTACGCCGTTTATCACCCGGGCTGCCCGACGATCGCGGCCGCACTCGCCATGGCGCAATCGCGCGGTGCGGAAATGCCCGGCCTGCTGCGCGCGATGGCGGGCGGCTACGAGGTCGGCTGCCGCATCGGCGTGGCGGTGCAGCCGAGCCATTACCGCTTCTGGCACACCACCGGCACGATCGGGAATTTCGGCGCGGCGACGGCGGTGTCGATCCTGCTCGGCAGCGATGCCGACCGCACCGGACACGCCATCGCCACGGCCGCCACAATGGCGAGCGGCCTGCAGCAGGCGTTCCGTGGCGAGGGCATGAGCAAGCCCCTCCACCCCGGCCACGCGGCTGAGGCGGGTGCGATGGCGGCGATGATCGCGGCGTCCGGCGTCACCGGCGCGCTCGACGTGCTGCACGGCCCGGCCGGCTTCGCGGCGGCGACGAGCGAGGATACCGGCAAGTGGGAGAAGGCGCTGGCCGGCATCGGCAAGCCCTTCGCCATCACCGACATGACCTTCAAGAATCACGGCTGCTGCGGGCACATCTTCGCCGCCCTCGACGCAGTGCAGGACCTGCAGCGGGAGAACGGCTTCAAGGCCGAGGACGTGCGGGCTATCGCGGTTGCCGGCTACCGCGCAACCAAGGATGTCTGCGACCGCCCGAATGCGCGCACCGAGCAGGATTGCCGTTTCTCGACGCAGTTCACCGTGGCCACGATGCTGCTGCACAACGCGGTGCGCCTTTCGGCCTTCGCGCCGGAGCGGCTTGCGGACCCCGCCATCCGCGCGCTGATGCCCCGCATCACCGTCGCCATCGACCCGGAATGCGACGCCGCCTTCCCCAATGCGCGGAGCGCGAAGGTCGCCATCACCCTCGCCGATGGGCGGGTGCTGGAGCGTCACCAGCCGACCCGAAAGGGCGACCCGGACGCGCCGCTCTCCGATGACGACTTGTCGGAGAAGTTCCTGGAACTGTCGGTTCCGGCAGTGGGCGCCGCTGTTGCGCGCACCCTGCTGGAACAGCTCTGGACGGGTAGCGCGCTGCCTGGCGCGGTGCCGCTGCTGGGATCGGCAACACGCGCGGCGGCGGAGTAGGGGCGAAGAATGGGGGAAATGAATTTCCCTCAAACCCCCATTCTTTCTTTTTGAATAATTGACCCACGTTGGACGCCCGCGCTGCCTCCACAAAACGCGCACCGCCCGCCAAGCATCTACTAATCGATAAAAATAAAAGAATGGGGGTTTGGGCGAAATTCATTTCGCCCATGCTTCGCGTTCAACCGCTCCGATATCCATCACGAAGCACCAGCGCCAAGCGCGGGTCGTCCGTTGCAAACCCGCTGACGCCGAACTCCAGCATGCGCCCGATTTCGTGCGCGTCATTGGCGCCCCAGGCATTCACCCGCAGGCCGGCCACGCGCAGCGCCGAAACGAGACCAGCGTCGAGGGTCGTGGCGCCGAAGCCGATGTCGCGGAAGCCATAGGCCGCGGCGGTCGCCAGCACCCCTTCGACGCCGATATCGCGCAGCGTCCGGCGATCCACCAGCCACGACACGCCGTGCAGGCCACCGGCGGCGAGAGCCTCCGCCATTGCCGGAGCCTGGAAGCCGATCAGCACACTCCGGGCCCGCATCCCCGCTGAATCAAGTACCGCGAGCGTCTTCGCGACGAGGCGCGGATAGGGCTCGCCGGCCGCATCCGTCTTGACCTCGATCCGTAGTCGCGGGCCCCCGTCGCGGTAGAGTGCGGCCAGGTCCGCGAGCGCCGGCACGGTTCCGCCCGAGTCGCCACGCAGCGCAATGCGGCGCAGTTCCGCCAGGTTGCGGCTCGCCACCGGTCCTTGGGCGATGGTGGTGCGGTCGAGCGTTGCATCGTGGATTATCACAATTTCGTGATCAGCGGAGATGTGAACGTCGCATTCCGCTTCATCGACACCGAGGGCGAGCGTGCCCGCGAAAGCCGAAAGGCTGTTTTCCGGCCATAGAAGCGCGCCACCTCGATGGCTGATAATGTCCGGGCGGCTTGGCAATTGCTGTGCTCCCTGATGTTGTTTGAATCGATTTAACGGAATACGCGCCATAGTTGCATTGCCCAGCGGCCCGGGCTGACTTAAGGCCGACCTGAAGGGGATAGCGCGTTGAACGACTCCAAGCCCTGGTGGCTGATCCTCCTGGCCATTTGCCTCCTCGCGGCGGTACCCGCGGTAGCGCAGCCTTCGGACGGACAGCCTGCGATATCCCCGCCTGAACCCATCCGCATCAAAATCGTCGGCGGCCTGGCGGATGTGCGTCAATTCACGACCTTCGAGGAGCCATTCTGGCGCGAACGCATTCCCGTTGCCACCGGCGGCCGTGTCGTCGCGGAGATCGCCGCCTTCGACCGCAGCGGCATCCGCGGCCAGGAGGTCCTGCAACTCATGCGCCTGGGCGTCGTACCCTTTGGCACCGCGCTGTTGGCACTTGCCGCCACCGAGGAGCCGGAGCTGAACGGGGCCGACCTCGTGGCCGTATCCCCGGACATGGCGGCGCTGCGCCGCACCGTCGCGGCCTACCGCCCGCATCTTCGCCGCATCCTGGCCGAGCGCTACGGGCTGGAGCTGCTGGCGATCTATACCTATTCGGCGCAGGTGCTGTTCTGCCGCCACCCCTTCACCAACCTCGCCGACCTGACCGGCCGGCGCATCCGCACCTCCTCCGTCGGCATGTCGGAGGCCTTCACGGCGTTGGGCGCCGTCCCGGTGGTCACGCCGTTCGCCGAACTGATGCCGGCGATGCGCAGCGGCCAGGTGGAATGCGCGGTCACCGGCACGCTGTCCGGCAACGGCATCGGGCTGCACGACGTGAGCACGCATGTGCACAGTCTCGCGCTTACCTGGGGAATTTCACTGTTCGCGGCCAACCGAGACGCTTGGATGGGTTTGCCCGAGGATCTCCGCGGCATCATCACGCACGAACTCGGCGGGCTCGAAGCGCGCATCTGGGATGCCGCCGCAGAGGAGACCGGCGACGGCCTCGCCTGCAACAGCGGCGGCTCGCCCTGCCGCATGGGCCGGCGCGGGCGCATGACCCTTGTGCCGGTGAGCGCCAGTGATGAAGCGTTGCGCCGCCGCCTGCTGACGGAAACCGTGCTGCCTGGCTGGGTGCGGCGCTGCGGGGTGGAGTGCGTCGAAGCCTGGAACCGGACGATCGGCCCCGAACTCGGGCTTATGGCGAGCCCCGACTAGATGCTGCAAAGCTCGCGCCTGCTTCGTATCGGCATTTTCCTCGCGGCTGGCGCGCTCCTGTTGGCGCAGCTGGTGGCGACCGCGGTCATGGTCGGCCAGGCGAGGGAAGCACAGGAAACCGCATCGAGGGAGACTGTCGAGCGCGTTGCCAGTGGCGTGGAAACGTCCATCAACCGCGCCTTCGTGCAGGTGGACGCCATGCTGGCGGCGTTGCCCGCGGTGCTGGCGCCCTTCGCGCGCGACGGGGTGCTGGATGTCGGCACAGTGAACCGCCTGCTGCAGGAGATGAACAACCAGAGCTTCACCTATCGCGACGTGCTGTTGCTGCAGAACGACGGCGTGCCGATTGCCGCGGCGCTGCCGCTCTCCCGCCGTCGCCGCCTTTCGAAGTCGCTGCAGGAAGACTTCGCACAGGTCATGCAGCATTCGGGCACCGTTTCGTTCGGCGGACCGGTCAAGAACCCGGTGACCGGGGAATGGTCGCTCTATTTCGCGCGCAGCTTGAACATTCCCGGAATTGGGCCCGTCCTTGGGGTGGCCGAGGTGCCGTTGCCCCTGGTCCAGACCCTGCTCGCCGTCGGCGGCGATCGCTCCGGCCTGCGGGTTACGTTGGAGACTGTCGGCGGCAAGCTGATGGCTTCGGTGCCGCCGGATGAACTGCGGATCGGCCGAAATCTTCCCCAGGGCGCGCGAGACTGGACCAGCAATGACCGCAACCTCTCGGTGCTGCAGTCGCGCTTCGCCAGTAGCGATGTCTTCGCGCTGGTGCGGCCGACGCTCTACCCGGCGCTGGTGGTTGCCACCACCTTCGATGTCGACGTGGCGTTGGCGGATTGGTACCGTGATCGCCGCCGTGCCTGGCTCGTCTCGGGTGCGTTCGGCGTCTTGCTGATCGTTATCGCGACCGCGCTCAGCATCGTGCAGAGCACGCGGCAGCGGGCCGAGAATGAACGCGCACGCGCGCGTGGCACGTTGGAAAGCGCGCTCGAATCCATGTCGGACGGCTTCGTCATGTTCGACGCGCAGGACCGGCTTGTCGCGTGCAACAGCCGGTACAAGGATTTCTACCGGGTGAGCGCGCCCCTGATCGTGCCTGGCGCCCATTTCGAGGAGATCCTGCGCGAGGGTGCTCGCCTGGGGCAGTACCCGCAGGTGGGCCCGGACATCGATGCTTTCGTTCGCCGCACCAAGGAGTTCCATCGCGGCGACAAGCCGCCGATGGAGAGGCTGCTGCCCGATGGCCGCTGGGTGCTGATCACCGAGCGCCGGACGCCCGATGGCGGCACCGTCGGCATCCGCACCGAGATCACCGCCCTGAAGGTTGCGATGGTGGAGCTGGCGGCTGCCCGTGACACGGCGGCGGCGGCGGGGGCTGCGCGCATGGCCTTCCTCGCGCGCATGTCCCATGAGCTTCGCACGCCGCTGAACGGTATTCTCGGCTTCGCACAGGTGCTTGTGGACGATTCCCGCCTGACCGAAGACCAACGCGAACACGTGCGCATCGTGCACGGCGCCGGCGCGCACCTCCTGGCGTTGGTCAATGGTCTGCTCGACCTCTCGAAGATCGAGGCCGGGCGAATGGAACTCACCTTGCGCCCGGTTCGGCTGCATCACCTTCTGGGGGGCTGCGTTGCACTGTTGCGCACCGAAGCGGTGCGCAAGACGATCGAACTGCGCATGGATTTTGACCCGGGGCTGCCGGTCGCCGTGATGGTGGACCCGACGCGGCTGCGCCAAATGATGCTCAACCTGATGTCCAACGCGGTGAAGTTCACCCCGGTCGGTGGTGTCGTGACGCTCGCGGTGCTGCCACTGCCGGAAGGCGAGTTGCGCTTCGAGGTGCGCGACACCGGCCCCGGCATCGACGTCAAGCAGCGCGAACGGCTGTTCCAGGACTTCGTGCAGCTTGCCGGCGTCGAAAGCGATGCGGTCGAAGGGACGGGGCTGGGCCTCGCCATCACGGCGCAGCTGGCGGCCATGATGGGCGGCCGGATCGGCTGCGACGGCGCGCCGGGAGGGGGATCCGTCTTCTGGATCGAGATCCCGCTGCGCCAGGCGGAGCCGCCGGCACCCGCGCTGTCCGCATTGCCCCGGCCTGCGGTGCGCAGCATGCGCCTGCTGGTCGTGGACGACATCGCGGCCAATCGCGAAGTCGCACGCGCCCTGCTGCGGTCGGATGGGCACATCGTCGAGACCGCGTCCGATGGTGCGAAGGCGATCAAGCGTGTCGCCATGGGCGGCATCGACGCGGTGCTGATGGACCTCCAGATGCCGGAAATGGATGGCCTGGAGGCGACGCGTCGCATCCGAGCGATGCCCGCGCCGGTCGGCCAGGTGCCGGTGCTCGCGGTGACCGCGTCCGCCCTGCCCGAGCAGATCGAGGCCTGCCGCGCGGCCGGCATGGACGGGCATCTGGCCAAGCCGATCGAGCGCCACGCGCTGGCCCAGGCTCTGGCCGATCTGCGCCTCGCGCCGGGGAGCGCCGAAGCCAGCGGGGACGGCGCTGCCCCCGATGTGGCCGTCGCCCCCGTAGCGCCCGCCCTGTTCGACGGCGTAGTCCTCGATGGACTGCGAAGGGAGTTGGGCGAGGAGATCGCGGCCGAGATCATCGGCGAGTTCCGCGCCGAGCTCGATCTGGTGCGCGGGCAGCTCGATGATGTCGCGTTGGATGCGGAGGAGGCCGCGCCGCTGCTGCGCCAACTCGCGCATCGGGCCCTAGGAGCCGCGCGGAACCTCGGCGCCGAGCGCCTCGCCGAGAAGGCGCTGGCGCTGGAGCTCGCGGCGCGGGACGGAAAGCCGGTGGCGCTGTTGCGCCTGGCGGTGGTGGCGGTCGCGGCGGATACCGCAGCCCGCATCGAGGCGCCGCTCAGCCCGGCGGTGTAGGGCGCCGGCTCAGGCGCGCAGTTCGGGCTGTTCCAGGAACCAGCGATAGGTCGCGGCCAGCCCATGCTCGAAGCCGATGGCAGCCTGCCAGCCGAGCGCGTTGATCCGAGCCGTGTCCATGCGCTTCAGCATCGTGCCGTCCGGCTTGGTGTGATCCCACAGGATCTCGCCCTGGAAACCGGTGACGCGCGCCATCGTCTCGGCGAGGTCGCGGATGGAGATGTCGCTGCCGGTGCCGACATTGAGGTGCGTGGCATCCGAGTAGGTCCGCAGCAGGAAAACGCAGGCCTCGGCGAGGTCATCAACATGGAGGAATTCGCGCCTCGGCGTGCCGGTGCCCCAGCACGTCACGGTGGCATCGCCGCGCACCGTCGCTTCGTGGAAGCGCCTGATCATGCCGGGGATGACGTGGCTGCGCTCAGGGTGGAAATAATCATTGGGGCCATAGAGGTTCGACGGCATGGCGGAGATGAAATCCGCGCCGTATTGCCGGCGATAGGCCTGGCACAGCTTGATGCCGGCAATCTTCGCGATCGCGTACCACTCGTTGGTCGGCTCCAGCGGCCCGGTGAGCAGGCTGTCCTCCGGGATCGGCTGCGGCGCCTCGCGCGGGTAAATGCAGGAGCTCCCGAGGAACAGCAGCTTGCGCACGCCCACGCGCTGCGCCGCGTTGATCAGGTTCGCCTCGATCATGAGGTTTTCGTAGAGGAACTCGGCCGGGTAGGTGTCATTCGCGAGGATGCCGCCGACCTTGGCGGCGGCGACCACGACGACGTCCGGGCGCGCCTCGGCCATCCAATCCTCGACCGCCACCTGGCGGATGAGATCGAGCGTGTCGCGCCCCGCGGTCAGCACTTCGCAGCCTTCGCTCTCAAGCCGGCGTACGCAGGCGGAGCCCACCATGCCGCGATGCCCCGCCACGAAGACCCGGCTGCCATCGAGACAGAACTCAGCCACGCGACGCATCCGCGAGCATGATGCCCACCGGCGTCCGGTCCACCGGCCGCGCACCGCGCAACTCGGCCAGGTCGTGCGCCACCATCTCGGCGATGAGCTCAGGCAGCGTCACCGTGTGCCGCCAGCCGAGCTGCCGCTCGGCCTTGGCGGGGTTGCCGATCAGCAGCTCCACCTCGGTCGGGCGGAAATAGGCGGGATCGATGCGCACCAGGACCCGACCGCTCCCAGAGCAGATGCCGTGCTCGTCCGTGCCGGTGCCCTCCCATTCCAGGGTAATGCCGGTTTCCGCGAAGGCACGTTCGACGAAGCTGCGGACGGTGTGCGTCTCGTTGGTCGCGAGCACATAATCATCCGGCGTGTCCTGCTGCAGGATGCGCCACATCCCCTCCACGAAGTCGCGCGCATGGCCCCAGTCACGCCGCGCATCGAGGTTGCCGAGGAACAGGCATTCCTGCTGCCCGAGCGAAATCGCCGCCGCTGCGCGGGTGATCTTGCGGGTGACGAAAGTCTCGCCGCGGCGGGGACTCTCATGGTTGAACAGGATGCCGTTCGAGGCATGCATGCCGTAGGCCTCGCGGTAGTTCACCACGATCCAGTAGGCGTACAGCTTCGCGGCCGCATAGGGGCTGCGCGGGTAAAAGGGCGTGGTCTCGTCCTGTGGCACCGCCTGCACCTTGCCGTACAGTTCGCTGGTCGAGGCCTGGTAGAACCGCGTCTTCTTGGTCATTCCCAGGATTCGGATCGCCTCCAGCAGCCGCAGCGTGCCCAGGCCATCCGAATTGCCGGTGTATTCCGGGGTCTCGAAACTCACCTGTACGTGGCTTTGCGCGCCGAGATTGTAGATCTCGTCCGGCTGGGTCTCCTGGAGGATGCGGATCAGGTTCGTCGCATCGGTGAGGTCGCCATAGTGCAGGAACAGCCGCGCGGCCGGGTCGTGCGGATCGGCGTAGAGATGGTCGATCCGCTGCGTGTTGAAGGAGGAGGATCGGCGCTTGATGCCGTGCACGATGTATCCCTTCGCGAGCAGCAGCTCCGCGAGGTAGGAGCCATCCTGGCCAGTGATGCCGGTGATCAGGGCAATGGGTGCGGTCACGTATTTCTCCTTCGGGCCAACCGCACGGCGTCATTTATGCACTCATAGTGCATCGTGCCGGAGACACGCTTTTCGGCGCTTCGTGCCAACGGGACGCTTTCAGACACGCATGCCGAAGGTACGCTTCCCGGCGTGACGCGCACACTCCACGCTTCGTGCCTGCGGCACGCTTTTTGGAGTGATACGCCCGCTCCGCGTCCCTCGCTCGCCGGACGTCCGCCGCCGCCTGGTCAGACGCTCGGCCCATAGCGGACCGAACCGCTCGCATAACATGGCGGGGAATGTGGCGGAAGCGTTGCAGCCGCGTGGCCTTGCCCCCTGGACGCCGAGCCTCCGCCATGCGGCGATAGAGCCATGAACCAGACCGAACCGCTCCCCGCCCTCGCCGCCGCCGCGACGCGCCTCACCACCCCCTGCGGCGGCGATGCCGACGGCCTGTCCTGGTATCGCTGGGGGCCGGAGAGCGGCGTCCCCGTCCTGCTGTTCCATGGCGGATCCGGATCCTGGCGGCATTGGGCGCGCAACATCGAAGCACTCGCCGCACACCGTCCGGTCTTCGCACCCGACCTCCCGGGCCTCGGCACTTCCTCCATGCCCAACGACCCCTTCGGGCCGGAGGAAGCCGCGGTTGCGCTGCTCATGGGCGTGCCGGAAATCGTGCGGGGCCGCTTCCACCTGGTGGGCTTCTCCTTCGGCGCTATGGTCGCGGGCCTCGTCGCGGCGCAGGCGCAGAACCTCGCCTCGCTCAGCCTGATCGGGCCGGCCGCCCTCGGCACGCTGCGGCAACCGGTTCCCCTGCAAAAACTGCGCGACAAGGCAGGCACCGACCGCCGCGAGGCGCATCGCGCCAACCTCAACGCGCTCATGCTCCACAATCCAGAGGCCATTGATGATACCGCCATCGCCATCCAGGAATGGAACACCGTCCACGCGCGCCTGCGTAGCCGCGGCTTCGCCACCTCCACCCGCCTGCGCGATGCGCTCACCCACGTCACCGCGCCGGTGCAGGCGGTCTGGGGCGCGCGCGACGCGGTCGCCTACCCGGCCCTGCACGAACGCGTCGACGTGCTGCGTGCAACCCGGCCCGACGCCACCATCACCCTCATCCCCGACACCGGCCACTGGGCCGCCTACGAAGCGCCCGATGCGGTGAACAACCTGCTGCAGGACTTCCTGTCGCGCCACGACGCATGACCGGCATTCCCGCCGGCGGCGGAGTCATCGCCGGCATGATCTGGATGGCCGCGGCCGGCATCCAGTTCAACATCCTCAACGCCTTCATGCGCGGCATCGCCATCGACCTCGGCGGCTTCGAAGCACAGTTCCTGCGTTACTCCGCCGGCCTCGTCGTCATGCTGCCGCTCATCCTGCGCACGGGATTGCCGCGCTGGCGCCCACACAGCCTGCGCGGCCAGGCATGGCGCGGCATCATCCACACGGCCGGATTGCTGCTGTGGTTCTGGGCGCTGCCGCACGTCCCGCTCGCGGAACTCACCGCTATCGGCTTCACCGGCCCGCTCTTCATCATGATCGGCGCCGTCATCTTCCTGGGCGAAAAAGTCATCCTCGCGCGCTGGATCGCAGCCATCGTCGGCGCCTTCGGAGTCGCCATCGTCGTCGGCCCCGGCATGACCACCGGAGGCGGCTCCTGGGGCCTGGTCATGCTCGCCTCCACACCCCTGTTCGGCGCATCCTTCCTCATCACCAAAGCCCTGACCCGCTACGACCGCCCGGAAGTCATCGTCCTCTGGCAGGCCATCACCGTCTCCCTCTTCACCCTCCCATTCGCCATCCCCGGCTGGACCTGGCCCACCGCCACCCAGTGGGGCATCACGCTCATCGCCGGCATCCTCGGCAGCTGCGGACACTATTGCCTCACCCAGGCCTTCCGCATCGCCGACATCTCCGCAACCCAACCCATCCGATTCCTGGACCTGCTCTGGGCCTCCCTCCTCGGCTTCGCCATGTTCGGCGACGCCCCCACCACCCCCACCCTCATCGGCGCCGCCATGACCTTCGCCGCGAGCACCTGGCTGGTGCGGATCGAGAGGCGGCGGGTGGAGAAGTAGAGAAGCAAGGCCGGGGCTCTGCCCCTCGACCCCGCCAGGATCGTTCGGCGCGATCCCCGGCGGGGGGAGGGGGCGGAGCCACCAGCCTTGCTGTTTTACTTCTTCCAACCCCCGCATTCGGCCGTGCCGGCCCGAGGTGCTGGGGCTGGCGAGTTCAGCGCGTCTCGACGGAGAGCGTGCGGCCGCCAATGCTGACTTCGACGCCGCTGCGGTTCCGCTCCTTGTAGAGCCAGAAGCCAGCCGCGCCGGCGACCAGGCAGACGATGGCGACGATGAGAATGGCGGTGTTGTTGTTTTTCATGGTGCGTTCCGGTGGATTGTTCTGCGCAGGAATCCTGCTCGCGGAAATGAGAACATCTTGGCAGCGTTTCGGTTTCGGCTGAAGAGGCTTTTATCTTCGTCTCGGGCTCGTTGAAGGAGCCTGGAGGTCGTTCGTATTTTGTTCTAGTTTGGCGGCACCATGCCGGACGGACCTGCCAATTCCCCATCAAGTCTTCCGTGGCTCGCGGCCGCGACCGAGGCCGCAATGCGGCACGTCTGGGAGGCGCGCGGCGGGAGTGCTCATCGGGAGCGCACGAAAGCTGCCGCGCGGGAGATTGTTCTCGCCCGGTATCCTGCGCTGCCGCTGACGATGATCGAGGCCGCGGTTGCGCTGGTGGCGCGGCGCTGAGCTGAACTGAACTGAACTGAACTGAACTGAACTGAACTGAACTGAACTGAACTGAACATGCAGACGCGGCTGTGCGGTTGGTTGATCGCTGTCCCTATTCGGCGCGCATGTTGGCGGCGCGGGCGACCTGCGCCCAGGCCGGCACCTCCTCGCGGATGCGCCCCGCGAAGCCGGCGGGTCCGAGCCAGTCCGGCACGGTGGCCTGGGCGGCCAGGCGTTCGCGGAAGCTGGGCGAGCGCGTCACGGCCTCGAGGTCTCGGGCCATGCGTTCGATGAGCGCCGTGGGCGTGCCGGCGGCGACGAGCACGCCATACCAGGTGCCGGAATCGGGAACGTCGTATCCCAGATCCGCGAGGGTCGGCGTATGCGGGATTTCGGTGACGCGGTTGCGCCCGAACGCCACGATCGGCCGCAGCTGCCCGTTCAGGTAGGGACCGATCGCGCCCACGATCGTCTGCATGAATAGCGGCACGCGGCCGGCGAGCACATCCTGCAGGGCCGGCGCGGTGCCGCGATAGGGCACGTGGGTGATGTCGATGCCGAGCGCGCGCTTCAGCGTCTCGCCGCCAAAGTGGCCGTTGCCGCCATTCCCGGTCGAGGCGTAGCTCAGCACGCCCGGCTGCGCGCGCGCCGCGCGCACCACATCGTCGAGCGTCACAAGTGGCGAGTTGGGTCCGGCCCAGAGCACGTTGGGCGAAAAGGCCACCATGCCGACCGGTGCGAAGTCGCTGATCATGTCGTAGGGCAGGCGGTAGAGCGCGGTGTTCATGACGATGTTGTTGCCGCTGAACAGCAGCGTGTGCCCGTCGGGCGCCGATTTCGCGACGGCATCGGTCGCTATGGTGCCGTTGGCTCCGCCGCGGTTCTCGATGATCACCTGTTGCTGCCAGGCCGCCGCAAGGCCGGGTGCGATGAGTCGGGCGACGAAATCCGTGGGGCCGCCGGGCGGAAAACCCACCAGGATGCGCACCGGACGGTTCGGCCAAGGTGCCGTCTGCGCGTGCGCGGTGCCGGCGATGAACGGCGCGGCGGCGAGCAGCGCGCGGCGGCCGATGCTGGGTGACTTGGTCATGTTTTGCCCCTCTCGGCGGCCCTCTTGCGAGGCCTGGAAAGGAAGCTAGCCGGGTTTCGCCGCCCGGCGAAGGCGCCCCAATCGTAGAGGGTCGCCGCTAGCTCTTAGACGTCGGCACCGGCATAGTTCGCCGTTGGCGCACCGCGCTTCATCCGACTGCGGCGCGTCTCTGACATCGGTGATCAGCCCTCACGCGCCGAGCAAGAACGCCACTAGCGCGCTGTTGAACGGCTCCGGCCGCTCCACCGTGAATGCGTGGCCGCCGAAGTCGGTGAGCCAGAGCTGCGCATCGGGCAAGCCCGCGGCAAGCTCCTCGGAGGCGGTGTAGGGCACCAGCAGATCATCGCGTGAAGCGGCCACGAAACAGGGCGCTGATATCCCCGGCAGATCGGCCGCGGCGTCGAAGGCGCGCAGCGCGCCGATGCGCCGCATCAGGTTTTCCGCGCCCTGGAAGTTTGTGGTGCCGTGCGCGATCTCGGCCGCGATCTTGGCGTGATGCGCCGACAGATACGGCGCAGTGTGCAGGAACAGCGGCTGCGCCGCGACATACGCGCCCGCACCCTGCGTGCGCAGGATGCCGAGGCGGATTTCGAAGCAGCGCTCGGTATGCCGGTCTACCTTGGCCCAGGCATTGACCAGCGCGAGCCGCCCGATGCGCGCCGGATGCCGCCGCGCCATCTCCAGCGCCACCAGTCCGCCCAGCGCATGGCCGAGGACATGGGCACGCACGGTGCCGCTCGCATCCATCACGGCCACGGCGTCGTCGGCCATGTCGGCGATGGCGTAGGGCTCGGGCAGCGGCTCCGCATTGGCGCCGGTGCCGCGCTGGTCGAACAGCAGGATGCGGAAATGCTCGGCCAGCGCTGTCATCTGCGGCGACCAGAACGTGGCCGCTCCACCAAGGCCGGCGGAGAGCAGCACCGTCTCCGCCGCATCGAGTTTTCCGGCAACGCTGAACTTCATGGGGCGATATGCGCGATCGAGGAAATCTCGACCACCGCACCGGGCTTCACCAGCCCACACTGGATGCAATAGCGCGCCGGCTTGTCGCCCGGGAAGTACTCGCCATAGACGGCGTTGAGCGCAGCATAATGCGACCAATCGGCCAGGAAGATGTGATTGAAAACAACGTCCGCCATGGTGCCGCCGGCGGCCTCGACCACGGATTTGATCGTCTCCAGCACCACCCGCGTCTGCGCCGTGGCGTCGCCCGGGTGCAGCAGGTTGTTGTCCTTGTCGAAGGCCAGGGTGCCCGAGACGTAGAGTACGCCATTGGCAATCGCGCCGGGCGAATAGGGCGCCAATGGCTTGCCGGAACCGGCGGGAATGACGGGCGCGAAGGGCATGATGCAGGTCCTTTCGGGAGGGTGGCCGATGCTACAGCGCGGCCGGCGCTGTGCCAGGCACAAGATGGCAGGCAACTGCGTGCCCGGTGGCCGCAATGCGTAAGGGTGGCGCATTGGTGCGGCAGCGTGGTTCGGCCAATGGGCAGCGCGGGTGGAAGGCGCAGCCGGAGGGCGGCGCGGCAGGGTTCGGCGGCTCGCCTGGCGCGGCGGCGGCGATCTGGCCGAGACGCGGCACCGAGGCGAGCAGCGCGCGCGTATAGGGATGCAGCGGCGCGCCGAGCACGGTATTCGCCGGCCCCTGTTCCACGATGCGGCCGAGATACATCACCGCGACCTCCTCACACAGCAACCGCACCACCGCGAGGTTGTGGCTGATAAACACCCAGGCGAGGCCGCGCGTGGCGCGCAGGGTCTCCAAGAACTCCAGGATCTGCGCCTGCACCGAGACATCGAGCGCGGAGGTCGGCTCGTCCAGCACCAGCAGCTCCGGCTCGGTCGCCAGGGCGCGGGCGATGCAGACGCGCTGCTTCTGCCCGCCCGACAGCTCGTGCGGGAAGCGGTTGAGGAATTCGCTGGTCAGCCCTACTTCGGCCAGCAGCGCCGCGACGCGGTCCCGCAACGCCGCACCGCGGGCGAGGCCCTGGATGATGAGCGGCTCGGCCACCGAAGCACCGGCCGAGAGGCGCGGGTCCAGTGCGGCCGAGGGATTTTGGTGGATGATCTGCATGCGCCGGCGCAGCGGCCGCAGCGTGCGTTCGGGCAGGTGGGTGATGTCGGTGCCGCCGAAGGTGATCCGCCCGGCACTGGATGGCGTGAGCCGCAGCAGCAGCCGCGCGAGGGTGGACTTGCCGCAGCCGCTCTCGCCTACGAGGCCCAGCGCGGCGCCAGGTGCCAGCGCAAGATCGACATCCGCGACCGCCGTGACCACGCGGTTCCGCTTCAGCGCGTAGGTCTTGGTGAGACCCTGGGCGAGGAGGAGCGGCGCGCTCATGCGTAGTGGCATGCGACGCGGTGGGAGGGGGGCGGAGCTTGCGGTGGTAGCGCCGTTTCCAAGCCGCCCAGCGCTGCCGAGTCCAGATCGCGCGGGGACGCGGTCTCTTCTTCCCCTACGTGCAGCGCCGCCGTTTTGCCATCGCGCGATGCCAGCCTTCCTAAATCGCGCGGCATCGGATTGATCTCGTCGCACAACGCCGCTTCACTTGGCGCCGCATCCCCAACCTCGCGCAGCAGCGGCTTTTCCACGCTGCAACGCGCCGTCGCGATCGGGCAGCGCGGATGGAACCGGCACCCCGGCGGCGGCTGCCGCAAACTGGGGATCGACCCGGGAATTCCGCGCGGCCGGTGCGCCGGGTTGTCGAGGTCCGGCAGCGCTGCGAGCAGCCCCTTTGTGTAGGGATGCCGCGGCGTTCCGAGCAGCGTGGCCGTCGGCGCATCCTCCACCACCGTCCCCGCATACATCACTGCGACGCGGGCGCAGCTTGCCGCGATCACGCCGAGGTCGTGGCTGATGAGCATGAGCGTCAGCCCGCGCTCCGCCACGAGTACGGCGATCAGCGCCAGGATCTGCGCCTGCACCGTGACGTCGAGCGCGGTGGTCGGCTCGTCCGCCACCAGCAGGCTCGGCTCGCCGGCGAGCGCCATGGCAATCAGCACGCGCTGCCGCATGCCCCCGGAAAGCTGGTGCGGCCGCGCGTCCAGCAGCCGCTCCGGCTCCGGCAATCCGACCGAGGCGAGCAGCGCCGCCGCCCGCGCGCGGACCTCCCGCGCCGGCCGCCGCCGCGCGCCGCCCGCACTGTCCTGCCCCTGCAGCACGTCGGCCATCTGCGTGCCGATATTCAGCAGCGGGTTGAGGAAGGCCGCCGGGTCCTGGAACACCATCGCGATCCGCCGGCCGCGCAGTCGCCGCAGCGCGGCTTCCGGCATCGCCAGGATGTCCTCGCCCTCGAAGCGGATCGCACCGGACACCACGCGGGCGGGTGGCGCCGGGTTGAGCCGCAAAAGGCTGCGCGCGAGCACAGATTTACCGCACCCCGTCTCGCCCACGATGCCAAGTGTTTCACCTCGCGCGACATCGAGCGTGATGCCGTCCAGCACGTGCGCGGTGCCCTCGAAACCGTCGAAGGCAAGGCGATAGTCGTCAATCGAAAGAAGCGTCATCCGCGGTTGCTGCGCGGGTCGAGCATGTCGCGCAGCCCATCCCCCAGAAGGTTGAAGCCCAGCACGCTCGCATAGATCAACGCGCCCGGGCAGATCGCGTACCACCACCAGTCCGGCAGGTATCCGCGCGCGATCGAGATCATCGCGCCCCATTCCGGCGTCGGCGGCTTGGCCCCCAGCCCGAGAAAGCCAAGCGACGCAATGGCGAGGATCGCCTGCCCGATATCCATGCTCATCTTCACGATCAGTGGCGACAGGCTGTTCGGCAGCACATGCCGCCACAGGATGCGCAGCTGCGTCGCTCCCGCCGCGCGCGCCGCCTCGATGAACGGCTCCTCGCGGATCGCCAGCGCCTTCGATTCCGCGAGCCGCACATAGCCTGGCCACCAGACCAGGATCAGCGCGATCATCGCATTGCCGATGCCCGGCCCCAACGCAGCCACCAGCGCGATCGCCAGCACCAGGCCGGGCACCGAAAGGAACAGGTCCGTCACCCGCATGATCGCCTCGCGCAGCCCGCCGCCCGCGGTGCCGGCGAGAATGCCCAGTGGAACGCCGATCAGCGCGGCGGCCAATGGAATCGCAATGCCCACCAGCAGCGACAACCGCGCCCCGATGATGACGCGAGTGAGGATGTCGTTGCCCACCTCATCGGTGCCGAACCAATGCGCGGCACTCGGCGGCTGCAGCTTGTTGGTGAGGTTCACCGCACCCTGCACATCGTCCGGATAGGGCACGATGAAAGGGCCAGCCAACGCCAGAGCCACGATCATCGCGACCAGCGCAAGCCCCAGCATCGTGCCAAAGCTGCGGCGGAGAAGATGGATCGCAAGTCCCACGCGCACCGCTCAGGGCCTCTGAAAAAATCGAGGTTGAGCAGTAATGCCCGCCCGGAACCCAGGTCCCATTCCTCGTGCTTCGGTGCTTTCGGGCATTAATTCACAACCTCTCAGGCCTCGCGAATGCGCGGGTCGAGCGCGCCGTACAACAGGTCCACCACCAAATTCGCCAGCATGAAGTTCAGCCCCACGATCAGGGTCACGCCCATCACCGGCTTGAAGTCCCCCGCGATCGCCGATGACACCGCATAGAGCCCGATCCCCGGCCAGTCGAACACCGTCTCCACCAGCACCGTGCTGCTCATCATCCACCCCCAGCGCAGCCCGATGATCGCCAGCGTCGGCAGCATCGCGTTCTTCAGCGCATGGACCGCGACGATCCGCAGCCGCGACACGCCATGCGCCCGCGCCGCGGTGATGTGGTCCGCCCTCAATGCCTCCACCATCTCTGACCTGTTCACCCGCAGGATCGAGGCAAGACAGGGCAGCGACAGCACGATTGCGGGCAGGATCAGATAGGACAGGGCCTCGGCGAACAACGCGCCATTGCCGCGCAGCAGGCTGTCGACCAGCAGCAACCCCGTGATCGGCGCCGCAGGCTCGGTGAACACCGAAAGCCGCCCGCTCGTCGGCAGCCAGCCCAGGCTCGACGCGATCCCCAGCTGCAACAGCAACCCGAACCAGAACGGCGGCAGCGCAATACCCGACACCGCGATGATGCGCGTGCCATGATCCACCCACCGATCCTGGAACACCGCCGACAACACCCCCAGCGGAATCCCCAACAGAATCCCCAGCGTCATCGCCACCAAACACAGCTCCAGAGTCGCAAAGAAATACTTCGCCAGATCCTGCCCCACCGGCCGCCCCGTCGCGACCGATCGCCCGAAATCGCCGCGCCCCAGATCCGTCACATACCGCACGAACTGCTCATGCAACGGCCGGTCCAGACCATAATCGCGCCGCGCCTGCTCGATCTGCGCCCGCCCCGCATCCGGCCCCGCCGCCAACGCCGCGGCGTCCGACGGCGCCACATTCGCGATGACGAAGGTCAGGCAAATCAACCCAAACAACATTACCACGGCCAAAGCCGCCCGGCGCACCAGGTAACGGATCATGGGTGGTGCGGTAGGGAAGCAAGGCTGGGGGCTTTGCCCCCTGACCCCCACCAGGATCGTGTCGATCCTGGACCTCCCTTTGTTGGTGCTTGGGCTGGGAAGGTGTTGAGGCTCGCCGTAGGCGAGCCGGGTTGCGGAGAGGGGCGCAAGTGCCGCCCTACACCGCGGGTGCTCCCGCGCCGCGCCCCTCTCCGCAACCCGGCACCTTCAGATGAAGACCTCACCCCTCCCAAACCCAAGAACCAACACACGCGGGGGTCCGGGGATCGGCGCGATCCCCGGCGGGAGTTTGAGGGCAGCGCCCTCAACCTTGCTCCTTCCCCCATCACCCCTCGATCCACACCGGGTACATGTCGATTTCGCCGGTGAAGCGGATGGGCGAGAATTCGAAGCCTTTGATGTAGTCGCGCACGGCCCAGGTGCGGTTGGCGATCATGCCGAAGATTTCGGGTTGGTCGGCGACGATGCGGCGTTGGATCTCGGCGTAGGTGGCGAGGCGTGTGGTTTCGTCGATCATGCCGCGGGCTTCGCCGATCATGCGGGAGACTTCGGGGTTGTCGTAATGCGACATGCCGTAATAGAGGCCCCAGGAATCGCGGTGGTATTGGTAGGCGACGGTGTCGGGGTCGGTGCCGACGGGGGTGACGTAGACTGACGTCATGTGGGGCGCGGTGTCGGGCTTGGAGCCGCGCGCGACCATGGTGGTCCAGGGCTGGCCCACGATGTTCACCCGGATGTTGAGCGGGCGCAGGCTGTCGAGCAGCGCGAGACCGATGCGGCGCGCGTCTTCGAGGCCCTGGACGTGGACGTATTCCAGCTCGATCCCGCCGTTCGGCACGCGGCTTTGCGCCAGGAATGCGCGGGCCTTCTCCAGGTCCTTGCGGGCGATGCCGGGCACGCTGATGTGGCCGGCCATGCCGGGCGGGAACGGGCTGTCCATCAGCCGCGCGCCACCATTGTGGATGGTGATAAGCGCCTCGTAGTCGAAGGCGTGCGCGATGGCGCGGCGCAGGTTTGCGTCCGCAGTGGGCCCTTCGGCGCAGTTGAACTTGATGCCGAAGGTGGTGAAGCCGGGGTGGTCCTCGATACGGACGCCAGGGAGGCGCGCGAGCTGGCTCATGTCGTCGGGGGAGAAGTTGGTGCCGATGTCGATCTCGCGCCGTTGCAGCGCCGCGCGGCGTGGCGCCGCCTCGCGCAGGATGCGGTAGATGACACCGGAGAGGCGGTTGGCCTCGCCCATCGGCCAGCCCTTCCAGTAGTCCGGCACACTGTCCATGTGGATGAGCGTATTGGCATCGAAGCGGCGTAGCTTGAACGGGCCGGAGCCGGCGGCGTTCTCAGTGAGCCAGGCGCGGCCTTCGTCGTTGTTGACGGTGTTCGCGAGCACCTGCTTCGGGTTCACGATGTACCACCACGGCACATAGCTGATGAAGGGCGCGAAGGGCCGTTCGAGGGTGAAGCGCACGGTACGCGGATCGACCGCGACGATGCCTTCGGGTTTCAGGAAATCCTTCAGCATCCAGGCCACGCCGGCGTTCAAGCGCAGCGCGCGCTGGAAGGAATAGCGCACCGCTTCCGCATCGACAGGGTCGCCATTGTGGAACTTCGCGTTGGCGACGAGGTGGAAGGTGTAGCTGAGGCCATCCGGCGAGGCGTCGTAGCGCTCCGCGAGCCAGGGGATGATGCGCGGCGGCGAGCCCACGTACTTCAGCAGCCCATCATAGACGGATTGCTGGATCATGCGCGTGGACCAGTCGTAGCGCACGTGCGGGTCGAGGTTCGGCACCGCCTGGTTGCCGGCGAAGACGAGAACCTTGCGGTTGCCGTCGCGCTCGAACGACCAGGCGGCGGAGGGCAGCGCGGCGAGCGCGGCGGCGCCGTGCAGCAGGGTGCGACGTGTGGTCATCATTCGGCTCCCGTGGCGGGTTCAAGGGGCGCACGGCGGCGCACCGTGGCAGTTGGGTCGATGTGGCCATCCGGCGTCAGCGCGCAGCCATAGTCGCGCGAAGCAGCAGCGGGCGTGATGTAGCCATCCTCGAGGTCGGCGGCGATGGCGTCGAGGCTACGCGCGGTGGCAGGGCCGAAGCCGGAGCCGCCGGCGATCTGCACCTCGATCACGGTGCTGGCGGCGGTGAGCGTGACCATCTCGCCGGTGGTGACGTCGTGCGGCGTGGCGCCGGGTCGATGCACCAGACCATAGGCATTGCCACCCGGCGCACCGCCGAACAGACCCTCGACGGTGAGGCCGTAGCCCTCCGGAAACAGGCCGATCGAGACGGGCTCGCCATCATCGAGGCGCCGCGCCTTCATGCGCTGGCCGAGGCCGCCGCGCATGGTGCCGGGGCCGCCGGTGTCGGCAACCAGTGCCTTCTCCAGGATCAGCACCGGCATGCGCGATTCCAGCAGCTCGACTGGCGTATTGGCGGCGGAGGTGGGGAACAGCAGCCCGGACTTGCCGTCCTGCCGCTGGGAGGCGCCCTGGCCGCCGCCCATGAAGAAATGGTCCGACGCGACGCGGCCCTGGTTGTTGCGGCCGTAGAAGCCGAAGGCCTTCGGCATGCCGGTGAAGGCCTGCACCTTGCCCGGAATGGCCGGGGCGAGCGCCCGATAAAGGTTGGGCCCGATCCACCAGGAAATGCGCGTGCGATGCGCGACTGCGGCCGGTGGGTCGCAGTTGAGCGCGGTGTGGGGCGGCGCGCTGACGGCGAGGGGCGCGTAGCAGCCGGCATTGCCGCGAATTGCCGGCGTCAGCATGCATTTCAGCGGGTAGCTGGAATGTCCCATGGTCACGTTCATGGTGCAGTTGACGCC